>CAJPNP010000025.1 GCA_905372025.1 uncultured Treponema sp. | reverse complement strand
TCCTCTATCCATTCGGCGTTAGATACAAAGGCAATATATATGAGGAAGCTGAAAAGAATAGAACATATATGTTCAATTATGCGTTAGGCAAACCTGAAAACATCTATATTGATGGTCTTACTACCTTGGACAAGGGCGAAGAGCAGTGGAAAGCATGGCTGGCTGCGCACTAATGTAAAACAAAACCGTACGTGAGCTTTCCGGTTTGCGCACTCCGCTCGACGACGCCTGAAAACGTGCCGTCGGGCAAAAACACGGCAAAGGCTTGCGGCACCCGAAGTGAGCGCTCAAAATCCGTAAAAAAATCGGGTTTTAGAGTTTTGCCGTTTGCAAAATCGAAGCGGCGGTTCGGACGAAGCGTAAGCAAAGCGAACCCGCAGTATTTTGCCGCCCTTCGGTCAAATGACATAAGAGAACGGCGGATGAGGTTTTCACCGTCCTCCCCGCCGCTTTTATCGCCGGAATAGCTCGGGCCGCCGCGGGCGGAAGATTCGGCTTGCGTACGGCTCAGTACGGAATCGATCGTAAAGGGGCCGAGCATATCGGAAAATGAGGCTTGAGCGATATCGAAACAGCCGACTTTTGTGCGCTTTAAGCCGATAAGATGCGCGGCCGAACCGCAGGCTACTGCCAAATCGCGCGCCAGGCTTCGGATGTACGTTCCTTTGGAAACATGAAAAAAAACGCGCGCATAACGCACACAGGACCGCCCGCCTTCCTGCACGAGGCGCATTTCAAGTATATCGCTTTGATGCACGGCGACAGCCCGCTCGGGTAAGAGAGCCGCCCTTCCTTCCCGTGCAAGATCCGAAGCTCTTTTTCCGTTTACATGAACCGCAGAATATGAGGGCGGCCGCTGCATAAGGTTTCCGCGAAAAGCGGCAAAAGCCCGCTCAAAAGAAGCCGTGTCGGGTAAAGGTGCGCTGCGCACAACAGTTCCGCACGGATCGAGGGTATCGGTTTCTTCGCCGAAAGAAATAACGGCTTCGTAGGTTTTATCGAAAAGAGTAAAATACGGCACAAGGCGCGTAAGGCTTCCGGTTAAAACGACCAAAAGGCCTTCGGCAAAAGAATCGAGCGTGCCGGTGTGACCGACCTTTTTCGTGCGCAGCGCTTTTTTTATACAGCCCAAAGACGCGAAACTGGTTATACCGCTGTGCTTTGCGTACGGCAAAATGCCGGATACGGGGCTCACATCCATCAGACCTTGCGTTCGCCTTCGTGCTGTTCAAGCTCGTTAAGTTTTCGCACCATATCCATTCCTTCCTTTATGCTCGAATCGGCAATAAAAGTCAGTTTGGGAAATTGGCGCAAACGCAGTTTTTTGCTCAACACGGTTTGAATAAAGCCCGCGGCATTTTCCAAGCCTTTAACGCCCTTTTCGGTCGATTTATCGGTCAAAAAACTGGAAACGTATACTTTCGCAAAGGACAAATCCCGACTCACTTCAACCCGATTGACGTTCAAAAAAGTTGAAACACGCGGATCCTTTATCTGCTCGGAAATAATCATCGAAGCGATTTCTTCCCGGATCTGTTCGCCCAAGCGAATAAGACGGAATTCTCCCATCGGCTTTAAGCCTCCGAATCCGAAGATTCTTTTGCCGCGGAAGCTGCCGGTGAAGCGTCTTTAGCCTTCGGGTCGGCACCTCCGGAGGTGTCTGCCTTCGACTTTTCTTTTTTCGAAGTTTTTTTGGAAGCGCTTTCGCTGTCGCCGAGTTTGCGCGCAACTTCCGTGTATTCGAACACTTCAAGCTGATCGCCGACTTTAATGTCGTGCCATTGATCTATGCCGACGCCGCATTCGAATCCCGCGGCGACTTCTTTCGCATCGTCTTTAAACCGCTTGAGCGAAGACACTTTACCCGTGTAAATAACGATGCCGTCACGGATAACGTTTACGCTGCTCGTGCGCTTGATAAGTCCCTGCGTAACGTAGGATCCGGCGATAAGGCCGACCTTCGGCACTTTGAACGTGTCGCGCACTTCCAGCATACCGATAACTTCTTCTTTGACGTCCGGTTTAAGCATGCCTTCCATCGCAAGGGTGATTTCTTCAACCGCTTTATAAATAATATTGTATTTGCGGATATCGACTTTTTCCTGATCGGCCAAAATCTTCGCTTTGGGCGTGGGACGCACGTTAAAGCCGATGATAATCGCGTTCGAGTCGGCGGCCGCAAGCATAACGTCGCTTTCGTTGATTGCACCGGCCGAAGAGTGAATGACAACCAAACGTATATCGCGCGTCGACAGCTTTTCGAGCGATTCTTTAAGCGCTTCGGCGGAACCCTGTAAATCGGCTTTAACGATAACCTTAAGTTCCATAACTCCGCCCTCGTCGATCGTATCGTAGAGGTTGTCGAGCGTAACTTTTTTGATGTTCTTTGCGTCTTCAAAGCGCTTGAGTTCCTGCCGCTTAAGCGAAACGTCGCGCGCCGTGCGTTCGGTGTCGGTAACTTGGAAGGGATCGCCGGCATTCGGCATGGCTTCCAAACCGAGAATTTCAACCGGCATCGAAGGAGTCGCTTCGTCGATTTTTTGCCCGAGGTCGTTAAAAATTGCACGCACGCGGCCGGAATAAATACCTGCAACGTACGGATCGCCGGTGCGGAGCGTTCCGCGCTCGACGATAATCGTCGCGACAACACCGCGCCCGTGGTCTATGCGCGATTCTATAACCTTTCCCTCGGCGCGGCACTTCCAATTCGCCTTCAATTCGAGAATTTCGGCTTGCAGCAATATCGCGTCTAAAAGCTCGTCCAAGCCCTCTTTTTTAAGCGCGCTGATTTTTACAAACTGCGTTTGGCCGCCCCATTCTTCGGGCATAAGCCCCATCTCGGAAAGCTGCGTCATAACGCGGTCGGGGTTTGCCTCGGGTTTATCGATTTTATTTACCGCAACGACAATCGGGACTCCGGCATCTTTTGCGTGGTTTATCGCTTCGACCGTTTGCGGCATCACGCCGTCGTCGGCGGCGACAACCAACACGACAATGTCGGTAACCTTCGCTCCGCGCGCCCTCATCATCGTAAAGGCTTCGTGACCGGGCGTATCCAAAAAGGTAATACGTCCCTTAGGCGTTTCGACCATATATGCGCCGATGTGCTGGGTAATGCCGCCGAATTCGGTCGCAACAACGTTCGTACTGCGGATTGCGTCGAGGGTTTTTGTCTTTCCGTGGTCGACGTGTCCCATAATCGTAACAACCGGCGGCCGGGGAGCCATATCGGCTTCGCTGTCTTCTTCGGTTGCGATAACCGTTTCTTCATACAGACTGACGACCTTTACATCGCAGTTGTATTCGGAAGCAAGCAAGGTCGCCGTATCCGAATCGATGGATTGCGTAATCGACACCATCATTCCCATCGACATCAGTTTGGCGATAATTTCCGACGCTTTTAAGTTCATCTTTTTCGCCAAATCGGAAACGGAAACGGTTTCCATAATTTCGATTTTTTCGGGAACTACGCTCGCTTTTGACGCTTGCTTTTTTTTCTGATTGAACAGCTTATCTTCCAAATCTTCTTCGCGGTCTTTACGCGAATAGACGGCTTTCTTTTTTGTGAACGTTTTCTTTGAAGGCGTTTTTTTCGCTTCGGGAAGCGGAGCTTGAGAACCGCCGAATCCCGGACGCGGCATAAAGCCCGGTCTTCCGCCGGCGCTTCGCCCTTCGCCCGGACGGCGCGGACCGCTTCCGGTTCTGCCGGCTTGAAAACCGCCCGCCCTATAGCCGCCTTCGCGGCCTCTTTGTGCGCCGAATCCGCCTTGAGAATCGCGCCTGCCGCCCTGGTATGACGGGCGTTCTCCCCTGCCCTGAAAACCGTCGCGGGACTGAGCGCCGTCGCGCGCTTGCGCTCCGGTAAAGCCCGAATCCTGATAGCGGTTCGGTCTATTTTGTACCCTTGCCCCGGAAGCCCCGTAGGGACGGCCTGCAAGATTGCCCTGCTTTACGTTGGGACGGGGCGGACTTAATTCGGAAATCGAAGACGGTTTTTTGGCAGAAAGGTTTTCGCTTGAAGGCGCGGCCGAAGAAGCGGGAACCGCTTTAACCGCAACCCGCACGGAAGCATGACCTTCCGGCTTGGGCGCCGCGGTTTTCTTTTTTACGACGACAACTTTTTTCTTTTCCGGCGCAGCCGTTCCCGCAGCGGATGCTGCCGGCGGCGTTTGCTCGGGCCGCTGCTTGTTTACTCTGAACTTCGGTTTTTTATCCAATTCTTCCGCCATGTAATCCTACTCTTCGTCCTCATATTCAAAACTTAAACCGATACCGCAATTCGGACAATTTGTCATATCGGTCGTTATTTTTGCCCCGCATTCGGGACATTCGTATACTTCTTCATCCGCTTCGCCGGAAGGCGCCGCTTCGTTTTCCGCGCTTTCGTTTTCGCTCGCGCCTGCTTGAGCTGCGGCCGTTTCGGAATTTTCGGCGCCTTCGGCAGTTCCGTCTTCGACGAATTCAACCGTTTGATCGATGAGGGCGCCGATTTCATCTATGCTTTCCTGCGAAAGGTCTTCCATGTCGGCAAGCTTGCCTTCTTCTTTTGCCGTAATAAAATCCTGAATGTCGCTTATGCCGTGAGCAGCCAAAACCTCAACCGTTTTTTGATCCGCACCGGGCAATTCGGCAAGCGAAGCGATTTCATACACCTCTTCATCGGATTCGTTAAACAGATCGCGGGCGGCTTTGCGCGATTCGGCTAAAAGCTGATCGAAGTCTTCATATTGTTCTTCGGTTTTTACGTCGATGTTCCAATCGGCCAAGCGGTTCGCCAAGCGCACGTTCAAACCCTGCTTGCCGATCGCCAACGAAAACTGGCTTTCCGGAACGACGGCCAAAGCTTGACGTTTTTCTTCGTCCAAAATAACCACACCGGTAACTTCGGCCGGCGAAAGCGCGTTCTTTATAAATACGCGCGGATCCGGATCATAGCGGAGAATGTCGATTTTTTCGCCCTCAAGCTCGCGTATGACCGCTTGAATGCGCACACCCTTTAAGCCGACGCAAGCACCGACCGGGTCAACGTCTTCGCGGTGCGAAAAAACCGCGATTTTCGTGCGGTAGCCGGCTTCGCGGACAATCTTAAAAATCTCGACCGTATTATCGTAAATTTCGGGAACTTCCAATTCGACGATCGCGCGTACCAATTCGGGATCGGTGCGGGACAGCACCACCTGCAAACCCGAATACGTTTTTTTTACGTCCACGACAAGCGCGCGTATGCGGTCGTTTTTGTGGTACACTTCGCGCGGCGATTGGAACTTTACGGGAAGGATTCCTTCCACATTGCCCAAGTTCACGTAAATATTGCCGTTGCGCTCGCGCTGATAATAACCGACGATAATTTCGCCGACCTTATCCTTGTATTCGGCCATGAGCGTGTCTTTTTGAATTTCGGATAAGGCTTGATGAGCGGTTTGCTTTCCCGTCTGCACGGCCGAAAGTTCAAAATCGCGCGGATCTATGAGAATGTCTATCTCGTCGCCGACTTCGCAGTCGGGGCTCATTTTCAGCGCGTCTTCAAGTTCGATTTCGGTAACCGGATCATAAACGCCGTCCACAATCATTTTGCGTGAATACACCGACACGTCGCTTAAATCGTCTTCGAATTCGACATAGCAATTATCCGATGTACCGTATGCGCGTTTATACGCCGCCTTTATCGTATTTTCAACTGTTTTTAAAACAGCTTCCTCAGTCAAGCCTTTGTCTTGAATAAGCTGGTGAATTGCCTCCGCTAATTGTGACGCCATTTTCAGCCCTCCGTATCTGCCAATTTTGCCTTTGCGATATGTTCATACGCAAAGGTTTTAGTTTCGCCGGTTCCCGAAAGTGTCATATCGAGCGATTCGGATCCTGCACTTTCGATAATGCCGCATATCCAATCAGCAGCGTTTGTATCCCACACGCGAACGCTTTTTCCGACGAATAAAGCGAACTCGGCCGCATTTTTTATATTGCGGGTCATACCCGGCGAAGTTACTTCCATAGAAACATCCTGCGCATTCAGCAAAGCTTCAAGACGCGGCATCAAAAGACGGTGCACTTTTGCGCAATCGTTTACGCCGATTCCCTGCGCATCGTCATTTTGTGCGGATTGCGGCCGCGAAATAACGGCGCGGATTTGAACCGCCGAATGCGTACGGCCGATTTTCAGTTCAACCAGGATATACCCCAAGCCTTCAACGAGGCCCTTGCATTCGGAATAATATGGCTGACTTTCAAGAGGCGTATACTCCATCTTTTTCCCTGTGTAAAAAAAAAGAGCCGTTTGAACGACTCCCAGCTTTGAGGATATTACTATGTTCTTGTCTACTATAACACTTAGCGCCGAGACTGTCAACAGGCGAATAAGGTCAGCGCATAGACTTTTTGAACGCCCGCTTCTTTAAGAAGCGCCGCGCAAGTTTCGAGCGTAACGCCGGTTGTCATAATATCGTCGAGAAGGACGGCTTGATGCGGAAGTTTTTGAGCGCATGCAGCTTTTTTGAACGCGCTTTTGAGCGCATACTGTTTTCCCAATCGGCGAAGACGCTCGCTTCGGCCCAGCTTTTTTTGCTGCTGCGTGCCCATTCTGACCAGCGCCCTGCACACGCGGACTCCGTACAAACCGCGCAAGTACCGGCACAAATCCGCTATTTGATCCCAGCCGGCCTTTTTGATTTTTCCCGGGCGCGGCGGAACGGGAATGACTGTAAAACCTTCATAGTAGCGCTGCAAAACCCGGAACAGCACGCGCGCAAAAAACGGCGACAGCGAACGGCTGCCGGCCATCTTCCAGCGGAAAAGCAATTCCTTTTTCCACAGCAGATACGGATACAGGGGAAATGCACCGTCGCAAAAGGTAAAAAGTTTTGCCTCGCGGCATTCCAGACAGCTTTCTTTTTCGGATATAAGAATACGGCCGCAAAAAGTGCAGCGCCTTTCTTTCGGCGCAATGCCGCTTTCAAGTTCGCTTCGGCAGCGCGCGCACAGCGGCAGATAGGTACAAAAATCGCCGCACGACAAGCAGTTTTGCGGTGCAAAAAGTGCGGACATACCGCATGCAAAAGTCGCTCGTATTCCGTAACCGATTTTAAACAGCGTTCCCATACCCCTTATTATAGGCCGCGCCGGTAAAAAAAACGGAAAACGGTGAATATTATATAGAGAGATATTTTATAAATAACAAACAAATCTAAACGGTCAATCGATTTAAGTGATTAACCACTTGCGCAAGCGCTTCCCTGTCTTTTTGACTTGCCGCAACAACGTCGTTTACGGATTCGGTTATCTTGGTAACGCTTGAGCTTATATTTTTCATACGCTCATTTATTTCCTGTGACACTTCCACGAGGTTTGCCGTTTCTTTGCCGACCTCATCGTTTCCTGTTACCATTTCGACGGAACCCTCTTTTACTTTCACCGTAATATCATTGATTTCCCGCACTGCGTCAAGTATTTGCGTACTGCCGGAACTTTGTTCGTTCATCGTATGCATAATTTCACTGCTGCGATTGCGCACCTGTTCCAAAAGATTCATAATCTGTGTAAACTGAACTTCGCCCGTTTTTGCGGATGAACTTAATTCTTCTATTTTGTCTTTAAGTTCTTTAAGCACCGTCGTAATCGTTTTTCCTTGTGAATTTGATTCTTCGGCAAGTTTTCTGATTTCGTCCGCAACAACCGCAAATCCTTTTCCGGCTTCGCCCGCATGAGCAGCTTCGATTGCGGCATTCATCGCCAAAAGATTCGTTTGTTCGGCAATATTTTGAATAACACTGCTGGCTTCCAAGAGGCCTTCGGAACTGTTACTGATAATCTGCACAATTTCTGATGTGCCGTTGATTACGCGATTTCCTTCGGTTGCAGCAAAATTCAATTCATTTATCGTATCCATATTACCGGAAACAACGTTGCTGGCAGAGTGTATATTTGAAGTCATCTGTTCAATCGTCGCAACCGACTCGCTGACCGCCGCCGACTGGCTTCCGATATTTTTATCCAAGTTTTCAAGATTACGTGCAATTTGCTCTACAGTGCTTTGGGTTTCCAATACGCCCGCGGTTTGATTTTGAATGCGTCCGTCAACTTGAGAAATGTTTTCGGTAATATGTGTAACGGCCTGTAAGGTTTCGTCCATATTCACGGAAAGCTGATCCGAAGCTTCGTTGAGCAATTCAACCGTGTATAAAAGATCTTTAAGGAATTGTCGGTTAAACTTTAAAAACGTATTAAAGTCGGTTATTAAACAAGCCAACTCATCCCGCGAATCAATTTGAACGAAGTCTTGCCGATAATTTCCTTCCGCCAATCGCTGAATGCTGTTTTGCAAAAGCAATATGCGTTTCGCCGTCATTTTTGCAGTTGAAACAAGATTTAAAATCACAAAAACAATCCCGTATATCAAAACCGGCAAAACGGATTTAAAAAGAATAACCGATACGTTGTCGGTTTGCTTTAAACGCAACAAAGGAACCGCGCAAACAAAAACGGTACCGAGCATACAAGAAAAGGCTACAAGCGCAACGCTCATCGGCAAGCCGCGTATATACCGTTTATCGACGGGAACAAAGGACGTCCATTTTTCCAGCTCCCGTATGGTTTGCGAAGCAAAAAACGGAGCCATTACAAAGATATTTCCGCTTGTAATAAGCATAAGCGCAAAAAAGAAATTCAAATCATCGATAAACTTTTTTTCAATTCCGATAACGACGGGTCCGCATACGGCAAGAACAAGCGGAATAACAATCAAAAGCCTTTCATAAAGTAAAATATTTTTTTGCGCTTTTAAAGGATTTTTTTTCCACTGAATAATCGGCGGTAAAAGCATACGGCGTTTAAGGATGGGGACAAGGGCAATAAGTATAATAACGCACATAAATGATTTTGATTTTACTACAAGAGCGATACTGCCAGTTGCTCCGAATATTAAATTCGTTACAAAATTCCCCGCAACCCAGCCGAAATTCGTCAAATAATCAAACAGCAAAATCTTTTTCGGTACACGTATACTTTGGTCTTCCACGCCCGATCACCTCCTGATTTTAGTATTGTAAAATACGAATGTCGTGTCAATATAAGAACAACAGGATTATAAAAAAGACTCCTATATTGCCGCCTATTTCAAATAGTGCGCGCAGAAAAACAAAGTATTTCTTTTTGTCGGACTTCCGTCTGTACAAAAGTCTCCCGTTCTTTTACAATGCTTCATATGAATACGATTACTTTGACGCTTTCGGGCGGAAAAACGATGCAAGCCGCAGCCGGCTGCAAGGCCTGTGATTTGTTGGACTTTTTCGGCGAGCCGGCTTCTTCGATTATCGCCGTGCGCTTTAACAACGAAATATGTTCTTTAATCCAGCCGCTTCAAAACAGCGGAACGCTCGAACCGGTGTGCACGGGTTCTTCCGAAGGATCGGCAATATACCGGCGCTCGCTGTGCTTTTTGCTTGCCGCCGCCGCAAACGAACTGTTCCCCGGCAAACGCTTGGCGGTCGGCCACAGTTTGGGCTACGGCTATTACTACACGCTCGACACGGACGCTCCCGTATCGGCCGAATCCGTCAACATGCTTAAGACAAAAATGGAAGATCTTGTCGCAAAAGATTATCCGATCCGCCAAAGTTTTATTTCGTATGAAGAAGCGATTACACTGTTTGAAAAACTGAATTTGCGGGAAACGCGCAAACAGCTGAACTTTATCTGCCCGCCGCATTTTAAAATCAATACGCTCAACGGTTTTTCGGATTTATACTTCGGTCCGCTTTTGCCCTCGACCGGTTATCTGACGCTTTTCGATGTTATGCCCTACCGCGAAGGTTTTTTGCTGCGTTATCCGAAAACGTCCGAACCCGACCGCATCGGCAAATTCGAAGACATCCCGCAGCTTTTTAATGTGTACAAACAGTACAAGGATTGGGGCAAACTGCTCGGCGTGACGTCCGCCGCCGATTTAAACGAATTGATTTCGAAGCGCAAGGTAAGCGATTTTGTAAACGTTACGGAAACCCTGCAAAACAAATGCATTGCCGATATAGCCGACCAAATAAAAGATTCGGGCGACGTAAAAACCGTCCTCATCGCCGGCCCTTCAAGTTCGGGCAAAACAACCACGTCAAAAAAGCTCACGATGCAGCTGCAAGTGCTCGGTTATGAGCCTAAGGTTATCGAATTGGATTCGTACTATGTGGGGCGCGAATTGACTCCGCGGGACGAAAACGGCGAGTACGATTACGAAGCGCTCGAAGCCCTCGACGTCGAACAGCTTAACCGCGATTTGCAGGACTTGTTCGACGGCAAGGAAATACGCATTCCTTCGTACAACTTTGTGGAAGGCAAGCGTTATTACAGCGGCAAGACTATGCAGCTTGAAAAGCGCAATATTTTGATTATGGAAGGCATCCACGGCTTGAACGATAAGCTGACGCCCTCGGTGCCGAAAGAACAAAAGTTCAAAATATATCTTTCGGCGCTCACCCAGCTCAATTTGGATGACCACAACCGTATTCCGACCAGCGACAACCGGCTCATCCGCCGCATTGTGCGTGATTCGCAGTTTAGGGGCAAGTCGGCCTCGGAAACGATAAAAATGTGGCCGAACGTACAAAAGGGCGAGCGGCTCCACATATTTCCGTTTCAGGACAATGCGAACGCCATGCTGAACACGGCTCTCGACTATGAGCTTTCCGTACTCAAGGTGTACGCGGAGCCGCTTTTGCGCTGCGTAACGCCCTTGCAGCGCGAATATGCCGAAGCCGGCCGCCTGCTGCGTTTTTTAAGCAACTTTTCGCCCATTCCCGCAAACTTCGTTCCGGGTCAATCGATTATACGCGAATTCATAGGCGGCAGCGAATTTAAGTATTAAATATTGGCTTGCCGCATTTTTTGATTCAGTTTTTGCGGAAAGCGTCTTCCAATGCGCTTTCTTCGGCTTTTGCGTTTCCTTTGCGCCAAGTAAGATACTGTTTTTCTTTGAGTTTATCCAAAACGCTGCGCTTTTGCATGGCGGCGGCAAAAAGAACTCGGCGCTGTTCAATGAGCAGTTCCGTTTCGGCAAGATTTTCCAGCAGTTCTTCTTTGCGCACGTCGAGGCGGTTTACATAATGCTCAAGCGTTATAAGAAAAAGCGTGTCAACATTTTCATTGCGGGTTTTATTTACGCGAACACGCTCGAGGGCAACCGACTTTAATTCGTTTTTTATGCGCTCCGCTTCGGACACGGCCGCCGCTAAAGCGGTTTTTGCATTCTTTTCTTCAAATTCGCGAAGCTGAAGCAGTTTTTGCAAATTGAACGAAAAGCGCTTCATGCCGTTTGCCATTCTTCGGCGGGAATTTCTATGCCGGCCAATTTTCCGAAATCGGTTAAGGTTTTTTCAATGGTCGTTTTTTCGGCTTCTTCCTGCATTAAAAAGTTCTCAATCGCCGGGTGCAGTTCTATCGCCGCATCGACTTCGGCATTGGAGCCTTTTTGATAGGCGCCGACGGTTATCATGTCTTCGGACTGCGCATAAGCCGCCATCGAACGGCGGATCGCGGCGACGGCTTTTTGCGTTTGCGGCCCCGTTACCCGCTTGGAAAGCCGGCTTATGCTCGCGAGTACGTCGATTGCGGGAAAATGATAGGCTTGCGCAAGTTTGCGGTTCAATACGATGTGTCCGTCCAAAATACCGCGCACGGTATCCGACACGGGTTCGTCCATATCGTCGCCGTCAACCAGCACCGTATAAAAGCCGGTGATACTTCCCTTTTGCGAAGTACCGCTGCGCTCAAGCAGTTTGGGCAGCGTTTCGAATACGCTGGGCGTATACCCGCGCTGGGCGGGCGGTTCGCCTATGGCCAAGCCGATTTCGCGTTGAGCGCGCGCAAAACGCGTAACCGAGTCGAACATAAGCATAACGTCTTTTCCCTGGTCGCGAAAATACTCGGCGACGGCGGTCGCCGTATACGCGCCGCGTAAGCGCGCTATCGGGGACTGATCGGAGGTTGCGACAACGACAACGGAACGCTTCAAGCCGTCTTCGCCCAAGTCGCGCTGCAAAAAGTCAACCACTTCGCGTCCGCGCTCGCCTATGAGCGCAATAACGTTGACGTCGGCGTTTGTGTTGCGCGCAATCATTCCCAAGAGCGTGGATTTTCCCACACCGGATCCGGAAAAAATACCGAGCCGCTGTCCTTTTCCGACGGCTAAAAGCGAATCGATTGCGCGCACGCCGGTAACAATCCTTTTATTGACCGGGGTGCGGTCGAGCGGATCGGGGGGAGACGCGATTGCAGGATAAAATGTCGAGGCGGCAATCTCGCCTTTTTTATCGTATGCTTTGCCGACCGCATCGAGTACGCGTCCGAGCAGCTGCCGGCCGACCGCCACTTGCAGCACGGAGCCGGAAGCGGTTACCGTACAGCCGATTTCTATGCCCTTCGTATCTCCGTAGGCCATAAGCTGAACGGTCGTATCGTATAAGCCGACCACTTCGGCAAGCACATGCGTGCCGGCGGACGGAATCGCTATTTTACAGATTTCACCGATAACCGCCTGCGGTCCACGGCTTTCCACAAGCATGCCGCGCACGCGGATAACCGAGCCGATGTAATGCACGGTTTCGGTTTGTTCAACTCTTTCCATGTATTTGGTAAAAATCGTTTCCATCGGCAAAGGGCCTCTTATTCGCGCTCGACGACGGAAGCGCCCGAAACGTTTTTAATCGGAGAGATTTCAAGTATTTTTTGCTCAAGTTCGGCAAGCTGGCTCGAAATACGCGCATCGATGGAACCGAAGTCAGTTTCGACGATACAGCCGCCTCTGTCTACCGCGGAATCTTCGGCGATCGTTATATTCTTTACGCTTTCTACCGATTCGATAAAATCCTTAACGTGTTCGCTCGTCAGTTCCATGTCGGCAAGATTGACGCGGATCGTAACGTCGCCCCGGCCTTTTACCTTGCGCAATGCGTGCAGTACATTCGACATAATAACGTTGCGCTGATTTTCCGATATGATTTTAACGACTTTTCGCGAGATGAGCAGTACCAAATCGACAATCTGCTGTTCGGTTTCTTCCAAAATATTTTTACGCCTGTCCATCGTACGCTCGACTATAACGTGCAGACGGTTTATAAGGCGCAGCGCTTCCTGATGTCCGTTTTGGTAGCCGTCTTCGTGTCCTTTTTCGAAACCTTCTTTGCGCGCATCGGCGATATTTTTATCGCGGCTCAGTTCGGCTTCCTGTATAATGCCCTGCGCACGCTTTTCCGCATCCGTAATGATGCGCTCGGCTTCTTCTTCGGCTTGCTTTTTCGTAACGGAAGCCTGATCGCTTTTGCGTTTTACTTCGTCAAAGGCGGCTTGTTCGGCATTTTTAATGATTTGCTGCGCTTCGGCTTCGGCATCCGACAGCAGTTTTTGTTTTTCCTGCTCCCAGTCTTTTTTAAAAGCTTCGGCTTCGCGGCGAAGGTCGTCGGCAGTCGGCCCGGTATATTCAGGCACTTGTTCGACTTCGGGCACTTCGGGTTCGACGACAAAGTTATGATTCAATTGCAGCATAACTTTTTTATCGGATTTCGTTATTTCCGTCGGGCGGAAAACCGTTTTTGCCATAACGCAACTCCTACACTACAAGTTCATCTTCTCCGGAGCGGGCAATAACGATTTCGCCGCTGTCTTCGAGGCGCCGGATTGTCGATACGATTTTTTGCTGAGCTTCTTCAACGTCTTTCAAACGCACCGGTCCCATAAATTCCATATCTTCTTTTAACATGCTTGCCGCGCGTTTGGACATATTGCGGAAAATCTTATCCTGTACTTCCGTATCGACGGCTTTAAGCGCTTTTGCGAGCTCCTGCGTATCGACTTCGCGCATAACCTTTTGAATGGCGCGGTCGTCGAGCATAACGATATCTTCGAAAACGAACATGCGTTTTTTGATTTCTTCGGCCAAATCCGGATCGTCTTCTTCCAAAGATTCGATAATCGATTTTTCGGATGAGCGGTCTACGAGGTTTAATATTTCGACAATGCTTTCGACACCGCCGGCCGCCGTGTAGTCTTCGCTGGACAAGGTTGAAAGTTTCTTTTCGAGTACGCGTTCAACTTCGCGCAAAACGTCCGGTGAAGTCCGGTCCATTGTCGCGATGCGGCGCGCAACGTCGCTTTGTATTTCGTCGGGCAGGTTCTGCAAAATAATGGAAGCTTTATTCGGCTCCAAATACGCCAAAATAAGCGCAATCGTTTGCGGGTGCTCCTGCTGGATAAAGTTCAAAAGGTGTGCGGGATCCGTGCGGCGGATAAAGTCAAAGGGACGCACTTGCAGCGAACTAGTGAGCCGGTTGATAATATCTATGGCTTTTTGACTGCCGAGCGATTTTTCCAAAAGCTCGCGTGCAAAATCGATACCGCCGGATGTTATAAAATTCTGCGCTTTAATCAAATCCTGAAATTCGCGCAAAACCGCATCTTTTAATTCGGCGTCGATCGTATCAAAGCGCGCGATTTCGAACGTAAGCGTTTCGACTTCGTCTTCGCGCAAATGTTTAAAAATTTCGGCCGAAATGTCGGCGCCCAAAGAAACCATAAAAATAGCGGCTTTTTGGCGGCCGTTAAGACTTTTGTAATCCTTGCCTTTTTTGTTGCCGCCGCCGAGCGATGCGGAAGATTTAGTTTGAGGTCCTGCCATCTTATTCCTCCATCAGCCATGTACGGATAAGCATCGCCACGTCTTCGGGGTGCTCGCGCGCGATAGACATAACGCTTTCTTGCAGTTCCGCCCGCTCGCGCTCTTCGACGGACATCGTAACTTCCATTCCGGCCTGTTCGGCTTCCCACAACGTTTTTTCGCGCTCGAGCTGATGTTTGCGCAAAAGCTCTTCTTCGCGCAGACGGCGCCGACGTTCCATTTCGCGCGAAATAATGCGGAACAAAATAAAAGCTATCAAAACGGCGATAACCGCTATTATAGACAAAAGAATCGTGCGCCGCGTTTGTTCCGAGCGTATGTACGCAAGGTCTTCGGCGGCAAACTGAGCGCTGCGGTCAACCGCAATATTTGTAACCGTAACCGAATCTCCGCGATCGCGGTTGTACCCGATTGCATCCTGCACCAAAGCTTTCGCTTTTTCGAGGTCTTCAGGTGCTACGGGAATATACTCACGCTCAATGCTGTTCGCAGGCGTTACGAGCAGTTTTCCCGTTTCCGGGTCGGTTTTGCGCCGCCACAAACCGTCTATGTTGACCGAAACGGTTACGCGGTCGATCGACGGACTTTTTATTTCCTGCGTGTTCTTCGTATTGATCGCTTGATTTTTTGTTTCGGATTTTTCCTGATGAACGCCGTACAAATTCGACATATCCGAATACACGGGAGGATTTTGCCCCTCGACGCCGGCAGGCCCTTCCGGATTATAAGCGGTACCTTTGAACGTTTTGTCGATAATCTGCGACGACACGGTTACCGATTCGAGAATTTCCGAATCGTCATAGGGCGTATCCTTATTGTCCGGGCGCTTGGTAAACGGAAAATATTCGGTGGAATTGACTTCTTTTTTCGACATGTCCATGTCGATTTTTATGTTCAAATTGCGCACGCGGTCTTTGTCGAAGTTTTGCTGCAAGGTTGCAAGGATTTTTTCGCGGTACGCGTTTTCAAGATTTTCGATAAGTTTTTGCTCTTTGGCGACAATATTAACCCTGTCCATGTCCGCCATGCCGTCAAAATCATTTAAAACATTGCCCGCCGAATCGGCTATCGTAATGTTTTCGGCTTTTAAACCGGGTATGGCTTTTATAAGCAGCTTTTGTACGCCTTCAACCTTTTTGCGCTGCGAAGGAGATGCAAAATCGCTTCCGGGCTTTATCGTTAAAATAACGCTCGCTGTTACCGGCTTTTGATCGGCGGTAAATAAAGCTTTTTCGGGCATACCGAGCACCACTTCGGCGCGATCTATTTCGTCGAGCGATTCTATATGCTGGGTTATCTGCGCCGTAATCGAACGCTGCAAATTGACGTTTTGCTGAAAATCGTTGACAGTCCAGCGCTCCACGTCGAACAGCGCCCACGGATCCACGTTGCCGGGAACCAAGTCTTCGCGCACGAGAATGGCCCGCAAACGCCGCGCGGTCGCTTCGTTATCGACGGAAATCATCCCCGCATCGGTAACGTATACTTTTACGTTTTCCTGCTCGAGCCGATAGACGATTTTATCGCGCATCGCCTGATCGGTAACCGGCACGCTGAATAAAGGAACCGTTGTCGGACGCGACGAAAATACGGAAACGAGAATCAACGCGACAATAACCGCCGCGACGATTCCGATAAGAATAACCTTTTGTATTACGGTCCACTTAGACCATAATTCTTTTACCTGAAGAAAAAGCTTTTTGAGCCATTCGTTCATGCACCCTCCCGTCGGAAACGGATTCCGCTTCCGTGAACGAATCTACCGCTATAACTAATGTGTTATTATAGCACGGTTTACGGAATTTGTCTACCTATTGGAAGTAATTTCGTTCCATGCCTGAGTAAGGCGGCTTATAACGTTTTGCGCGATACTGAGCGAAAGATTCGCCTTTGCCATCGCGACGGTTATATCGTGCGGATCGACGGAATCGGGATCGGTTACCGCCTGCTGCGCAAGATTCGAAACGTCGATTTGTTTTTGGTTGACGTAATTTACCGCATCGAGCAAATAGCGGTCGAACGTCGTCCGTTTTGCTATGCCTGGGTTTTCTGCGGAAAGGGTTTCCGTTTGTTTACCCGTCGGCCGTATCATCGGGCCGCTTCCTGCGTGAGCGGGATTCGTTCGTATTAAAGCCAAAGAATCTATTGTCATACCTTATTCTACCCCGTTTTACTGCCCTATTACAAGCGCTTGCTGGAACATCTCTTTTGCGCCCTGTATAACCGTCGTATTGGCTTCATATGCGCGCGATGCAGAAATAAGGTCTACCATTTCGTTTACGATGTTCACGTTCGGATATTCGACAAAGCCGGCGTTCGGTCCCGTTTTTATCGCATCGGGGTGATCGGGCATGAAAACCAAGGGGCCTTCGCTGTCGTCTTTTTTTATTTCCATAACGCGCACGCCCTTTCCCATGCCCTTATCCAAGTCTTCGGGAACAAAGGGGCTGCGGAACGTCGGCTTTTTTTGTGCCGAGGCCAAAATAACGCGCGACCTTTTAAAAGGCCCGCCCGACTGCGTTCTTGTCGTCGATGCGTTTGCAATATTGTCCGATATGACATCGGTTCTGAGCCTTTGAGCGCTCAAACCGGTTGCCGCAATGTTTATACTTGAAAAAAGTCCCATATGCTACCTCTCTGCTCTAAGCCGATTTTCCGGTCGGTCTACGCCGGTTTGCGGCTACTTTAAAATAACCTTTGCCTGCGAAAACTGAAAATTCTCCAGCTGGCTCAATAATTGGTAATTCATCTGGATTTTTAAAATATTCATAGCTTCCTGTTCGGCGTCTACATTATTGCCGTTTGCCTTTACCGTACTCAAATAATCGGTTACGCGTCGCGGCTCAACCGTGCGGTAATCTATAAACGTATCGTTATGTATGTGACGGGGATCGGTTGTAATCAAGCGCACTTGATCGTCTGCCGTTGTTTCGGATTCAAAGGCTCTTTTAAGTGCGCTTTCGAAATTGACTTCCGTGCGTTTAAAATTCGGCACTTCGGCGTTTGCAAGATTATTCGCCGATACTTGATAGCGCATCGAGTTTACGTCGAGCGCACGGTGAAGAATATCGACCGTGCGCGAAAAACCGTTCATCATAAGCTCCCCTCCGTTGATTCGCTCATTAGGACAGAACCTGTTCAAAAACAGAAGTTTTCGCTCGGTTCCGTCCTTTTAAATTTCGGAATTTTTCCGGCGGGAGTTTAGAACAAAAATCAATGTGCTTTTACGGACAAATCCTTCGCAAAAATACGCGCGGTTATAATAATCGATATGATAATCAAAAGACTGTCTACAAAGAGCCCCGCCGTCCATACGCCCCTGACGCCTAAAAAGTGCGGTAAAATGAGCACGGCCGGTACAAACAGCACAAGCTGCCGCGATATTGCCAAAAAGCCGGCGGGTTTCGCCTTGCCCAGCGCTTGGAACAGCGTAATATTTAAAATCATAATCGGCATAAGGGGAAAAATCAAAAAGGCAAGGGTTGCGTTTGTTTTTCCCGCGGCAACAAGAGCCGGATTGTCTTTAATGAACAGCGACAAAACGCTTTCGGGAGATGCCAAAAATACAAGCCAAAAAACCGCCGCAAGCACAACGCCGAAACCGTAAAATAAAAAGGTTCCCTTTTTTACGCGCTCGAACAGTCCCGCGCCGAAATTGGTTCCCGCAAAAGGCTGAAAACCCTGACTCAGTCCCCAGAGCGGAATAAAGGCAAGCATCATGTAGCGGAAAAAGGCGCCCATTAAAATTACTTGATCTTCTCCGCCGTATTTTTTCAAAGTCGAATACATAACCGTTTGCTGCACGAGCGACAGTACTTGCATAAACATCGCCGACATACCGACCGCAAAGGTTTCGCCGACCAAACTTTTTTCCAATTTAAAACTTTTGAATTTAACGTTTTTACTGAAGCACAAAAAATAAAAAAAGGTTGCGAGCGCAAATACCGCCTGCGAAATAACCGTCGCGATCGCCGCCCCTTCTATTCCCTGTTTAAACACAATGATAAAAAGCGCATCCAAAACAATATTCAGAACAGCGCCGGACCCCATAATGGCCATCGCAAGCGCCATCTTTCCTTCGCCGCGCATAACCATATTCGCCGCTTGGCCGAAGTTGACGAAAATCGAACCCAAATACACAATCCGCAAATACTTAACGCCCAATTCGTGCATCTCCCCTTCTGCGCGCACCAAATGCAAAAGCTGCGGCGCAAAAATATAACCCAGCACCGTAACGGCCGACGACATAAGCAGCGTCAGTATAAAAACGTTTCCCATAACCGAATCGATTGTTTTTTGGTCCTTTCTGCCAACGGCGCGCGACAACACCGAAGCCGAGCCGATACCGACCAAAACGGCGATTCCGTTATTGATAAGCGTAAACGCATATGCAATGCTTATGGCGCCCAGCGCTTTATCGCCCACATACCGTCCCACGAAAATCGCGTCGACAAAACTGTACAAACTTATAACGAGCATACCGATAATTCCCGGAACGCCCAATTTTAACATGAGCTTAAACATGTTTCCCGTAGTAAGCTCTTCCCTCTCATCAGGCATTTTATGAACCTCCTATTAAAAATTTTTTAGAAAAATTCCTGTTTGGAAAAACCCTAATAGATGACGGCGACGTCATCTATTTTTACTATATGCACTATCGGATGTATTGTCAATACAAAAAGGCACTTCGGGATAATAAAAATCGAACTTGTGTTTTTCGGATATTTTTTTAAATATTTTGCGAATAAGAAAAATTTTCTCTTCACAATTTTTTTTTTTTATTATATAATATTTGTGCGATATTATTTTTAATACGGAGTTTATTTTGTTAAGACAAAAGATACCGGCGACGCCTTCAATCCGCCGCCTACCTTTTTACCTGCACATCATCAAGAACGCTCAAAGCGAAGGCTATGAATTCATTTCGGGCACGGTTATCGCGCAAGAACTCGATTTGGAACCGATCCAAGTACGCAAAGATTTGGCAATTACCGGCATTGTCGGAAAGCCGAAAAAAGGTTATCCCGTTGCCGCGCTCATCGCCGCAATAGAACATTTTTTGGGCTGGGATACAAAGAGAAACGCCGTCATAATCGGCGCGGGAAATTTGGCGACGGCTCTTACCGGGTATCAGGAATTTAAGTTCCACGGTTTGAATTTCGTTGCGGCATTCGACACCGACCGGCGCAAAGTCGGCAGCAGCATTCACGGAGTTCCGGTTTTTTCGCTCGACACGCTCAAAGAACAGGTGCACGCTTTAAAAGCGACAATCGCAATCCTCACCGTTCCGTCCGTACACGCGCAGGACACTGTCGATAAAGTTGCCGAAACCGACATAAAAGCCATTTGGAATTTTACAAACGTAAAATTAAAAGTACCCAAAGGCATTGTCTGCCAGCGCGAAGATTTAACTTCCGGCTATGCGATGCTCAGCATTATGCTGAACAATCTGAAGCCGCACCGCGTAAAAAGGTAAGCGCGTGGACGAAAAAACAGCCGCTCAAATGCGGTTGTTGAAAAATCGGCTCCTTAAACGAAAAACTCACTTAAAAAAATGGGCGCGCAGAAACGGCATTTTTTGTTACCGCCTCTACGAGCGCGACATTCCCGAAATTCCGCTGTGCATTGACTTCTACGAAGACACGCAAAGCATGCAGTATCTTGTGCTGTATTTATACGAGCGCCCGTACGAAAAACCGGCCGAAGAAGAAAAGCTTTGGTTTGACGAAGCGGTGCGCACCTCCTGCAGCGTTTTGCAAATTCCGCAAAACAATGTTTTTACGAAAATCAGGCGACGGCAAAAAAACAGACAAAACCAAGCCGCCCAATACGAAAAACAAAACGAAAAAGATTTTTTTATTACTGCAGTCGAAAACGGCTTACGCTTTTCGATCAATCTTTCGGCCTATCTCGACACCGGCTTGTTTTTCGATCACCGCATATTGCGCGAAAAAGTACGCGCCGGCGCCGAAAACAAACGCGTTTTAAATCTTTTTTGCTATACGGGCGCTTTCAGCGTATATGCCGCAGCGGGAAACGCACGGCAAGTCGATTCGGTCGACCTGTCAGCGCCTTATTTAAAATGGGCGCAAAAAAATATGGCGCTGAACGGATTTGCCGACGAAGCGCGCTTTTCGTTTATCAGAAGCGACGCCCTGACATTTTTAAAAAACGCTTCACCGTCCGCGCCGCAAAAAAAATGGGACATCATCGTTTTGGACCCGCCGACTTTTTCCAATTCGAAAAAAACCGGCACCGTGCTCGACATAAATCGGGACTGGCCGCTTTTATGCAGCCTGTGCCTGAACCGTTTGGAAAGAGGCGGTAAACTGTATTTTTCGACGAACAGCAAAACCCTGCACTTCGATGAAAACAAAATTCTACAAGAATGCGGCGATTCCGGAATACCTAAAATCGACGTTTCCGACATAAGCGCGCAAACGATCCCCGAAGACTTCCGCAACAAACGCATTCACCGCTGCTGGCGTATAGAAACGTGATGCAATGCGGCGCCTTGTCACGAAGGCAAAAATTCATTATACTGAAACTTTCAGCAACATCTCGGAAAAATCGCTCAAGGCGAGTTTTTCAAGATGTCCCTATATTTTTTTTGAGAGGATAATATGATTAGAGGCGGCGACATTGCCAAAGGTACGGTTCTTTTAATAAAAAACGCTCCCTTTTTAGTGGTGGAGCGCGAATTTGTAAATCCCGGTAAAGGAACAGCCTTTGCCCGCGTAAAGATGAAAAACTTAAAAGACGGTTCGGTGCTGACCCAAACCATTAAAACGCCCGACCTTGTCGAAGATGCAACCGTCGAAACCGTAGACGGTCAGTATCAGTATTCGGACAGCGAAAGCCATGTTTTTATGAATACCGTAACCTTCGACAGCATCAACGTTCCCGAAAGTTTAAATGAAACTTTAAAGTATTACTTAAAAGAAGGCGAAGTATACCCCATTGTGATCTGGGACGATGACCCCATCGACGTAAAAATTCCGCAAAAAATGGTGTTTACCGTTGCCGAAAGCGAAAACTACGTAAAAGGCGATACGGTATCGGGAGCGACAAAACCGATCGTAACCGAAACGGGATTGACCGTCCGCGTTCCGCTTTTTATAAAGCAGGACGAAAAGATTTTAGTCAATACCGAAACGAATGATTACGTCGAGCGCGTGAATAAATAAAGCTTTCCGGAAAATAAAAAAAACTTGTAGTCTAACTGCAACTTGTATGCTATACTGTAAACAACGGGATGGGCGATACTGGGATCGAACCAGTGACCCCTACCATGTCAAGGTAGTACTCTAACCAGCTGAGCTAATCGCCCCTATGCCGGTTACCATAACATATAGCGGTGTTTTGGTCAAGCGGGTAATTTTCACAGGATTTATTCCGTGGGCGTTACCTGCAGGAACACCGCTTTGTTTCGGCGCGGTAAAATTGCTTTGCGGCGGGGTATGCATGCATTTTCTTATATTGTCCGGCAACGAGAAAACACAAAACCTTTTGCGCTATGCTCTTTGCGGTGAAGACTGCACATACAAAGCCGTAGGGAATTTAACCGATTTATTTGTCGAAATCCGCTTGAGAATGCCCGCCGCTATCATTTTGGATAAAGACTTTTTTTCGTTTTCACCGGACGCTTCGCAAACACATATCGAAACGTATATACGCGCCACTCTTTTTTTCGATAAATTCGATTTTGCAGTCTTTTTATACGACAAAGGCAATTTACAAAATCTGTGCCGCCCCGTCTTTCAGGGCATTTTTTGCAATAGAGCCGTAAAAAGCGGCGCACAGTGCCTGCTGCACATCGCGGCAAAAAAATTGGAACGCTTGAAAGAAATGCCGAAAGAATTCCGCCCTGCGGAAAAAAAGCTGTACAGTTTTTTAAAGCACCGCGCGGAAGAGGATTTGTCTTTGCGGGACATGAGTGTTGCGCTGTGGGGTGCGCATACCGACGCACACACAAAAACACTCTATTCGTATATACACAGAATAAATCGTGTTTTGGGGAAAAACGATTCCAGACCGGAATCGCTCAAAAAAACCAAAAAAGGCTGTTATAAACTGACGTTCGAAAGCGCGGAAGACACCGATCAGCCGCAATAAAGACCGACCGGCCTTCCGTTACACCTTGCGGTCTATTTTAAAGAAGCGGCAATGCGCTCGAGAACTTTTTTACGATCCAAAGGCTTTACGATATAGTTTTTCGCGCCCAACAAAAGAGATTTTTTTACCAATTCTTCTTTTCCGAGCGCACTTATCATAACGACACGGGCGTTTTTATCGAAGGCCATAATCTGCTCGAGAGCCGTAATACCGTCCATTTTAGGCATCGTAATATCCATCGTTACAATGTCCACGTTCGGGCATAATTCTTTATATTTTTCAACGCCTTCCTGTCCGTCGCCGGCCGTCGCAACAACTTCATATCCTTCGCTGGTCAAAATCTGTCCGAGCTGTTTTGCAACGAACATAGAATCGTCCACGACTAAAACACGAACCTTCGATCCGTCTTCTTTTACTCCCTCCGGTGGCCTTTCATTTATCGACGGAAAATCCTGCTTTGTTTTCATCTGTTTTCTCCTCTGATTTCCTTATGCTTTTTCGCGGATAGCAACGTTGACTTCGATTTTTCCCTGCTCGGTAATCATGGGAACGATTAACGCTTCAACTTCCTGATTGGCGATTTCCATCTTTTCACCGGTAAAAAGCGCCGGCGGGGTTAAGTCGAATTTAAAACCCAAATCGTGCAGCTTCGTTACCGCTTGAGCCGTTATCAGGTTAGCCAATTCCGTAATGGTCGCTTTTGCCAATTCATCAAAGGCGGTCAGCTCTTCCATGTTCATACGGGAAGCTATTTTCATAGCCGTTTCCATCGTCATATCGAAAAGAACACGGCCTTCGACATCTCCGGCAAGTCCGACAAGAGCAACTACGCCCATAACCGGCATAGACGTCGATTTAAGATACAAATCGCCGCGCTTGACTTCGCCGTTTAACACCTCTTTTAAAACACTGTACGCAGTTTCGACAAAAGGATTGATGTATTCTACACGCAAATTGTCCTCCTAAAACTATTGCTTTGTATATATTATTACCGAATCTTTCATAACTTCAAACCAATTATTGCGATCGGCAAGAACTTCGTTATCACCAAGGATAGCAAAACCGCATCCGCGTATTTTTTCATGAAAATCTTCGAGAACGTTCGCCTTGCTTGCCGGCGGCACAAAAGACAAAAAGTCACGCGCAAATACAATATCGACTTGAGCAACCGGATTTGTATGCGTGCAATCGTGATACTCGAACAAAACAATATCTTTTATGTCGGGTGAAAAGGTCCATTCGCCGGAAACCGTTTGTGTAAGGAACGGCTCGTACCAGCTTGCCGTTTTTTGAACGGTCATAAGCGGTGCATTTGAAACGGCAAGCAAATCGGTGTCCTGCGCATAAATGCGGATTTTCGCATTGGGATAGCGTTTTCTTAAAACGCAAGCAAGCGAATAGGATTCATAGCCCGCACCGCAGCCGGGGTTCCACACAAAAAGCTGCTTCGCACCGGTTTCGGGCAAAGCTGCGTACACCGCATCGGCATATTCGTTTGTCCATAAAGCGCCGGAACAACGCGAAAAAAACGGCTTTAAGAATGCCGAAGCATCGTCTTTATTTAAAATCTGAAGGTTTGCTCCTGCACGTTCTTTTTTCCATTCGGTATAGCGTTTGCGCGCCCACTGTTCGTTCACATCGGACACGTAGAATTTTTCGAAGGATGCTAAGCTGTCGGCAATAAACGAAAACTCCGGCTCATCATTTGCGCCCGTACCGCCGGATACAAGCGCCGCTGCCGGCGCGGCTTTTACGGAAGGAGCAGACTGTCCCGCATCAGGCGAAGGAGCCGTTTCGCGGACATTTTCTCCGCTCGAAGCGTTGGCAGCGAGGGCTTCTTCCAAAGAAACAGGAGCGGGACTTTGCACTTTGGGCGTTTGCACCGCCGAAGACACTGTTTGGGGCGGAAGCTGTGCGTGCGATACATCCTGCACTTCGTATTTTTCCGCGCCTTTAACGCCGAAAATACGGTCAATATCGAGCAAAATATACAAGCGGTCTCCGGTTTCAACAACGCCGTAAATATACTTAATGTTTATGTCCCCGAACAAAGGGTGCGGCGGCTGTATCGACGAGCTTTGAATACCGATAACGCGGTCTATGCCGTCAACGACAACGCCGTATTTTTGCTCGCCAAAGCTGATAATGATAATGCTTTCCTGCTCTTCTCCGGTGCGTTCGGGAACCGGAATGTTAAAAAACAGCCGTAAATCTATAATGGGGATTATTTCGCCGCGCAAATTATACACACCGATAACAAAGGGCGCGCTGTTTGGCACATAGGTAAAGCGCCCCGCTTTTGCAATTTCTTTTATTTTGAGAATATCGATGGCGTAATCTTTTCCCGCAAGGGAAAAAGTAACCATTTTAAAATCTATATTGACAATCTGTTCTTTTTTATCGCCTTCGGCGCCTTCCGCCGTTTGCGCTTCAAGTACGTTATCCAGTACCTTTTCCATGTATAACCCCACTATGCAATAGTTACAGCCGGCCGTTTAAATCGCTTTTTTTTCCCGCGCGCTTAATTCCTGCTTTACGCCCAAATTCAAAAGCTGAGCGACATCGATAATAAGCGAAACCGAACCGTCGCCCAAAATCGAAGCGCCGGCAATGCCCGGCGAATTGGCGAACTGGTCTTTCAGCGGCTTTATAACGATGTCTTCTTCTCCTATGAGAGAATCGACCATAATACCTAATTTCTTATCGGCAGTTCCGACGATAACGATAAAAGCCGTATCCGATTCCTGCGAGTTGCGTATACCGAAAAGTCTTCCGAGCCGCAGCACGCTGATAACTTCGTTGCGCACATTCAGCACTTCGTAATTATCGATACGGTTTATTTCCGAAATTTTTATGCGCTGACTTTCAATAACCGATGCGATGGGGATCGCGTACACTTCGTTTCCGACGCGTACCAAAAGCCCCTGTATGATTGCCAAGGTAAGCGGCAGTTTAATCGTAAAGGTGCTGCCCTTACCCGGCTCTGAAGTTACGATAACGGTGCCGTTCAATTTTTCGATTTGCGTTTTAACCACGTCAAGCCCGACGCCGCGGCCGGAAACATTGCTGATGGTTTTGGATGTTGAAAAACCCGCGTCGAAAATAAACTGAAAGGCTTCCTGATCCGTAATGATTTTATCGGGATGGATGAGCCCGCGCTCTATGGCTTTGTCGTGCACAGCCCGTACGTCGATTCCCTTTCCGTCGTCCGATATTTCGATGACAATCATATTGCCTTCGTTGCGGGCTTTAAGCAAAACGGTTCCCGTTTCGTTTTTACCGGCGGCAAGCCGTACGTCGGGAGGCTCGATACCGTGATCGAGCGAATTGCGCACACAGTGCATGATCGGATCGAGCAAATCTTCGACAACCGATTTGTCCAATTCGGTGTCTTCACCTTCGATGACCAAATCGACTTTTTTATTCAAATCGCGCGAAAGGTCACGCACAACGCGCGGGAAACGGGAGAAAATCTGACTTATGGGTACCATGCGGATTTTCATAACGCCTTCCTGCAATTCTCCGGCTATGCGGCCGAGGTTTTGCGTATACGAACGGAATTTCCCCGCAAAGTTTTTAAATTCGGAATCGAAGCTGTCGAACAGCGCATATAAAGAACCGAAATCCTGCGTCAGCAACGACTTGACATCCTTAATATTTTTTCCGTTTTGGATATTCTCTAAATAATTTGGAATTTGTTCAAACAGCGAGCGAAGTTGTTCTTTATAAGCACCTTCAATACCCTGCAGTTCGGTTTGCAGTTCGCTCACCTGCACGGCCGTTTGGTTAAAAGCCGCTTTTGCAATAACGGTTTCGCTGACAAGGTTCAAAAGGTAATCGATGCGCTTGGAATCGACGCGCAAAATGCTGCTCGAAGAAGCGGCATGGCTTGCTGTCGGCGCGGCGCTTTTTTTGGGCGCGGCTTTTCCCGCATCGGAGCTTGCACCGCCCGCTTCTTTTTGGGCAGCGGGTTGTACGGCATTCGCCGGAGCGACGCTCTCAGGCGCCGCATCCGTGTCTTCCGCTTTTTCGGACGCAGCCGGTGCGGCGGAGTTTGCCGGCTGAGCTGCGGCAGGCGCCGCCTTTGCCGGCGACGAACTTTGCGCTGCGCCTTCTTCAATGCACTGCGCGTCTACGGCAAGAACGACATCGGGCAAAAAGGCCGCATCTTCTATTTGGTCGCCGGTCAGTGCCGTCGAAATATAATACACAACTTGAGGATGGAACGTATCTTCATATAACTCTTCGAATTCGGGAATCGTTTTAAGAACGGAACCCTTTTCTTTGAGCGCCGTAAATACCTGTATGCCGCCGACCGAGTTCATGGGATTGGCTTCATCGAACACAACCGTTACACCCCACAGCTTTTGCCCCGCGCTACACAGCTGCTTTAATTCAAGTACATCGTATTCGGACAAATAAGAAATCGGGGACGGAAGACTTTCCGGAACGCCGCCTTCCGCAGAAATCGGAACAGCTGCAGCGGGAGAGCTTGCCGCAGCACCGGTTGTGGCAGCAGAACCGAATGCAAGTTTCGCAGCTTCTTTTGCTGCTGCCTTGGAAGCACCCTTATCCTTTTTTGAGCCGGTAGATTTGGTAAATGAGTGAAGCTTTGTTTTTAAAGGTTCGACGTCTTCTTCATACACGGAACCGTTTTGGCGGGCTTCGAGCATTGCCTTGATAACATCGATGGAAGATAAAAGCACATCGACCACATCTTCGGTAACGGGAATCGTATCCGAACGCAACTCGTCAAGCACGTCTTCAACCGCATGGGTGAACGTGGACAATTCGGTCATTTCAACCGTCGCAGAACCGCCTTTTAATGTATGAGCGGCACGGAAAATCTCGTCGATGGCTTCATGATTTGTAGGATCATTTTCAATAACGAGAATGTTGCTTTCAAGATTTTCAACCTGCTGTTCGGCTTCGCTGAAAAAATCTTTTAACAATTCCTCATTATTAATATCAAGATAATCACTCATGTTTATATATTCTAGTCATATATGCGGATAAGTCAAGGGGAAAAATCCCGTATGGTCGTTTTTTATTTTTATTTTTTAAGATTTTAATTTCAGTTTGAGCGAAATTCTGCCGATACATATGGGGGATACCGCAACGCCGTCAGGAGAATCGATTATGAATGCATTAAAATCCGCAAAGCGTTTTATTTTTATTATTTTTTCAGTTTCATTACTTTTACCGATTTTTTCGGCGGATTTTTTTTCCGATACGGCAAGCGGCGGTGCCGTCGACTTTTTGCCTTCGGCAGCTTCTGGCACCCCCGAAGTTCAGTTCCGCGGCTTTTACCGTACACAAGTGCAAATCGGTGAACGTTTTTTAGCGAACACGGCCGTTTCGCTCAAAACGGGAAATCTTTTCGGCGACATAAAGCTGCGCGATATTTCTTCGCTTTTCAATATAGACGAACTGTCGCTTATGTACCGCTTCAAAATAGAAAAAACGGCATCGCAGTTTGCCTTGTTTGCGGGAGAATATGAAGCGGCCGGAAGCGACACGTTTACGCAGCGCTATTTGGGAACGAAATCATTTGCTTCTTATTTATTGGAAAAAGAAACGGGATTTAAAACGCCGGCTATTGTTCCCGTCGGCGGCGCGGGCGGTTCTTTTACGATAAAATACGCCGTGCCCGTAGCGAACGCTTTATATTTGTATTACAACGAACAATTCGGGAAAAACCGCCTCAACACGGACATTCGCATTGCAGGCGTTTCCAACGCACTGATAGCCGATTTTATGTTCGGGACGAGTCTACCGTTTGAAAACAAAGACGCAAACGGCAAGGATGTTATTCTTATTATACGCCGTGCCGATTTTCATGCAGGATTTTCCTTGCTGCTCGGAGACAATCCCTTTGTAAACCTTTTTATGCAGGCTGGCGTTACACGCATTCAAACCAACCCCGATCCGGGCGACAGCGTTTTTTCGATTTCGGACTTATACGCATTTTTCGAACCGCGCTTTTCGACGCGCGCCGTGCTGTTTTCGCTCAGCGCCTTCCATTTGCCGCTCAGCGTATACGAAAATATTCCGTATATAGATTATCCGTTGGGAGCAGCTCTTATGATAAAGTCGATTCCGATCGGCTTTAAGTCGGCGCAGGGCGTATTCGGCTGTATTTTTGCCGCTTCAACCGTCAATCCGCTGGTGTCGGCATTCAGTATGCAAAAGCTTTCGGCGCAAGTTGTACCCTTTGTCGAATTTACCGCACCGCAAGGTGTATTTAAAGTAAAAGTCCCCATAAAACCGCTTGCCTACGCCGATTGGAAAAAGATGTTTTCGATTACCGTTTCGTACAAGGTACAACTTTAACGGAGCACCGATTAACGCTTAATATCTTAAAATTCTTGTAAGCGCGAACAAGCTTCGTTCACGTTTTCGCGCGATCCGAAAGCGCTGAATCGAATAAAGCTTTCGCCCGCAGGCCCGAAGCCGGCTCCGGGCGTCGTAACGATTCGGCAGCGGTTTAAAATATCGTCGAATACGTCCCAGCTTTTTTTGCCGGGAAACTGCACCCACAAATACGGCGCGTTATCGGCACCGAATATGCGCACACCCAAGGCGCGAAAATTATCGCCTTCCAAAGCTTTTTTTATAAGACGCGCGTTTTCAAGATAAAAATCGGTAAGAGTGCGCATTTCCCGCAAACCGGTTTCGTCGAGGGCGGCAAAGCCGCCGCGCTGAGCTATATTCGAGGCGCCGTTAAAGATTGTCGTCATAATGCGGTTCCAATCGTTTATAACCGGCGTTCCGTCGCCGAATGCAAGCGTGTGCGGCACAACCGACCAGCCGAGGCGCACTCCCGTAAAGCCCGCCGGCTTTGAAAACGAATTGATTTCTATCGCGCAGGATCGCGCGCCGTCTATTTCGTAAATCGATTTGGGCAGCTTTTCGCTTCGTATATACGAAGCGTATGCGGCATCGTAAACGATAATGCAGCCGTTTTCGCGCGCAAAACCGACCAGTTTTGCAAGCTGCTCTTTTGTACAAGCGGCTCCGGTCGGATTGTTCGGCGAACAAAAGTAAATGACGCTGTCGCGCGCAACACGGGACAAATCGGGGAAAAAACCGTTTTCGGCCGTGCAGGGCATGTAGGTAATGCCCTCATAGCCGCTCCCGTCCGCTTTTTGGCCGCCGGCGGCGCCCGCAATCACCGAACCGTCTACATACACCGGATAGGCGGGATCCTGCACGGCAACGCGCGCATCCGGCCCGAAAAGCAGCTGGATGCGTCCGATGTCGCATTTGGCTCCGTCGGAAATAAAAATTTCGGATTCTTCGGCCGTATTCGGGTATAAAACATCGGCAATGCGCTTTCTGAGTTCTTTCATGCCCTGCTCGTCCCCGTAGCCCGAATACCCTTCCCTCGTAGACAAAGCTTTCGCATAATCGGCCATCGCTTCGCTGATGTGAGGCGTCAAAGGCTCGGTCGTGTTTCCGATTCCCAAACTGATAACGCGCGATCCGGGATGAGAAGCTTCAAAAGCTTTACGGCGCTGTGCGATTTCGGGAAATAAATATCCCGCGCTCAAATTTGCAAATGCCTTATTCCGTGAAATCATCATACCTCCAACATTGTATCGTCTATGGATTTTCCCGCAGGAACCATCGGAAGCACCAATTCGTCAATATCGATATAAGAGTCGATTAAAAAGGGCTCGCTCTTTTCCGCACGGGATGCGCACTCAAGCGCCGTGTCGAAGGCCGAAGCGAATTCGGCTTCCGTGCGGGCAGCGGCGGCTTTAATTCCGTATGCTCCGGCAAGTTTTACAAAGTCAGGACCCCGGTCGAGCGTCGTATTTGAATAGCGCCCGCCATAGAATAATTTTTGCCATTGACGGACCATTCCCAGCGTACCGTTGTTGACGACGATAATGATAATCGGCAGCTTGTAATGTTCGATGGTCGCAAGTTCGTTGCAGTTCATTCTGAACGAACCGTCGCCGGCAATATGCACGACGATTTTATCGGGATTTCCCAATTGGGCGCCGATTGCGGCTCCCGTTCCGTAGCCCATGGTGCCCAAGCCGCCGGAAGTTAAAAAAGAGCGCGGCACCGAAAAAGGATAAAACAACGAAGTCCACATTTGGTGCTGGCCTACTTCGGTCGTAATAATCGCTTTATCGCCGATTTTGCCGTATATGTATTCGAACGCGAATTTCGGATGAAGTTTTGTTTTTTTAGCGTACATCGAGGGAAGATGATTTTTCCACCCGTTCACTTGAACATTCCATTCCGATTCTTCTTTTTTTTGCACAAGCGGAATAATGCGCGCCAAAATATCTTTTACATTGCCCACAAGGGCGCAGTCTGCACGAACATTTTTGTTTATTTCGGCGCTGTCGATGTCGATATGCAAAACGGTACTGTGCGGCGCAAAGGTTGCCGGATTGGAAATAACGCGGTCGGAAAAGCGCATGCCCAGTGCAATGATAAGGTCGGAGCGGCTTATCGCGGCATTCGAAGCCTTGGTTCCGTGCATGCCGACCATCCCCGTACACAGCGGATGTTTGGACGGGAATGACGTTATACCCATGAGGGTTTGGCACACCGGAATCGACGCTTTTTCGGCCAAAGCGCGCAGTTCGTCCCATGCACGGGCGCTCAAAATGCCGCCCCCGGCGCAGATAACCGGACGCTGCGCTTCGTTTATCATGCGCGCGGCTTTTTCAACGGCCTCGCCGCTTACGGGAAGCGGCTGCAATGCACGCTTAAGGGCGCCGAATTTATGGATGCATACGTTTATGCCGGCCGACGTTTTTTTATCCATGGGTTCGTAATCGGTCAGCGCAACCGTTACGTCGCGCGGAATATCGATTAAAACCGGACCGTTCCGTCCGGACGAGGCAAGCACAAAGGCTTCGCGCACAGCGGCGGCAACTTGATCGACGCTGCGGACAATATAGCTGTGTTTTGTAATCGGCATCGTAATGCCGGTTATATCGACTTCCTGAAAACTGTCTTTGCCGATCAGGTTCGTTGCGACGTTGCACGTTATCGCAACCAGAGGAACCGAATCCATGTAAGCGGTCGCGATGCCCGTAACCAAATTGGTGGCGCCCGGCCCGCTGGTCGCAATGACAACGCCGGTTTTTCCGGTCGAACGGCTGTAACCGTCCGCGGCGTGAGCGGCCGACTGTTCATGCGATGTTAAAATGTGGCGGATACGATGGGCGTTTTTATACAATTCATCGTAAATATACAGAGCCGCTCCGCCCGGATAACCGAAAACGGTATCAACGCCCTGTTCGGCCAAACATTCAATAACGATTTGCGCTCCGCTTAATTTCATTGCAGCACGGCTCCTTCATCCGCTCCCGAAACGGATTGTGCATAACGCCGTAAACAGCCGGATACCTTCGGTTCGGGAGCCTTCCATTCAGAGCGGCGTTTTTCGAGTTCTTCGTCGCTTACTTCAAGCTTTATTGCATAATTGGGTATATCGAATGAAATCCTGTCGCCGTTTTTTACCAATCCGATCGGACCGCCGCTTGCCGCCTCGGGAGAACAGTGGCCGAAAGAAGCACCGCGCGTAGCGCCGGAAAAACGTCCGTCGGTAATGAGGGCGACGTATTTATCCAAGCCCTGCCCCGCAAGAGCGGCGGTAACGGCAAGCATTTCGCGCATGCCCGGCCCGCCCTTAGGTCCTTCGTAGCGGATAACCACGACATCGCCTTTTTGAATTTTCCGTTCCTGAACGGCCTTATAACATTCTTCTTCGGAATCGAAAACCTTCGCCGTTCCCGTGTACTTCATAAGCTCGCGCGCGCATGCCGAACGCTTTACGACCGTTCCCTTAGGCGCAAGGTTGCCGAAAAGAACGGCGATACCGCCTTCTTCGGAATAGGGATTTTCTATAGGCCGGATAACCTGAGGATTGCGGTTTACCGCGCCGGCGATATTTTCCGCAATGGTTTTTCCCGTTACGGTTATTAAAGAAGTATCGATAAGTTTCTTTTTATTCAATTCGGCCAAAACCGCAACAATGCCGCCGGCGTCGTCCAAGTCGCTTATAAAACTGTGTCCGGCCGGCGCAAGACGGCACAAATTGGGCGTGCGTTCCGATATTTCATTGATGCTTTTTAAGTCGATGCGCACTCCGGCTTCGCGGGCAACGGCGGGCAAATGCAAAACGGTGTTGGAACTGCAGCCCAGCGCCATGTCGGCGATGAGCGCGTTGCGGAAAGCGTTTTCGGTTAAGAATTTGCGCGCATTGATGTTTTTAAAAAATATATCCATAACCGCCATGCCGGCGTGTTTTGCCAAAGCGATGCGTCTTCCACTGACGGCCGGAATCGTACCGTTTCCCGGGAGCGCCAAACCCAAAACTTCGGTAACGCAGTTCATGCTGTTTGCCGTAAACATGCCCGAACAGGAACCGCAGCCGGGGCAAGCGCTTTGTTCAACTTCGCGCAGCTGCTCCTCGTCTATTTTTCCCGATGCGGCAGCCCCTACGGCTTCAAAAACATCGGACAAGCTCAAACCTTTTCCCGCATAGGGGTTGGTAGCGCATTGATCGGCCGAGCCGGAAATTTTTCCGGGAAGCATCGCGCCGCCCGAACAAAAAACCGTCGGTAAATCAAGCCTGCCCGCGGCCATGAGCATACCCGGGACAACCTTATCGCAGTTGGGAATCATAACGAGCGCGTCGAATTGATGGGCGCGCGCAACGCATTCGACCGAATCGGCTATGATTTCGCGCGTAACCAGCGAATAGCGCATTCCTTCATGCCCCATCGCGATGCCGTCGCATACGCCGATAACGGGAAATTCAATGGGAGTACCGCCGGCCATGCGCACGCCCGCTTTTACCGCTTCGGCGATTTTATCCAAATATATGTGTCCGGGAATAATTTCGTTTTTTGCGCAGCATACGCCGACAAGCGGCCTGTTCAATTCTTCTTCGGTATATCCCATCGCCCAAAAGAGCGAGCGGTGAGGAGCGCGGTCGCGTCCCTTCGTTACATTATCGCTTTTCATCAAAAAACTCCCGTGTTATCATCCGTTATAAGCGGTTATTTTTCGTATTCTAGTGATTAGCGGGCGCAGGGTCAAGATAAAAGGCATAAAAATTTTAATATTACTGAAATTATTGCAGTATTTATGTAGAAACCGCCGTTTTCCCCTTTACCATAAAATGCATTTTCGCTATCATACGCATATGCATTTTAAACGAGCTTTCCCGCTTTGATGCGGAAACTTTTTATGAGGAGTCTGTTATGGAAAAAAAGAATTATTTTAATGCGCTTCCGTGGCGGGAAGCTTTGCTGCAATTGGGACACTGCCGCTTTATGGAACGAAGCGAGTTCGAAAAGGGTGCGGGCGTTCTACAAAATAAAAAAATCGTTATTGTCGGCTGCGGCGCTCAGGGACTGAACCAAGGACTTAACCTGCGCGACAGCGGCTTAAACGTAAGCTATGCGCTGCGTAAAGAAGCCATAGCCGAAAAGCGGGCAAGCTGGAAAAACGCGACGGACAACGGCTTTACGGTCGGAACCTACGAAGAATTGATTCCCGATGCGGATGTCGTCGGCAATTTAACGCCGGACAAACAGCATTCGTCCGTGCTCGCCAAAGTTCTTCCCCTTATGAAAAAAGGGTCGGTTTTGTGGTACAGTCACGGCTTCAATATTGTTGAAGAAGGAATGAGCATACGGCCCGACATTACCGTCGTTATGATGGCGCCCAAAGGCCCCGGTTCCGAGCTGCGCACCGAATACGTCAGAGGTTTCGGCATTCCGACGCTCATCGCCGTGCACGCCGAAAACGATCCGGAACACAAGGGCTTGGAAAACGCAAAAGCCCTCGCCTTTGCAACCGGAGCGAGCCGCGCGGGCGTTTTGGAATCGTCGTTTATCGCCGAAGTAAAGTCGGATTTAATGGGCGAGCAAACCATTTTATGCGGCGTGCTGCAATCGGGCAGCCTCTTGTGCTTCGATAAAATGGTAAAAGAAGGAATCGAGCCCGGCTATGCGGCAAAACTGGTGCAGTACGGCTGGGAAACCCTTTCCGAAGCGATGAAGTGGGGTGGCGTTACCGGCATGATGAACCGGCTTTCGAATCCGGCAAAACTTAAAGCTCACGCGCTGAGCAAAGAATTAAAGATGATTATGTCCGATTTGTATAAAAAGCAAATGGACGATATTATAAGCGGCGTTTTCAGCGCGACGATGATGCAAGACTGGGCCGATAACGACGCCGATCTTTTAAAATGGCGCGAAGAAACGGGAAAAACCGCATTCGAACGCACGGATGCCTGCCAAACACCGATCCGCGAGCAGGAATATTTCGACAAAGGCATATTGATGGCGGCAATTCTTAAAGCCGGCGTCGAGCTTGCCTTTGAAACGATGACCGATGCGGGCATAAAGGCCGAAAGCGCTTACTATGAAAGCCTGCACGAAGTTCCGCTTATCGCAAACCTTATCAGCCGCAAAAAGCTGTACGAAATGAATAAGGTTATTTCGGACACGGCTGAATACGGCTGCTATCTGTTCGACAACAGGTGCCGCCCGCTGCTTGCCGATTTTATGTCGCGCCAAAAACTCGACGTTATCGGCAAGGGACTCGACCTCGCCGACACCGAAGTCGACAACGCGGAATTGACGGCGGTCAATGCGGAAATTCAAGAACATCCGGTTGAAATAGTCGGCAAAAAACTCCGCGCCTATATGACGTCGATGAAAGCCCTGGCGAAAAGAGGGTAAATTTCAACATTTGCTTAAATAATCCGCAACCCCGTCAGTCGGTCGCCTATAAGGATTTTTTCCATACGGTAAAGTCGTTTTGCCGTTCAAAACCGAGCCTTTCAAGATAGGGAATATGCCTTTTGTCGGGAACACTCGATAAAAGGCAGGTATAGCCCTGCTCTTTCCAAAAGCTTATGTCTTTTACAAAAAAATGCCGGCCGACGGCAAAGTCGCGGTATTTGGGAACGACAAAGTCTATAAGAATTTCGGCGGCGCTTTCCGGCACGGAAGAATCGGTTCGCGGCGGCAAAACAACCGACGAATAAGCCAAAAGACCGGCTATGTCGTCGTTTCTGAAAAACAGCGCAATCTTTTCGCTTTTTACAAATGAAGCTTCACCGAACAGCGCGTCAAGTTCTTTTTTGTTTGTACGGTAAAAGCGCCGGACGATTTCGTTATCTTTTTGCACGGTCATAATTTCAAAATTATCTTTTACGCGCGTCATGCAGATAAAATAGAAGATATCGATGACGACAATTCCCAGGTTTAAAAAGGCCGTCGGGAGCGAATCTGTCGCGAGCGCAAAAACGACAAAGAGCAAGCTGCCGGCTGCGTTCAAAACGCGCAGTTTTGCCAGCGACTTCATCATAAGCGAAATAAAAACAATCAGCGAGGCGGCATAGCCTAAAATCTGAATAGCGTTCATGCTTTCCTTCACTCCTGCCGGCTCGGATCAATCCACGTCGCAGATAACCTGCTCGGGCGGTTCATCGAGCAATTCGGGGTTCTTTAAGTATTTACGCAATTCGTGAAAGGCCGACGCGTAATAAAAGCCGTCGCAAATGCGCTCGTCGGTCGTAACGGCCAAATCGAGGTGGCGTATGCGGTGCAATGTTCCGTCGCGGTCGAATTCCGTCGATTTGCGCATTGTGCTGAACGTAATAAAAACGGGAGCGTTGCCGAAATCATACAGATGGTGGAAAACGGGCTGAATGCCCAGCGAGCCCATAGACGAAAAGACCGCCGAGCAATGAAACGGACTTAAACGGCGCAAATGTTCGGGCAGGCAGTTGTGAAAGTCGAGCCAGTTTAAAAACGAAATCGCGGCTTTTAACTGAAAGCGCGGCATATAGCCGAGCAAGCGCGCAAGTTTATCGAATGCATTTTCTTTTTCTTC
>CAJPNP010000024.1 GCA_905372025.1 uncultured Treponema sp. | reverse complement strand
CCGATAATAAAACACTTATACAAACTTTTATACGAACTGATGAACAAACAAAAAGAGAATTTGAAGAATTCTTAAAAACGGGAAGATATGATTTATCCAAAGTCACTTGGCCCCGCCACGCTGACGGTTCTTGCGACTATGAAACGGCGGTGCGGCTGCAATCCGGTAAACGCTACCGTGCTTCCGACAACTTACGCCTGCGCTCAAGCGGCAGTACGGCAGGCAAGCCCGTCGTAACGATCGGCAAAGGCACGCAGGTAAAAGTGCTCGGCATAGGTACCGAACAAACTATAGACGGCATTACAAGCAACTGGGTGCAGGTAGAAGTGCAGGCAGGCGCAAAAGACAGGGACGGGAAAGCTATAGCTGCGGGGACAGTCGGCTGGTGCTTTGGGGGATATTTAGAGTAGATGCTGAAAATGCTGCGAAGCTGTCCAAAAACTTCAGCTTTTGAACAGTTCTTAGCACGTTTGCATGCGGCGACTGTTTAAAGAATTACTCTTTCTCCCCCTGCGAGAGTGCAACGACATAGGAGTGAAGGATAACAGTAGGATAATGGCACCGATGACGATGATGGTGATGCCTAAAATAATACACCCTGATAATACGCAAGCGTATGAAAGAGAGAAAAAGGAAGAGAAGAAGGACCGGAAGTTTGAAAGCGTGAGGTGGGAAAAGACAAGAGTAAAGGAAGGAGAAGAGGTAAAGCTTAAGGCGAGTGTAAAAGATATAGAAGATGGGAACGGGGTAACGCTGCAAGTATTTGGGGAAGGACAAGGACCTGAAGACGGGATAGCGTATGCGAAGTTGGTGCTGACGGTAGAAGGAGGAGCTGCAGAGGGGGTATGGAGCTACAGGAGGAACGGGAACGACATACCGCCGGAGAGAAACCCGCGCTTTATATTCAGTGCGCACAGTGCGTGGTGCCCGTGGAAGAAGAGCGAGAACAGCTTGGAAGTGGAATTAAGAAGACCGAAGATAGAAAAGACAGAATGGCAGGATGCTGAGGGGAACAGTATAAACAAAGCCGTTGTAGGAACACCGATAAAGCTGTATGCCGAAGTAACAGAGTTTGAAGAAGGACAAGGAGTAACCTTTACGGTGTATAATGAACAGACCGGAGAAGCCGTATATGAGGCGGGCTCTGATGTACAAGACGGTAAGGCGGAGGCACCGTGGAATCCTATAGACACAAGGAATCCTGAAGACACGGAAGAGCTCAAATACTATATTGAAGCAACCTCTTTGCGCTGCAAGCCGGTAAAGAGCGGCGACATACAAGTAAAGAACCCGAAAGTTATAAGTATGGAATGGGATAAAAAGGCAATATACTGGGGAGATGAGATTGAACTAACCATTAAAACCATTGAAATGGAAGATGAGTTGCCGGAATGTAAAGTTGATATTTGGGAAGAAGAGCGGGAACAACCGAATAAACTACTACAGAGTACAACAGTAAAACTTGACAAAGATGAAGTTAAAGTAAAGTTTAGACTGAATTTTACTTTAAAAGATGTTTCCCAATTTGATAAAGATGATGATTACAGAGTATATGCCGTAGCTACTATTGACCAATTAGGTACATACTTTAAACAAGAAGAAGAAAAGTATTTAATTGTTTCGGATGATTTTTAGGGGAAAACTATGAAGAAAGAGATACTACTGTTTTTTATGTGCGCGTTTATGCCGTGTGCTTTTGCACTTACACCGCATATAAACAAAGGCAAACTGACCGAGTTGCCGCTTGAACAGGCGGTAAAAGAATTGCAGCTTTCACAAAAAGAACTGCAAGATATAAACAAAGAATTTTATGGCGTATTGGAATTTAATTCCAATTTTCCGCCGGTACAAGAAGCGGATTTTGATTCCGAGGTACACATTTTTAAGCAGACGTTCAAAGAAACGAATGAAATTATCTACCGAGTTATTTCACGCACAAAAGAAACGGCTCCTTTTAACAGAACGGGAATATTTCAAAAAGGATATTATACAAATCGACATGGGAAACCGAATCTGATTTTTGCGGATTTTTATGATACGGAAGCCGAAACCTTTGGACAAAGCGTTACAAGCGTACGGTTAAATTATAATTTTATGCCCGTAATTAAGAATAATAAGATTGCAGGAATTATGATTTATGGGATTGAACGCTTTAATAAAGAAAATTCAATTATGGAATATACAGGTTCTACGCGAAACTTGTATCACAAAGCTGCTGTTTATTGGAGTGATGATTTTTCTACAGCGGATTTACGCAATAGATACGAAAACAATGCGGATATTCATATTGAATGCTCAAAACCGCTGATAGATGAAAAGGACACTTTTAAATACACCGTACAAAATGCATTCGATAAAAACCCCGCGACAAGCTATGTAGAAGATACGGACGATGATTTATTAAAAATCTGTGCTATTGAACCTAAAATTACAAAATTTGCAATTATAAATGGATATGCAGCAAATTCTCATTTATATAAAGCTAATAACCGAGTAAGTGAAGTTGCAGATGAATGGGTCAAAGGAAGCAAAGACCCTTCAAGAAAGCTGACAAAAACGAATAATCGATATTTATTGGAACCGGATAAAATGGATTACCAGATTATAAATTATAAAACATGGTCTAATGGCTATATTTTTGTTTCAAAAATACTAAAAGGAGAACAGTATTCGGATACATGCATTGCAGAAGTTGATTTTTACAATGAAAAATCCGGTTGGCTTTTCGGCGGTGTCGAATGAGCAAAGTTCTGAGAAATTTAGAAGTTCCGTATTTCTCGCAAAGAGAAAATAAGATTTATTGGCATAAGAAATTTTCAAAAATTGATGACATCACAAAGGATAATCCTGAATTAATCGGCAGTATAGATAATAGTGTAGAACCTGTTTCGATGGCGAAGCAAAGCTGTAACATAACAAGTCTTGCCATGCTGCTGCACTATTTCGGCGTAACGTCGGATACTCCCGATGAAATGATGAGAAAAGTGTTTAATTGTTTCGGATGATTTTTAGGGGAAAAACTATGAAGAAAAAGATACTACTGTTTTTTATGTGTGCGTTTATGTCGTGTACTTTTGCACTTACACCGCATATAAACAAAGGCAAACTGACCGAATTGACGCTTGAACAGGCGGTAAAAGAATTGCAGCTATCCGAACAGGAGTTACGGAAATTAGACAAAGAATTTTTTACAAGAATCGGTGAAAACTTTTATATCGGATTCCCAAGAGGAGAAGAACTGATTGAAAACGAAAGCGCACTTGTCTTTAAGCAGACGTTTACAGAAACAAAAGAATATTTAATTCGCGTTTTTATAAAGACCAAAGATCCGATGTATTATGAGCGCACAAATATAAAAAACGATTTCCAAAAAGTTTACTATGTGAATGCAAGCGGTAAAGTGAATTTGATTTTTGCTGATTATTATTACGGGGAACTTGACATACACGGGGAGTCGGTACACAACTACAAACTGCAAACAAATGTAATGCCGATAATAAAACAAGATAAAATAGCCGGAATAATGATTTATGGGATAGAAGAGTATCTTAAAGAGCATTTTGACAGCTATGAATACGTCAGTAGTAATGATGTATTAAATCATAGAGCAGTTGTTTTTTGGAGTGATGATTTTTCTACAGCGGATTTACGCAATAGATACGAAAACAATGCGGATATTCATATTGAATGCTCAAAACCGCTGATAGATGAAAAGGACACTTTTAAATACACGATTCAAAATGCATTCGATAAAAATCCCGCGACAAGCTATGTAGAAGATACTGATGATGATTTGATGTATGTAAGTTTTGGATTGTCATATAAGAATTCCAAAGGAAAATCAAAAATGGTTAATAATAAAAAAATTGCAATAATAAATGGGTATGCAAAAAATTATAATTTATATAAGGACAATAACCGAGTAAAAGAAATAAACGGAAATATTTACTCAAATGGTGAGTTATTATTTAAACACAAAGAGACTTTATTTTTAGATGATTTTAAATTTGATTATCAAATTTTCGATTGGGAGCCTCGTGAAAGTTTTTCTGTTCAAAATATTTATAAAGGCTCAAAGTTTAATGATACGTGTATTGCAGAAATTGATTTTTGTAATAAGAAAAGTGGTTGGCTTTTCGGTGGTGTCGAATGAGCAAAGTTCTGAGAAATTTAGAAGTTCCGTATTTTTCTCAAAGAGAAAATACTACGGTTTGGTATAGAAGATATACTCAGAAAGAAGCTGAAAATAAGCATGATTTATCTTTAGTCGGTAAGATTGTTGAAGGCGGCGCTTCCTACACAAAGGCAAAAGACAGTTGTAACATAACAAGTCTTGCCATGCTGCTGCACTATTTCGGCGTAACGTCGGATACTCCCGATGAAATGATGAGAAAAGTGTTTGAGCCGAGCGAAACAGAATTTGCAAAATATACGAGTGAGCAAAAAAAAATTGTTAGAGAATCTTATACCAACGATAAAATATTTGAAAGCATTTATACATTACAGACATTTGTACAAGCCTTTTACAATGTAACAGCGGAAGTAGCAGTACCAAAGAAATTTGATGAAGTAAAAAACAATGTGCTTGCAGGCTATCCGTGTTTGGTATCCTGCGGCATTATCCGTGATTACGACATTACCGATCAGACAAAAAAGGTAATAAAAGGATTGGCGTATGATGCTCTTTTTGGAAGCGAAAGTTGGAAACAATATGATGAGAAAATTGCACTTTACAATGCTTCGATAACAAAATATGAAAATCAGTTAGAAAATGGAGAACTATTACAGGATGAAAAAGAAAAAATAGAAAGAAACCTTACTAAGATAAAAAATGATAAAAAACAATTGGAAGATGCATATGAAAAAAAACAAGAGTATTATTTAACGAATTATCGATTTCGTGGCCATTATGTTGTTATCAGAGGCATTACTGAAGACGGGGTAATAATCAATGACCCATGGGGAAAACCTTTTATTAACAGTAATGGAAAAGGTGAATATTACACAATAATGATAGGAGATAATGTATTCTTAAAACAAAAAGAGTTCGATAAACAATATTTTCAAGATGGATATTTTTATTCGTGTTTAACAATTAAAGCAAAACGTTGGAATTTTGTTTCTCGAGATCCGAAATATGATATTATCAATAAAGACTTCTTGCAAAACTGTCGCGACGCCGAGCAGTTTGATTTCGGCGGCTATCCGATAAAACGAAGTAATTTATGGCATAACGGAATACATTACGGCAATAAAATAGGAAATAAAATTTATCCGATTGGAGCAGGTCAGCTTATAGCTGCTCGTGTAGTTAATAAAGATACGGAGAAAGATGAAGAACCTAAAAACGGCAGCCGCTGTTTTGTTTTGATAAAACATCAAGTAATAGTCGCAGAAAAATTGCAGGATTTTTTTGTTTGCTACATGCATTTAAAGCCTATAGAAAATTTAGGTTCTTATATTCAAAGCTCTAGAAAAACAAATATAAAGTGGCTTGATGAGTTAATAAAGCGGAGCAAAAAGACGAATAGAATAAGGTACGGAATTGAAAATACTGAATTTTATAGTCTTAATGATACGGAAGGGAAAAAAAGTGTAGGTAAATTGCCGTCTTCCGGAATTTTTATTGTAAATGATGAAAAGAATGAAAAAGGAAAAATTTTTTTTTATTATGAAAAAGATAATCAAATAAATGAATATTGGCTAAAGAGCGGCGGTAATATTATCGCTAATAATGACAGCAATGAGCTGTACATAAAAAAACTTGATGAATTAAAAAAAGGAAAAGTAGTTTATTTTGGTGATTTTAATGATAAAGATTCTGTAAGAAATGATTCCATGATAGAAGTTTCAAATAGCGTACCGATTGGATTTATGGGGAAATATCGAGGTATTAATTGTAACGATGCTGCAATAGAAACACTACACATGGAAATTTTTTCTAATGATATTATCATAAACGATATACATAATTTTATCGTCATAAAAGAGACGGATATCCCTGCAAATTTACAGGCCGCTACAGCAATGTGCAATAGAAAGGAGATGATACGCTTTTTTGAGGACAAAAAACTCTATGGGAACTGGAGTTTTTTATATCTAAAAGAGGATGGTGCCATAACAAAGCATGAAATGCTTACTTTTTATAAATCGAATGAGGGAGCAGCGCGATTCCAAAATTATATAGTACAGCATATGAGTGAATGGTCTGATAAGATAGATTGGGAACAAGCATTTGAAAAAGCAAAAGGTGTTTCAAATAAAGGACTTTCAACACTTTTACCTAACAATGAAGATTTTGAAGAAACACTAAAAGAATATGTTACTACCGTTTATAATCCTTATAAATGGCTTACTGATGATTGTGTACAAGCGATGAGTACAACTTCAACTTTGCTTAAAAAAGGATACGCAACGTTTTATCATCCTGCACGATTCATAAAATGGTTGTATGATAATAATAAATAGATGAAGATCTTTATAGGAAAGTCAAAAAATTATAATTTTTTGACTTTCTCCCCTGCGAGCCTGAACGGCCAAGGGATGCGAAGGGCTTGGCCTAAAATAATCCATCCTGATAATACTGCTTAAGCTTAACTGAGGTAAAAAATGATAGAAGACCTAGAAAAGTTTAATAAAGAATCTGATGCAAAAACCATAAAAGAAACTGCTATTTATCAATATTTGCAAAGTAATGGGGATATGTTTTTCTGCTCAAATTTGGATAGAATTACTACGGATGCTTCAAGCATTCTTACAAGAATTCCTGCAATGTTTTCAAATTATACAAACCATGATATTACACATTCCTTGCGAGTTGCTGATTATATGGTTTCATTACTTCCTAAACCGATAGAAAATTATTCGGATACAGAATTAGCAATTATGCTAATATCTGCAATTTATCATGATATAGGTATGTGTGTTTCTGAAACAGAAACCGACTTGAATCTATCTAAACAAGATGAAATTAGGATACAGCATCATGAACGTTCTGAAAATTATGTAATTCATAGAGCAAATGATGATTATTTTAAAATTAGTAATGATAGCGAGATAAATTTCAAATCAGTAATTTCAAAAATTATAAGATCACATGGCGAAAATGTAGATTGGATTAAAAAAAATATATCAGCTTCTGCAGAATATGGAGTAGATAAAATAAATCCTCTTTTTATCTCATGTTTGCTTAGATTAGGAGATTATCTTGATTTTGATTCACGACGGACTCCTTATTGTTTGTTTGGCTATCTTAAGCTTAAAACACGTAGTTATGAAGAATGGAAAAAACATTTCCCAATATATAATTTCAAGAAGATAAACGAACAAAGGCAGCTTTATTTCACAGGATCTTGTGAAGAACCTGAGATCTATCATCAAATTTTATATTATTTTCGTAATATTGAAAAAGAGATCCAAAACGAAAAACTTTTATTAGAAGGACATGAAGAAAAATACAGATTAGATATTTCTGATATTATTTTAAATAAAATTGAACATAAAACTTTTACTTCTGTTGATTTACAATTTGATATGGATTATATAGCTATTTCGAATTTATTAATGGGTGAAAATTTATACCCAGATAGAAAAGTTGTAATACGAGAACTTTTACAAAATTCTATTGATGCTTGTTTAATAAAAAATGAACTATTAAAAGGGCAAGCAATTGTATATAATCCAGAAATAAATGTTATAAAAGATGGAAATAAAATCACAATTACAGATAATGGCATAGGTATGTCGAAAAACATTATTAAAAACTATTTTTTATGTGTTGGTAAATCGTTTTATATGTCAGATTCCTATAAACAATTAAATTGCAGCTATAATCCGATAAGTCATTATGGAATAGGATTCCTTTCTTGCTTTTTATTAACAGATATAGTTGATATCAGAACGATTCCTTATGACGATACCGAACTTTGTTACAATTTCTCGATTAAAAAGAATGAAAGAGATGTCCTAATAGAAACAGAGGATGGAAGCAATTTTGATTCAGGAACTTCCATAACAATTACAAATAAATTTGCTGATGAAATTTTTATATCACTTGATTCTATAATCGAATATATAAAGATTCTTTTTGTGAAACTTCTTGTGCCGATAAAAGTTTATGATAAAACTAGCTTAGTACAACAAATATCTATCGTGGAACCTGATTTGAAAAATCGAATAGATATTTCTAAATACTTAAATAAGGTTAATTGCAGTTTTAAAATTCTAGGAGAGAAAGATCTGTGTAGAATCTTGAATAATGATAATCCTTTTAGAGACTCATCTTATTTTATTTATGATGAGCGGTATCTTTTAGATTCTATTTTAGATATGAAAGATTTATATAATTACGAACAGGCATCAAATAATAGTTATGATATTTCACACCTTCTATTACCTAATGGGAAGATTCAAATTTTGAGAATATTTCCCTTAGAGTCTGATGCAGAAAGTTATTATGACTATACATTAGAATATGAAGATGATGAGCAATATGCTTTTGATAAGACTTTTGAACGATACCACCAAGAGTTATTACATATTCTAATGGAAGACCGTGAATTATTAAATGAATTTGATGAGTATCAAAAAATTGATTTTTTTGATACTACCCATTCTGGACGATATAAGAAATTTGTCTCAGAAATTAAGAAATTATTTGAAAAAATGGAAATAGATGTTGATTCTTTTATTTGCAATATTGATATAGAACATATATTTCAAAGCGGTTCTTTTTATTCATATGTAAATATTGATAAAAAAATAGAATCAGGTAAAAAAAATATTTTATCAATACGTAATATACGTGTCTCTGAATATAGATTATTGGTTCCTTCGATTATAGATTCTCGAATGACCGCACAATGGCATATTAATATTAATACTGATGGTATTTATCCCAACATTTCACGTTCGGGTATATCTTCAAAATTAAGTGCAGAATTAGCCTATGCTCTGGGCTATGCATATCATAGGTATTTTATGGATAATGAAAATGATCCGAAAAAAAAAGAATTCCTTTCAAAATTTATCGCTAAATTCTACCCACAAGATAGTATTTTCATAAATAAGTTTTAAAGATAAATTATCGAATAATAAACAGAATAACACATTGATTAAAAGCCATTAAAGGTAATATACTGATTAAGTAAGGAGGAGCGCGATGAGTGACAACAAACATTTGACGCCGGTATGGATAGTGTATGTAGACGGAAAAAGGCTTGATACCGAACACGAAGGGGCATTGTTGAGCATAACGGTGACCGATAAAATTAACGGTATCTCATCTTGTTCTTTACTTTTTGATACTTCGGCTGTTAAGTTGCGTGATAAAGGAACTTTTGTTCTTGAGAGTGAAATATCGGTTCATCTTGGCTATAAAGATGATTGCGCCGAAGTATTTAAAGGAGAAATAACTGCTTTCCGCACGGTATTCGCCGAATTGGGCGCGGAATCTCTTGAAGTAAAATGCCATAATGTTTTACATAAATTAACTCATGCAAGAAATTGTTCCGTGTTTACGGAAAAGACGCCTGAAGAAATTATAAAAGCGTTATTGGATACTTATTCATTAAAAGCAAAGCTTGATTCTTTCGGTGCAAAATTAGATTTTAGAGCGGAACAAACAGCTACCGATTATGAATATTTATATCAATTGGCTACAGCATATGGAAAAACGATATATGCATATGATACGACTGTCTATGTGCAAGATGAAATAACTTTTCGCAATGATGAAATTATTTTTGAATGGGGAAAGACCCTTATTTCGTTTAGTGCTAAGGAAGATATTGATAATATACTTTCAGGGTGTACCTTCGTCGGCTGGGACAGTTTAAAGAATGAAGCGTTTGAGGGCACTGCAACATTAAATGATTTGAATATGAAAATCGGCGGAGCATCCGATTGGACAAAGATATCTAAAGGTGGTTCAGGTTTATGGAAATGTACGTTTGTCGATCATAGCCTGTTTGATTCGGATGATGCAAAAAAACATGCGATAGGTTTTTTACAAAAAAATAATATGGAATTCTGCACTGCTGAGGGCTGTGCAGAGGGGAATTGCAAACTCTTTGCGGGTATGCGTGTGAATATCAAATATACGGGTAAAGCCGTTAGCGGCGAATATATTGCAGATACCGTAACGCATATTTTTAATAACCGACAAGGATATCGTACGGATTTTACACTTAAGAGAAATATGAATCCATGCTAGTACATACTTATATTCCTGCTTCAAAAGTAAACGGACCTGGAACCCGTTTCACGTTGTGGGTACAAGGTTGTTCGAGACGCTGTGTCGGATGTTTTAATCCCGATACATGGTCGGTTGATGACAGCGGTATATATATGAGTGTAGAAGAAATTATTGCGCGTATCCCTGAGCAAGGTATAGACGGTATAACGGTTTCAGGGGGAGAGCCTTTTGATCAAAGTGAGGAATTGGCGGCATTACTGAAGCTTGCTCATGAAAAAGGTCTTGAAACATTGGTTTATAGCGGATATACATACGAACAATTATATGCATTGGAAGGTAAATATAGAGCTTTATGTGAGGTTGATATTCTGATTGATGGTCCCTATATGCAAAATGTACCGCCTCAAAATATATGGACGGGTTCGGGTAATCAGCATATCTATAGACTTAAAAAAGGAATTAGAATACGTGATATAACTAATGAAGTTTGCGGATCAGCTGTAGTGGAAATATTAATAGATAAACAAGGAACAATTACTACTACAGGTTTAAGAGGAAGCATATTACAGAATAACGATAATATGAATCAATCGGAGGAGTTATGACGAAAAATTCGGCAAAAGATATTGAAACGCTTATACGTGCTCGTTACCCACTTATATATGTGGTTTCATTTGAGGAACAGCGCGTGCTTGCAAATTTAAAAAAGGTAACTGCAACTCGTAGCAAGAAATTACTTTGCTGGTCTATAACCGTTGGACTCGAAATGGAAGACGGTTCCTTTTTAACCGAATTAAAAGATCCGCTAAAGATATTGGAATATATACAACAAAGTGATATAAACGGTATCTTTGTATTACGCGATTTTCATCATTATTTAAATGATCCTGTGGTTGTTCGTAAACTGCGTGATGCAGGGCATAATTTAAAAATAACGATGAAAAATATTATTTTTTTATCACCGCTTTTAAAGGTTCCTACGGAGTTGGAAAAAGAAATTGCCGTAGTCGATTATGAGCTTCCTGGTAAAGAAGAACTTATTGAAATTATTGATCAGATTGCAGTCAGTATAAGTGCACCTGAGGCACTTGAAACCCTCAAAGATTCTGAATTTAAAAATAAAGTGACTGAAGCTGCGCTCGGTCTTACGGCGGAAGAGGCTGAAAACGTATTTGCAAAGTCGTTAGTGGAAAAAGGACAATTCGATATTAATATTATTCTCTCCGAAAAAGAACAAATAATCAGAAAATCCGGTGTGTTGGAATATTATCATGCAAATGAAAAAATGAAAGAGGTCGGCGGTTTAGATGAATTAAAAAAGTGGCTTACTAAACGCGGAAAAGCTTTTAGTCCCAAAGCGCGGGAGTTTGGTTTACCTGAACCACGCGGTATTTTACTTTTAGGTATTCCCGGGTGCGGAAAGAGTCTTACAGCAAAGGCTATAAGCGGCTTATGGCAGTTGCCGCTGTTAAAGCTGGATGTCGGTAAGGTATTTTCAAGTTTTGTAGGCAGCAGTGAAGAGAATGTCCGTAGGGCTATTCAAACGGCGGAATCGATAGCACCTTCCATATTATGGCTTGATGAAATTGAAAAAGGGTTTTCCGGGATCGGTTCGTCGGGACAAACCGATGGAGGTACAACTGCACGTGTATTTGGAACTTTCTTAACTTGGCTGCAAGAAAAAAAGACGGCCGTTTTTGTAGTCGCTACGAGTAATAATGTGAGCAGTTTACCACCTGAATTACTGCGAAAAGGTCGTTTCGATGAAATCTTTTATGTTGATTTGCCCTCAAAAGAAGAACGAAAAGAAATATTTAAAATTCATTTGGAAAAAAGAAAGCGTCGCCTGGCACAATATGATATAGAAACGCTTGCAACAAGTACGGCCGGTTTTTCCGGTTCCGAAATAGAAGAAATCATTGTAAGTGCCTTATATGATGCATATGATTGTGATAGAGAATTAACTGATGCTGATTTAAAAAATACAATAAAATCAATGATTCCTCTTTCACAAACCATGGAAGAGCAAATAAACAGCATTCGCGAATGGGCAAAGCTACGGGCTCGTCGCGCAAGTAGCATAGCATGGGAAAATGAAGTGGAGAAAAAACGACAGATCGAAATATAGTTGACTGTAAAATAGATACCATGACGTAAACACCATGCAATATGTGCAAGGGTTTCATGCAGCGGGTTATCCCGCAGGTTGACATCTTCCCATTTTTCATTTTCATCTTAACAGTCATTATCTATTCAGCAAGATAAAGAAAGCGGTGCTCCGAGCCTGTATTTTCTTGTTATACAAATATTTAATGCGGTGCATACGAAAAAAAAGCGGTATCACTTTCGCACCGCTTAATTTACGGGAAAACTATAAAAAAAAGCATTAATTTTCGGAACTTATTATGAAAAACCGGAAAAATGGGAGCAATAAGTTTTCTTTTGTCCGGATGTTCCCTTATCCGTTTTTTAAACTCTTGACAAATATTTATGATAAAAGAAGAACAGTGGTATGAAGATCATGCAGAGGATTTTGTTCCGATGAAGAATCAGGAGCAATTACTTATTTTAAAGAACTTGCGGAAGAAACAGGCATTGCGTATCAAAATCTTATGAATTTATACCTTGTGCAGTGTGCTCAAGAAAAAAAACGTCCTGTAGTTGCATAAACGTCTCGTCTGTGTCCGAGTCTGCATGTAAACACATTGCAGTAGTTTGTTTTCAAAAACTGTGCTATCATATTTTTGTGAGAGAAAATAAAATATCAATTCGCTTTTTCAACGATCAAGAAGTGCGTGCCGTCTGGGATGAAGAAAATTCCAAATGGTGGTTTAGCGTACTTGATATTATCGGTGTTTTAAATGAGCAAGACAACTACGAAAAGAAACGTAACTATTGGAAATATCTTAAAGCGAAGTTAAAAAAAGAACATAACCGACTGGGTAGTGTCACTACCCAGTTCAAATTGACTGCGCCCGATGGAAAAAAGCGCCTTTCAAATGTTATGGATTACAATCAGGTAATTGAACTTGCAAAAAATTTTCCGAACAATAAATCCGCCCCGTTCATTCAGTGGTTTACCTACAGCGATGAAACAATCGACGGCAAAAGCAAAACAAAAGCCTATGCGCTTTTTGAAAGCTCGCTTCTTGACAGCATAGAAATCGGAACGGTAAACGGGCTCAAGCAAATTCATGCATACCTGTTCGGCGGACTTTACGAGTTTGCAGGAAAGATACGGACAGTGAATATTTCAAAAGGAGGATTTAAATTTGCCGCTGCAGAATTCCTTCCGCAAACTCTAGACGGCATAGAAAAAATGGGCGATTCAACGTTTGAACAGATTGCCGACAAATATATCGAAATGAATATCGCGCATCCGTTTCGCGAGGGCAACGGAAGAACGACGAGAATCTGGCTCGATTTGATGTTAAAACGCGCGCTAAAGAAATGCGTTGATTGGAGTAAAATCAATAAAAAAGAATATTTGGAAGCTATGGCGGAAAGTGTAACCGATTCAAGCAGAATAAGGTCTTTGCTGCAAAACGCCCTGACCGACAGAATTAACGACCGTGAAATGTTTATGAAAGGAATCGATTATTCATATTACTATGAAGAGGGGGAGTAAAGCGAGGCCTTTGCGAAAAAATATTAATTATCGAAACAGTAGTATATACTAAAAATTAGGTAATAGAAAAAGATGGCAAAACAGATGGAAATTAAACGGGATTATTGTTTAAATAAGCTTACCTCCGCTAAACAAAATGGAATTAATAAATGAATGACTGGGAAGAAATTAGAACAGGAGATCTTCTTTCGGAACACCAAGCTTATTACAAATCTGGTGATAGGGCCATAATAAAATATAAACATTTTGATAAAACAGATTTTTATGGAACAGCTCATATTTCTGAAAACCCTTTTTATAAATCCCAAAAATAACATTTGAGGTAAATAAATGTTTCAAGTAAGTGAATTTAATTTAGATTCAAATATAAAACTTGCTGTTATTGATATACCTGATATAACTGATGAACTCAGAGCATATATGGATTCAAATATTGTTCTAATTTGTGAGGGAAATTCTGGGGGAGATGTAACTACAGTAAAAAGAGACTTAGCGCAGTTATTTCACGGACCTGAAGGTCATCAAAAGACATCTGAATGGATAATGGGCGCTACTGCAGAATTCTTTATGCATCTTTTTATCCGTCATAAATCATATAAACAAGAATTCCTTTATAGGAACTTGGAAGAAGATTCTATAAAGAAAGGTTTTGATGGATTGTATTCCAAAGAGTCAATTATTTGGCTCATGGAAAGTAAATCAGGTTCAATAAATTCTGTGAATATTTCTCATAAATCTAAAATAAAAGAAGCAATGAAAGATTTAAGCGATAAAGTTTCTGGAAATAACCAAACAAATAATCCATGGAAGAATGCCTACAGTCATGTGTCAATGATTGATGTCAATTCAAGTGCTACTTTACGATCTGATATAAAAAGGTTGTCTGATGAGTTTATTAATGGAAATTATAAAGATATTTCTTGTTTTAATACTATTCCCTGTGGCACTATCTTTTTAGATGGTGATTGGCGACAATTTGATATAGAGACGATAAAATCTGATATCGATTCGATTAAAGCTAGTTTAAAAGGAAAAAATATTTATGTTCTTTGTATGACGCATAAAACAGTAGATATGTTTATAGATTATATTAACAATTAGGACAAATCTAGTGAGTAACGAATTCTTAAGAATTGATGAAATTGAAATATTTTCACGCTGTATGGAAAAATTAACCTTAACTCCAACAGAATTAAATTGTGAAGAAAAAAACTATATTTTGTCAGTTGCTGCATTATTAATGAAAAGGTATTCCATTGATAAAAGATATATTAGTTATGTTGAATTAGCATATTTTATTATTCTCAATTATTCATTGGCTTTTAAAGATTATGAAGCTTTGTATGATTTTTCAATATCATTTGGTTTTTATCCGATAGCATATTCTTTAACAAAGTATTCTTTGATTGATTTTGCTAAGATAGAAGACGCATTATTAGAATTTCAAATTGATAGAAAATATAAAAGAAAAAATATTATTCAAACATTTGAACAAAAAAATGCATATGATGAATTACTAAAATCACATAATTTAGAAAATAGTTTTATCGCACCGACGTCATATGGAAAAAGTAGTATTATCTTTGAACATATAAGACAACATTATTCTGATACTAAAAAAATTGCAATTATTGTGCCTACTAAAGCTTTACTTATGCAAACATATCGAGATGTAAAAAAACTTAATCTGAATTGTAAGATAATAACTCATAATGAAATGTATCAGACTGAAATAAATTCATTTGTTGCTGTGTTAACACAGGAAAGAGCTTTTAGATTGCTAAATAAGTTTGAAATAGCATTTGATTATATGTACATTGATGAAGCGCATCAATTATTGGAAAAAAACGCAAGGGCATTGTTATTGACACGATTAATTAAATTAAATCGAAAGCGAAATCCTGACTTTTATATTTTTTATTTTTCTCCATTGATCGCTGATTCGGAGAATTTAAATTATTACGCGAATCAATCTATTTTTGAGAAAAAGATAAAATTAAATATGAAGGAACCCATTTTATTTGAATATCGAACAGATTATACCCAGCATATTTATAATCGTTTTCTTAATAAATTCTATAAGACAAATAAAATATTTAATGGCTTGTTTGACTACATATATCTAAATAAAAAAACTAAGAATTTCATATACTTATATACGCCAAGAAATATTGAAAAATTTGCAAAGAATTATGTATCAAACCTACCATCTTTAGATTCATCACATATTAGGACAATTATAAAGAATTTAAATACGTATGTTCATCCAAAATTCTATCTGACAGATTGTTTAAAAACAGGAGTGCTGTATTTGCATGGTAAATTGCCTGATACTGTACGGGAATATCTTTTATATAAGTTTAATACAGTTTCAGAAATAGAAACTGTTATAGCAAATAAAGTTATTTTGGAAGGAATGAATTTACCTATAAATAATCTTTTCATTTTATCCGGAACTAATTTACATAATAAGGATTTAATTAATTTAATAGGTAGAGTGAATCGCTTAAATATGATTTTTTGTGAACCTCCTGATTTACAGGGACTTCAACCTAATATACATTTTGTGAATTCTGATGACTATAATAGAACTAATGGCCATTTAAGTAATAAAATTGAATTATTAAAATCTTCTTTAATTAAAGACAGGGTTGTTAATCCCTTGTTAGAAAATTATGAACACCCAATTAAGGATAAGGATATATTGGAAGATGAAAAAATAAAAAAGGAAGATGCTGTTTTTTTTACAAAACCGACATCTTCTATTGAAATTATTAAGCGAAAATTTATTGAATTAGGGATAAATAATATATATAAAAATATTGATAATGTTGCTGAAATCATTTTGAATAAATTAAACGGTCCTAAATATCCGGAAACTAATCCTGATGTTAATATTGTAGATAGAATCAGGTATTTTTTTATTTCGGATATTGATGATGAAATTAGTGATGAAGAGTTTTCACGCTTAAAATATCCGGCAGCAATTACATATTATAAAAAATTTCTTGAAAATAGAAAATTATCACTGAATGAGAAAATTTCACGAGAAATCGCATATTTTAGCAAAAGAATAAAATTAAATAAATTTTACATGTATGTTGGTCCGAGTTTTGGAGAAGAACCGAATCCATTCAATGTTATTCATAGGGCCAAAAATGTTTATATAAATCTTACAAAAAAAAATCAAAAAGAATTGGTAAACATAGCAATAATCAAGCAAAAACAAGAAGAAGATTTTGTTAGTTTCAAATTATTTATGTTCTTACAATTATTGCTTGATTATAAACAATTATCACAAGATGAATACAACAAGGTTGTATATGGAAGTACAGATGAGAAAGATATTAAATTAATAAGATTAGGTCTTCCCATTAATTTAATCACAAAATTTAAGAGTGATAAGCAAATTGATAATATTGATTTTGATGAAAATTTAAATATTCAATATAATAATCAATTCATTGAATATAAAAATTCATTAGATGATTTTGTACGATTTGAAATAGAAAGAATTATATAAATGAAATAAAGATGACAACAACGGCTGTAAAGGAGACATTCTGATCGAGTGAGAAAAGTTACTCGAAACAAGTCAAGTTCTCCTGATGAGGATTCGATATACAGGTAATGTATCTGACAATTAAAAACGCCGGTGCCAGATGGACAATGCCATTAAAGACTGGGCTCTGGCGGTTAACCAATTTGCCATAGTATTTGACGGACGTGTTCTCGTCTTTAATTAAACTACGCCCTTTGTTACGTTGTCGTGTGTAGCACGATAACGTAACCGCATACCTATTGACAGAATGTATACTATACTATACATTATAATTGTGCATAAGGTATTGCAGACAGAAACTTATAAGAAATGGTTCAAAAAACTCCGTGATGAGAGAGCAAAATTCGCTATAGGTCAAAGAATTGGAAGAATGACAGTCGGTAATTTTGGAGATTCCAAGACAGTAGGCAGTGGAGTTTTTGAGCTGAGGATAGATGTAGGAAAAGGCTATAGGGTTTATTTTACGAACAATGGAAAACGAATTGTAATACTTCTTGCGGGGGGTGATAAATCAACGCAAGATGCGGATATAAGGATCGCCAAGAAAATGACAGAGGATATTGATTGTGGAAAAATTGACTGAATTTGATATGGCAGAATATCTTGATACCGAAGAACTGCAAAAAGGTTATCTTGATTATAATGCGAAAGAGGGAACCCCTGAAGATTTACTCAGAGCAATAAACGCAGTGGCAAGGGCAAGAGGAATGACAAAGACGGCAAAGGAAGCGGGTATTTCAAGAGATGGACTTTACAAGGCACTTGCCCCCGAAGCAAATCCTGCTTTCTCAACAGTGTTTAATATTCTTCACGCTATCGGCTATACACTCACACCTATACCGATTGCAAGAACACTGTAACGAGTGTACGGATTTGTACAGGAAAATATCAACCGAAATATCAACCTTGAAAAAAAATCAATATCAACCAAAATAAAAACCGCCTAAATTTCAGTAAATACCATTGAAAAACTTAGCAAAATATGATATTTTATGCTAAATGATACTGGATATGCGGTATTAAAAACTTCGTTTGCGTTCAAATCCGGGTTGCCCGATTAAAAACAGCATTTGAATACGAATTTTCTTCTTTTCAAAAAAACGACAAAATCAAAAATGATACATAAAACCCTTTTGTATTGGCGGTTGAAAAAGCTTGCGAAAAGTGATAGTTTATAACGAATAACTGTAAAGTCAGGTTGGTGTATGCAGAATCCCGATACGATAAATCGGCGTAATTTAATTGCTTTTTTCGCTTCGCTGTGTCTTTTTTTGTCCGCCGTGGAATATGTGATTCCCAAGCCGCTTCCTTTTATGCGTTTGGGGCTTGCGAATATGCCGCTCGTGTTGGCTTTGTATGTATTCGGTGCAAAAGAGATTTTGCTTTTAGTGCTGCTTAAAATACTGGGGCAGGGCTTTATTACGGGAACTCTTTTTTCATATATTTTTTTGTTTTCGGCGGCAGGTTCGTTCGCTTCGGCCGCGGCGATGCTTGTGTTGCAGCGAAGCGCAAAACGGCAGGTAAGCTGTGTCGGTGTCAGTTTGGCCGGAGCTTTTGCAAATACCGCGGCGCAAATTGCGCTGTCGAACTTTTTGCTTTTCGGAAAAGCCGTGCTGTACATTGCGCCGGTGCTGTTAATTTCGGGCTTTGTAACGGGACTGTGTTTGGGCCTTATAACGGGCATTTTTGCCGCGCGCTCGCGCTGGTTTGCGCTATTGCCGAAAAACGCCTCCTCCGCCGGAAGTTTGTATCTATGAAACATTGTATAAAAGATTTTTTTAAAACGCTTAATCCGTCAACTTTGTTTTTTTGTGCCGTTTTGTGTTTGCCCGGCATTTTATTTCAGCGTTCGCTTGCGTATTTATGGGCGGATATTGCGCTTTTTATTGCGCTGAATCTGCTTAAAAAGGGCGGAATCCGTATTCTTCCGCCGCTTATTATCTGTGTTTCGGTTGTCTTTTTTAATTTGTTTACGCCCGAAGGTTTGGTGCTTTTTTCGCTCGGCAAGTTTAAAGTAACCTTGGGCGCCGTGCAAAACGGTTTGCATAAAAGCGGCGTGCTGTTGGCTATGGTTTTTGTGTCCCAATACGCCGTAAGCCGCGATTTGAACCTTCCCGGAAAAGCCGGCGGTTTTTTAAGCCGCGTGTTTTATTATTTTGACGCGTTAAGCGAAAAGGCGCCGCAGCAACCGCTTCATGCGGACTCGAACTCGGACGGGGAACAAACGGATGCGGGACAAGCGTCGGCGGAGCGGTCGGCAGCGGCAAAGAAACGGGCGGGTGTAAAGGCAAAGTCCTTTTTTTCGTTTTTTATAAAGCTTAAAACTTCCGCCTCATCCCTCATCGACAAAACCGATGAACGCTTGCTGCAAGTGTTTTTGTCCTCACCGGACGCAACGGAAGCTGCGGCGCCTTACGCAAAAGTTCCGGCACAAAAAAAAGGCTCTTTTATGCATTCTTTTGCCTGCGCCCTTGTCAGCGCTCTGCCTCTTTTTCCGGTATATCTTCTTTGGCTGTTCGCTCTGGCCGGCTTCTATCCGGTATAATCACCGCGGCGACAATATACGCGATAAGGCCTCTTCCTACTCCGGCAAACATAAAAAATACGGTCAGCAGCCGCACCAGCGTGGGATCGATATTAAAATATTCGGCGATTCCCGCGCACACTCCGCACACCATTTTATTGTCGCTTTTGTACAGTTTCTTTGTCATAAAATCTCCTCCGGCTTATGCCGATTACCGTGTACAATTTCTTTGATTTATTCGATCGATATATCGACGCTGCCGACGGCACAGGATATATCGATATGATTTTTTTCTTTGCCGGTCGAACGTTGTCGGGAATTGCCCAAAAAGGAATTGTCGTTTATTGTAACTTTCCCCAATGCGGCGTTCGTATTCCACGAATAGCTTTCTCCCGCACCGTCGATGTTAAGCACAACCTGTCCCGCATTACAGTCTATATCGGTTCGGCCGCGCAAACCGCCTTCAACAATGATTGAACCGGCATTGCAGTCTATGTCGGTACCGAAGCAGAGAAATTGTTCCGGCTTTTTTATCCGTATAGCGCCGGCGTTCAGTTCCGCGGAAAATTCCTGCACCGTAAGCGAAATACGGTCGGCATAAAAAGCTGCGGCGTTTATTTGAAGATCCAGCTCGTCAAAAACCGTATCGGCGGGAACGCTTATACGGACGAGGGCTTTATAGTGTTTCAGCCCCTTGTATCTTTTGGCGCTTGCATGTGCTTCGCTGATTTTTAGCTTTCCGTCCGATTCGATCCTGCTCGTTATGTTGCGCTTTTTGCCGCTGTAAATTCCGACGGAAAAATTTTCTCCGCGTTCCATAACAATCATTGCGGCACTCACATCGATGTCCAATGAGCGTATGTTGTCGCTCGGCGTATATTCATAATTCCGTTTTATCGGATATTTTTTATCGAATTCATCTTTGTTCCGTGAGAATTCTTTGTCAAAAAATTCGTTCAAATCCTCATCATCATAATCATCCCAATCATCATCGTCATCATAATTATAGTCATATTTATAGTTATAGCCGAGGGCTTTTATTCCGTTCACAAGATTTTTTACAATGCGCCTTCCGTCGATGCATCTTCCGTCGTTCGAATCGTAGGTGTCGTGCAAAAGATTGCCGAGCTTTTTAAAGTTTGTTCCGCCTGCAAAAGAAGCGAGCATAAAGATAAGTCCCAAGCACATGAATACGAGTGCAATCCTTATGAGTATTTTAGTAAATTTTTTCATGATATCCTCCGAAAATTTAATTTTCTGTTTTATGCGCTCCGTCTTTTAAACGGTAGGCTGCATACATATACAATGCCCCGTATGATAAAGGGCAGAACTTTTACTCCAAGCCATATAAAGAATATGCCGGCAAGCAGGGCGGCTCCCGTTAAAAATAAACCGGCGCCCAAACCCAATAAGCCGCCGAACGGTACGCTGAAAAGAAGCCCGATTCCCGCCGCGGCAAGCACAATGCCTGCCACAAAAATTCCTGCGGCTGCAAGGGCTCCGGCAAAGGTCAGCGCAACGGCGGCGACGATAATGCCGAATACGGTACCCAAGATTCCCAAAACAACCGGCCCCCATATGGGAAAGCTTATCGTTAAAAGTAAAATAAGCAGCAGCATGTTGATGCCGCTTGAATTTCGGCCGTCGTTGGTACTGCCGCTTTTTTTGCGCTTATGTATTCTTTCGCCGGGAACGCAGGTAAAATTGGAACGTATGTAAGCACCCAATTTTTCCGGCGGCCCCAGCTCTTCGATTACATCGGCGGTTTTTTCGTCGCCGGCATCTTCAAAATAGCTGCGGTAATAATTCATCGCTTCCGCCTGTTCTTCATGCGGCAGCGCTTGCAATTCGTACTGCAGCCTTTTTAGGTATTCTTCTTTTGTCATATCAGTTTTCTCCAAAAAGAACGTGTTCTATATTTTTTCGATACAGCTTCCATTCGCGCCTGTACCCGTCGAGCCGGATCATTCCGTTGGGCGTAATTTTATAATAGCGGCGGTTTCTTCCGGCAAATTCCATATCGTAGGTTTCAAGGCAGCTGTCTTTTTGAAGCCGCCGTAAAACCGGATAGAGCGTACTTTCGGATACTTCCACAATGCTGCGGACATCCTGCGTAATTTTATAGCCGTATGTTCCTTCTTTCGAAACGACGGCTAAAACTACGGCATCCAAAAGGGCGGCTCCCGTGTTAAATGTCACTCATCTTCCTCCCGTTATAATAATATAATTTATATCATATTATATGCTGTATAATATAATTGTGTCAATAGTATGTAAAAAAAATAAGCAAAAAATGAAAAATAAATTTAAAATGACGGCGGGTTTTGCTTAGTGCGCCGCGGTTTTTGTTTATTGTGCCGCGCGTTTGCCGCTGCGAAGCAGTAAGATAAGTTTTTTTGCCGCCGTATCGATAATCTTTTTGAACCGGGAAGATTTTTCAACGCTGCGGTCGGCGATCAGGGGAATCTCTTTTATGCGAAGATCGCCGACGCTGTAAACCGCTTTTCCGATTTTGTCGCCTGCATTAACGGGTGCGTAGACAAAATCGGGGAGTTCGAACGTACGCCGTATCTGCGAAGCGGAGGCGGGGACGGTTACCGTGCAGGGAGCCGTTTCGCGGGCAAAAAGGCTTGCGGTTTTTCCGCCGATAATGCCGACGGGAATCTGCGCGCTGTCGGGTATGCTTGCCGTTTTAAAATTATTGTAGGCATAGTCGGTTAAGCTTTGCGCGTCTTTAAGGCGGTAGGCGTTGCCTTGAACGGTACCTTGCCCCGGTCCGCCGAGTGTAACCGACAAAATGCTCAAATTATCGCGTTCAACCGTAAGAGAAAGGTTATAACCCGATTCGGGAATAAAGCCGGTTTTTAAGCCGTTTGCACCCGGTATGACGCCGAGTGCAGGATTTGTGTTTTTTTGTACAACGGGAGGAGACTGATTTTCACGCGGGTTGTTGTGGCTTTGCGGGTAGCGCAGCGTTTGTACCGAATGGAACTCTTTGAGCGCTTCGGGGTAGCGGTGTAAATACGTGCGGGCAAAGGATGCGAATTCGCGTGCCGTTGTCGCATTCAATTCGCTGTATCCGGAAGCGTCCGCAAAGTGCGTGTAGCGTAAGCCGAGTTTTTCCGTTTCGGCGTTCATGCGTTCGACAAAAGCGCTTTGGGAGCCGGATACAAAATCGGCTATGGCCGCCGCAGCATCGTTTCCCGAAGCAACGGCAAGGCCCAAAAGCAGTTCTCTGACGCTTACCCTTTGTCCTTTCGCCAAAAACATAAGCGAAGAACCCTCCGGTGCGTTTACGGCCCACGATTCCGCTTTTAGCGGAACGACGTCGTCCAGCGAAAATTTGTGTGCAGCCGCATCCTGAAAAACGATGTACATAGCGATCAGTTTAGTCATGGAAGCGGGCGGAATAAGAATGTCCGCATTTTTTTCATATAAAATGCTGCCCGTTTTTAAATCGGCTAGCAAGGCGGAAAAAGCGTATACGGGAGGATTTTTGGTAATTCCTGCTTCGTCTTTGTTCCAAAAAAGGGGCGTAAGCGGCGAAAAAGGATAGAGGTCTTCGGCCGTTTTTAAAAAAAGCCGTTCTTCTTCGGAATCGAGGGAAGCGGGCTTCGGGTTTTGCAGTTTGTACGCGGAAAAAAGGACTGCGCAAAGCAAAATAAAACAGGCGGCCGCTGCAGTGCATATCGATGCTTTAAATACGGCCCGCTTTTTTTTATTCACGGTTGTGCTCCTCCGGCCTTTCCTGCAATCGGCGGTATGCGGGCGCTTTTATTGCGCAAATACATGTCGGCAAGGCATATGGCCGCCATAGCTTCTATAACCGGTATTATGCGCGGGCACAAGCACACATCGTGGCGGCCTTCTATAAGCAGTTCCGCGTCTTCAAAGTTCGGCGCCCGCCCGTCGGCACCGCGCGCGCATTGTACGGTTTGTTGTTTTATAAAGATGCTCGGTACCGGTTTTACGGCCGCTCGGAATACGATTGTATTTCCGTTCGATATGCCGCCTAAAATGCCGCCGGCGTTATTCGTTTCAAAGCGCACTTCGCCGTTTTGCACGTGCATGGCATCGTTCCACTGCGAGCCGGTAAGGGCGCAGCCTGCAAAGCCCGCGCCGAATTCGATTCCTTTTACCGCGCCTATGGACAAAACGGCTTTTGCAAATTCTGCGTCCAATTTGTCGAATACGGGTTCTCCCCAGCCTGCAGGAACGCCGCTTATAACACACTCGACAATACCGCCGCAGCTGTCGCCGCGTACGCGAAGTTCCGCGATGCGTTCTTCCATTTTTTGAGCGGCATCAAAGTCGGCCGTTTTAAGCGCCGTTTGCTCTATAATACGCTTGTCGGGCGCACTGTCAAAAGGAGGGCAGGAAATGCCGGCGGCTTCCTTTGTGTACGCGGTAATGTCGATGTTTCCCGCCGTCTTTAAAACCGCGCGGGCAACGGCACCGGCTGCGACACGGGCCGCCGTTTCTCTTCCCGAAGCGCGGCCTCCGCCGCGGTAATCGCGTATGCCGTATTTTTGCAGCCAGGTAAGATCCGCATGGCCCGGCCGGAACCTGTCCGCCGTTTTTTCATAATCGGCCGAATGCGCATCCGTGTTTTCGATTTCCATTGCGATCGGCGTTCCGAGCGAAAGTCCGTTAAAAACGCCGCTTAATATGCGGGCTTTGTCTTCTTCGTTTCTTGCTGTAACGGCGGGATTCGAACGCGGCTCGTCTTTACGTGAAGCGCTGCCACCCCTGTCCGTGCCGTCGGCCTTATGCCGTGCGCCGGGTCTCCGCCTGTTCAGTTCAGCTTGAATATCGTCTATATGTATCGGAATGCCTGCCGGACAGCCGTCGATAAGCACGCCGATTGCTTTTCCGTGGCTTTCGCCGAATGTGCCGACACGGAATATTGTTCCGAATATGTTCCCTGACATAGGGCAACTGTAGCACACTTTACCCGTTTTGTTAAGGTGCAGGGGAACCGCACCCCAAAAATATAAGGTATAAAAAATATGTAACAGTATAAAAAAGCCGCCTCCCGGCAGCGTGTTCGTCGCGGCTGACCGTATCTACATTCTTGCCTTTGTGGTTGTCCGCTTGTATGCGGCAACCTTGACTTTTTTGATATAAAGCTTTATAAATACTTAAGTATTTTAATTTTATTTAATTTTGTATTCGAGAAAAATTATGGGAAAAACAATAGCCGAAAAAATTTTTGCCGCGCATGCGGTCGATTCGCCCTTCGACAACATGTCCGTGTTGAAGCTCGACCGCGTGTTTTGTCATGAAATTACGACGCCGATTGCGATTATGGATCTTGCCGAAAAGGGAAAAGCTTTTGTATTCGACCCTTCGAAAATAAAAGCCGTCATCGATCACGTAACGCCGGCAAAAGATTCGAAAACCGCCGAACAGGGAAGGATTCTGCGCGATTGGGCGAAGCGGAACAATATCCGCGATTTTTTCGATGTCGGATCAAACGGCGTGTGCCATGCGATTTTCCCGGAAAAAGGATTCGTCCGCCCGGGCTACACGATAATTATGGGCGACAGTCATACCTGTACCCACGGCGCGTTCGGCGCCTTTGCCGCAGGGGTCGGAACGACCGATCTTGAAGTTGCCATTTTAAAAGGCGTATGCGCTTTTTACGAGCCTAAAACCGTCAAAATCGAGCTGGACGGCGCGCTCAAAAAAAACGTGTATGCCAAAGATATTATTTTATATGTTATCGGCCAGATAGGCGTGAACGGCGCAACCGATTGCATTATGGAATTCCGCGGAAGCGCGGTAGACGCAATGACGATGGAAGAGCGCATGACAATCTGCAATATGGCTGTTGAAGCCGGAGCCACGTCGGGGATTTGCATGCCCGATGCGGTAACGGTCGATTATCTATGGCCCTTTATTAAAGACGAATTCGCATCCAAAGAAGAGGCCGTAAAGGAATACGGAAAATGGATTTCCGATCCGGACGCATCCTATGTTAAAACCTACCGCTTTGACGTTTCCGCTTTGGAGCCGATGACGACTTTCGGCTATAAGCCGGATCAGGTAAAAACGCTGCGGGAAATGGAAGGAACGAAGATAGACCAAGTGTATATCGGTTCGTGCACGAACGGGCGCATAAGCGATCTGCGCATAGCCGCAAACATATTGCGTAAAGCCCTCGATAAGGGCAAAAGCATTCACAGCGGCGTCAGAGGCATTGTATCTCCGGCAACGCCCGCAATATATCGCCAAGCGCTTTCGGAAGGGATTATAGACACGTTTATGGAAGCCGGCTTTTGCGTTACCAATCCGACATGCGGCGCTTGTTTGGGCATGAGCAACGGTATTTTGGCCGAAGGCGAAGTGTGCGCCTCTACTACGAACCGGAATTTTAACGGACGAATGGGGAAGGGCGGCATGGTACATTTGATGAGTCCCGCTTCCGCTGCGGCCGCAGCCATTGCCGGCACGATAACCGCCGATTTTCAATAAGGTATTTAGCGAAAAGGACATACGATGAAAAAAATTGAAGGCAAAGTTTTGTTTCTCGACAGATCCGATATCAATACCGATGAAATTATTCCGGCAAGATATTTGACGGAAATATCAAAGCAGGCTTTAAAGCCGTATTTACTTGAAGATTTAAAGCTCGGCGGCTTTAACCCCAAAACCGATATCGGCGGAAAAAGCGTCGTTATCAGCCGCAGAAATTTCGGCTGCGGCTCTTCGCGCGAACACGCTCCGTGGGCTTTTGAAGTAAACGGAATTCGTGCGATTATTGCGGTTAATTTTGCGCGTATTTTCAGACAAAATATGTTTAATAGGGGAATGTTTGCCGTAGAACTTACCGAAAAGGTTATTGACGAAATATTTATCGATTTTGCCGGACGCGACTGCGACTGCTCGATCGCCGCAGACACGGAAAACGGCGGAACGATAAGGCTCAGCTCGGGCGGAACCGGCGGTTTAACCAAAACCTATCCGTTTGTGTTAAACGGTTTTCAGCGCGCGCTTGTCGAAAGCGGCGGCTGGCTCGGTTACGCCGAACAAAACTATTAGTACGAATTCAGTCCAAAACGTCGAAGCCGCACGAACTTATTGCATCGCGTATCGTTTTTTCTATATCTGCAGTGTTTTCGTCGTAATCCACAAACACCTGTGCTTTTTCAAAATTGACGACACATTTTTTTACGCCCGCTACTGCGGAAACGGCCGCCGCCGTTTTTTGTTCATCTTCGCTGCCGATCATTCCCGCAACATAAATCTTTTGTTCCATTTTTAACTCCTATAAAAACTTTTGAAGTATCCTTTATTACTCCCAGCTGCCCGCAGGCGCCGGCTATACTCGTTCCTCTTTTTGTGCGCACCGTAACGTTTAGTCCTGCTTCCTGCAAGCGCCGGCAAAACGACGCAACTTCGGCAGCGTCGGGCGTTTTGTACGGCAGCCCGTCAATCGGGTTCCACGGAATTAAATTGATGTGCACGGGAAGACTGCGCGCAAAACGTATAAAATTTCGTGCACTTTGTTCTCCCGTATTTATACCTTTAAGCAAAACCGCTTCCAGCGTGCAGCGGTAACCGCTTTTTTCGCTGTAACGGCGGACGGCTTCTCCGAGCTTTTCGAGCGGCTGCGATTTTGCAATCGGCATAAGTTCTTCGCGCAAGTCGGGATCGGCCGTCGTCAGCGAAAGTGCCAAACGCACCGAAGGTCCATTTTCCGCCAAATCGTATATGCCGTCGATAATGCCGCAGGTCGAAACGGTTACACGCCTTAGCGACAGGGCGCGCCCGTCTTTATGTGCGAGTACGGCCAAGGCTTCACGTATTGCCGCCAAATTGTGCATCGGCTCTCCCATGCCCATAAATACGATATTTTGCAGCTTGCCGTATTTCCGTTCAAGATGAAAAAACTGTTCGACGATTTCCGCCGCGGTTAAATTGCGGGCAAAGCCCAAAGAACCGGTTTTGCAAAATGTACAGCCCATGGCGCAGCCGGCTTGACAGGAAAGGCAAGCCGTTTTTCTTCCTTCGTTGTCCAAAAGCAGCACGGTTTCGACGGTTAAGCCGTCATCCAAACCTATTTGCAGTTTTGCCGTTCCGTCTTCGTCTTCCAAAACTGTGCGGATTGACGTGGAAAATAATTTTGTTTTTTCGGCAAGAAGGCTGCGCACGACGAGCGGAACATTCGTCATGCCGTCGAAAGATTGAACGCCGTCCGCAATCCATTTGAAAATTTGCCGGCTTCTGAATGCCGGCTCGGGAGAAATGAGCTGTGCGATGCGCTCCGGCAAAAGGCCGGACAGTACTTCAGCCAAAATGCACAACCTTTTTCATCACGTAAGCTTTTCGAGCATATCGCTGATCGCCTGGCTGCGGAGCCCCTGAGTTTGAAAACTTTGCAAAACTTCCACCGCCTGCGCTTTTTGATTTGTTTTCAGATAGCAATCGGCAAGATCCATATACAATCGGTAATTTTTCGGATCGGTTTGTATGAGCCGGCTCAAACTGATGATCGCTTCTTCGTAGCGGCCTTCGCCCTTGCTTATAAGTGCAAGACCCAGCACTGCGTATAAATCGTATTCGATATTTAAAGCACGGTTGTAGTAATCCGTAGCGGTTTTATAATCGCCCATATTGCGGTACGCATCTCCGGTTCTTGTCAGGATCACCTTATTTTTGGGATCCAGCTGCAAAATCATATTCCAGTGTTCTATGGAACGGAACTGCTGGTTCATGCCGCGGTAACAGTCCGCCAAGCCGAAAAGCGCATAAAAGTTTTTCGGGTCTATTTTGAGCGCACGCTCGAAATAGTATACGCCTTTTTCGAATGTTTTTAACTTGCGGTGGCAATTGCCGATCGAAGTCAATACGCGGATATCCACGGCGTTTTCGTTTACTTCAAGCATCTTCGTCCAATAATACAGAGCGTCTTTGTATTCTTTAAAGTCGTAGTGCAAGTGGCCCAACCCGATGAGCGCGTATGCGTTTTCCGCTTCCATATCGAGGACGCGCAGGTACAGCTGTTTGGATTTTTTCAAATCGCGGATTTTCCGGTATGCGTCGGCGACGCGGGTTAAAACGGTTATGTTTTTATCGTCGTGTATGAGATACTGTTCCCATATTTCGATCGCTTTGTGATATTGATTCATAGCCTTATAGCAGTCGGCAAGACCGAATAAAGCGTAATTGTTGCCGGGGTGCACGGAAAGACACCGTGAATAATACGCGGCGGCTTCGTTAAAATGATTTTCTTTGCGCTCCGCATCTCCCAAGCCCACAAGCGCATAGTTATTGTTCGTATCCAGCGCTAAAATGGTATTAAAGGCTTCTTTCGCTTCGTGCATTTTATTTTCTTTTATGAGCGCATAGCCTTTTTTTGACAGTTCGGCTATTTTATTTTCTTCGCCGTTTTCCTGTACCGGAGAATGGGTGTCTTCGTTTGTAACATTTTCCATAATAATTAATCCTTTTGTTTTAAATAAAATGATACGGTATCCGCTATTTTTTTATACATTTGTTCCGTCTTCGCCTTATTGTGGGCAAGAAGATAGAACCTCAGTGCCGATAAAATATCGCCTTCTTTTTGATACACATCACCGACCCTCGTAAGTCCGTCGGAATATCCGGTCGTTATAAAAAGGCGTTTGGCGTTTTGTATATCGCCCTCGTTAAAAAGTATATTTCCCTTGCGGTTTAGAATCACTTTTTGTTCCGGAGTAAGCGAAGCTATAGGCGAATCGGTGGTTTTTATAAAACCGTCGGGATTTTTATTTTTATCAAAAACTTTTTTTAAATCAGAGGGCATATCGGTTCCTTAACTGATTATACGGTACAATCATATACGATAACGCAAAATTAGTCAAAACCTCTTACAAAAAATCCGCTTTATAAAAATCGATAATCGACCTTCCGTATACGCGCCGGTCGCTTTTAAAAAATCGGCCTATTTTTTCGGGCATGTCGACTTCGGCAGGACGGTGAATGAGCACGGTTCCGCCGGCTTTAAGCAATCCGTCTTTTCCCTCGCTTCGCTCGGATATGCTTTCTATAAGCTTAACGTGGAATTTATACGGGAAGGGCGGATCGCAAAAAATAATATCGAAGGATTCTTTTGAGCGTTTTATATAAAGCTCGACGGGCATAAAGCGGCAGTCGATTTTTACACCCGGTTCTTTTTCGCTTAAGCTGACGTTTGAAAGCAGCGTTTTGATTTTCAGCTTATCTTTTTCGCAGAGTACCGCATGTTTGGCACCGCGCGAAACCGCTTCGAGCGCGATAATACCGCTTCCTGAAAACAAATCCAAAAAAGATTTTCCGTCCAGAGGCCCCAAGATCGAAAAAAAAGATTCGCGCATTCTGTCCATTGCCGGCCGTATGATGCCGTCGGGGCACTTGATTGTGCGTCCCTTTAATATTCCGCCGGTTATACGCATGATACCTCCGTTATTAATGAAAGTATCATAATATAAAATTCGCCTTTTTGCAAAGGCGAAAAGCATCTGACTGAAAACTGCGGTGCGGACATTGTTTGAGTTGACACTATCTTTTCTTGTCAGCGCAAATTTAGTTTTACTTTACAAGCGGCAAATTCGGCTCCATAATAATACCATGCATATCGATGACACGAGGACGGCATGTATTATCAATGCGCTCCTCGATGCAAACGACTACGTTTCCTCTGTGGTAATAGCCGAAAAAACGGGCATCAGTGAGAGTACGCTGTTTAGGCTATTGCCGAATGCGGAAAAGTGCGTTGCGCCTTACGACTTGTCTTTTTCCAAACGGCGGGGTAAAGGCTTTATGCTTGTCGGCGGTATAAAAGAAAAAGAGCGCTTCATTGCGGACTTTGTGCGGCAAAACTACAGGCAGGATTTTTCGGCGGAGGAAAAAAGTTTTTTAGTGCTTTTGTATCTTTTAAACGAAAAGGATTCGATAAAGCTTGCAGCTTTGGGGCGGCGTTTTAAAATTTCTCAAAGCAGTGTTTCCAAAATATTGTCGGATTTGGAACCCAGCTTAGCCCAATCGGGCTGCACCCTTGTGCGTAAACGCGGCGTAGGAACGTGTATTGCCGGAAACGAAGAAGCCGCCCGCTATGCGGCATTAAATACCGCTTGCTTGTATGTGAATTTTAACGAATTTATGAGTTTGCTGTATACACATATTTATAAAAGCGCCGCCGCACAAAACAAACTCAAGCTGTATTCATTTACCTGTGCAGTGTTCGATTATTTGAAGGAAACGGCGGACATCGCTTTAATCTTTGATTTTGTAGAAAAAATTGAAAAACTATGTGCCGTTTCTTTTTCCGATATGGATTTTGTATTGCTGTTTTTGTGCGTGTGCATAATGGAAATCCGCTGTATCAACCATTTTTTTATGCCGGCTCAATCCGAACTTGCCGCTAAAAATGCAAAGCTCAAAGCAAGCGTAAACGAACAAAGCGCTATAAAAAAAAGCGCTTTAACCGGTATACAAAAAGCATGCCGCGAGCTTCCGTTTTTACAAATCGAAGAAAATTTTAGAAAAAACGAAATGTACTTTTTTTTAGACGTATTGCAAAACACCGAAGCGCTCAACGCCCGGTCGGCAAATCAAAAGTATTGCGAACAAATAGCGGATAATTTTGTTTCTTTTGTAGAAGCTTCGCTAAACGGACACGTGGAAGAATATAAAAAAGTTGTATATATCGTGTATATGCAAATATTGCAGTTGATAAAAAAACACCGCAGTTTATTTGCGTTTGAGCATGCCGGCGGTTCTTTTGCCGAAAATATTTTAAATAAAAACGGCTCTTTGCGCCAATTTTCAACTCAAGCCGCTGAGTATTTGAATGCGCGCTTACACATTAAAATAAGTGAAAACGAATGTGCGGTTTTGCTTAGTTTTATAGCACCGTTTTTTGTGTACACCGTAAAAAAAATATCAGCCGTTTTAATTTGCGCTTCGGGTGTCGTTATCAGCAGCATATTAAAAGAACGTATTGGAAAACTTTTTCCCGAATTGGAACCGATAGAAACGATTTCTGTGCGTAAGTTGACCGACCGGTATATTAAAGAAAAAAACATAGATTTTGTTATTTCGTTTATCGAAATGGTAACCGTGCATGTGCCGGTTGTGTATATTTCTGCAAACATGAGCGATGCGGATATGTTAAAAATTAAACACGTTATTCAAACCATACAACAGTCAAAAAAGGATGTATGCAATGCTTAGTGAATTTATTTTGGAAAACAAAACGTTTGCGCTGCAAGAAAAAGCACAAACGTGGCAGCAAGCGGTAAAAAAATCGGTGGATTTGCTCATTGCGTGCGGGTGTGCAGAAGCATGCTATTACGACGCTATTTTGAATTCGGTTAAAGAATACGGTCCGTACTTTGTAATCGCTCCGGGTATTGCTATGCCGCATGCCCGCCCGGAACAAGGTGCTTTAAAGATAGGCTTTAGTTTGGTAAGCCTTGCACAGCCTTTGAACTTTGGCAATGCGACAAACGACCCGGTCGATTTGATTTTGTGCATTACGGCGCCCGACAAAGAAGCTTTAAATAAAAAAGTCATAGTTGAAGTGATGGATTTATTCGACAACGAAAACGCCTTAAAACATCTGCGCAGTGCACAAAACGGGCATGAATTAAAAGACGCTTTAAACGGAGAAAAGTGATGGTTGCAAAAGAAATAACGGTAAAAAATCCCACGGGTTTACATACGCGCCCGGCAAATGATTTTGTAACGCTTGCGAATACGTTTCAATCGGACATCAGTATTCGGAAAAACGAAAAAACAGCAAATGCAAAAAGCATAATCAAATTACTGCGCGTAGGAATTTCTCAAAATGATACGGTTGTGTTGGAAGCGACCGGACAGGATGAAGAGCAAGCCGTAAAAGCGCTTGCAGAATTTATTGACCAATTGCAAGAGTAAACGCCAGTATGGAAAAAAGGATAACGGGAAACGTGCTGTCCGACGGGTTGTGTATCGGCAATATCGTTAAATGGACGGACGATTTTATTTCTTTGGATTGCACGGATACGCAAACATCGCAAGGGGAACGACGACGCCAAACGCTTTTAAACGAAGATGCTGAATGCAAACGTTTTTGCGAAGTAAAAAGCGCGGTTGCTACAAAACTGACATCGCTTTTATCCTGTGCCGAAAACAACACAATTGCCGCAGGAGACGCGGCTTCAGAAGAAGCCGAAATTATGCGCAGTTACATAGCCATATTAAACGATCCAGAGCTTGAAAAAGACGTAGTGAGACGCATACGGGAACAAAAAGTTTTTTTAATCGAAGCATTAATGCTTACGGCGCAAGAATATGTCGATGATATGAGCGCGCTTGAGGACGAGTATTTAAAACAGCGGGCGCAGGACTTTGAACAGCTGTTTGCCATGCTTGTGTCCTATGCGTCAGGGAGTGCGCAAAGAAAGGCACGCATAGAAAAACCGTGTATACTTGCGGTAAAAACGTTCAATCCCATAGATATGTCCGAAGTCAACAAAAAATTCTTGCTCGGTATTCTTACTGAAGAGGGCAGCAAAACCTCTCACGCTGCCATTATTGCTCGTTCCTATGCTATTCCCATGTTGTCTGGTATTCCATGTGCACAAGTCGCCGATAACGACACCGCCGTTATCGACACGGAACAAAAACTGTGCGTGCTTAATCCGGAAAACACAACCGCTTCTTTTTATACCGAAAAAAGCGCGCAGCTGCAAAAAGAAAAAGAATATTTTAACGCTTTGATTACCGAACGTGCCGTAACTAAAGACGGCGTGCATATAGAACTTATGGCAAATATCGGCTCGGTTCAAGAAGCCGCTCAAGCTTACGTACAAAACGCGGACGGCATAGGCTTGTTCCGCACGGAATTTTTATTAAGCGAAGCCGGAATTGATTTTCCTTCAGAGGAAAATCAATTCGAAACCTATCGCGCTGTACTGCGACAGATGAACGGAAAAAGCGTAACGATCAGAACTTTCGATATTGGCGGCGACAAAGTGTATCCGTGCGTGCATTTACCCGAAGAAGAAAACCCTTTTTTGGGATGGCGCGGCGTTCGGTACATGCTGGACAATACGGAGCTTTTGCATACGCAGCTGCGCGCCCTCTTGCGTGCAAGCGTGTACGGCACACTGCACATTATGTTTCCGATGATTACAACGGAAGAAGAAGTAAAAAGCCTGCTTTCTTCAGTTGAACGTATAAAAAAAGATTTGCACAAAGAAAAAATTCCCTATGGTCGCAATGTAAAAGTCGGGGTTATGATTGAAACGCCTGCCGCAGCATTAATTGCGGATAAGCTTGCTCAAATCGTCGATTTTTTCAGTATCGGTACCAATGATTTAACCCAGTACACACTGGCGTCCGACCGTAATAATGCAAAGATTGCTCATTTGTATCGGGAAAATCATCCTGCAGTCTTACAGTTAATTAGGATGACAATAGATGCGGGAAAAAAATATAAAAAACATGTGTGTGTATGCGGTGAAATGGCGGGTAATCCGCTCTTTACACAGGAACTTTTGAATTTGGGATTACGCTGCTTCAGTATGACACCGGCAAATATTCAAAAGGTAAAAAAAGAGATTCTTTCGGCAAAAATGACGGATGCCGATAAAAAACAGAAAAAGGAGGTGTAATGAAAAGGGGCTTAATTGTGTGCCGAACCGGCATGGGAAGCAGTATGATGCTGAGAATTAAGGTGGATCAGGTTATTCGTGAAAACGGCTATCAACTAGAATTAGTTCATGATGCTTTAAGCGGTATTGAGCAATACCATGATGTAGATGTTGTTATTACAATGAATGATCTGGTACCGGAAATTAAGGGGAAGTTTAAATACTGTATCGGCATCGAAAATATTTTGGATAAAAAGGCAATAAAAAACGAGCTTGACAAATTTTTTGCCGAACAGTCTTAAAAACAACTTTTAGAGTAGTAAAAGAAAATTAAATACAGGAGGAAAGTATTATGGGTACTATGTGGAATCTTGCACGCTTTGTCGTGTTCCAGTTGCTTGGGCAAGCATCATTACTTGTCGGCCTTATGGCCTTGATCGGTTTGTTGTTGCAAAAAAAGTCACCGAGCGCAGTTATTACCGGAACGGTCAAAACAATTGTCGGATTTCTTATTTTCGGTATCGGCGGCGGCGCCGCAGTTGGAGCTCTATCTAATTTCCAGCAGCTTTTTGCAACAGGGTTTAATCTTCAAGGCGTCCTGCCGCTTGCCGAAGCTATTACCGGTATGGCTCAAAAAAATTTAGGCACTATCATAACTCTTATTATGGTGCTGGGATTTTGCGCCAACTTGCTGATTGCGCGCGTAACAAAATTTAAATTTATATTTCTTACCGGCCAACATAATTTGTTCTTAGCTGCACTTCTATCCGTGTCGTTAAAAGCGGTAGGTTTAAGCGATATACTCACTGTAATAATAGGCTCCGTCATACTTGGATTTGCCGCAGCAATATATCCTGCAATTGCCCATCCCTTTATGAAAAAAGTTACAGGAAGCGATGAACTTGCTATTGGACATTATTGCACCTTAACATATGCGCTTTCCGGCTGGATAGGATCAAAAGTGGGTAACCCTGAAGATAGCACGGAAAAATTAAAATTACCCGGTTGGCTTTCTATTTTTAAAGATTATATCGTATCTATCGCTCTTTCTATCATTATTTTTTACTATATATCCGCCTTTTCAGCCGGTAGAGAAGCTGTGCAAAAAATCGCAGGTGATACTCATTGGTTGTTGTTCCCTCTAATGCAAGGTCTTATGTTTACCGGCGCCGTATATGTAATTATTACCGGTGTGCGCCTAATGTTATCGGAACTCGTGCCGGCATTTGTAGGTATTTCTGAAAAGTTCATTCCCAATGCAAAACCGGCGTTGGATTGCCCTGTGGTTTTTCCTTATGCTCCGACCGCAACAGTTATCGGTTTTATTTCCGCTTATGTTGCCGGATTAATCTGCATGGGTATCTTTTCTCTGTTGGGGACGGCGGTTATCATTCCCGTTGCAATACCTTATTTCTTTATCGGTGCAACTGCAGGGGTTTTCGGTAATGCAACCGGAGGTTGGAAAGGAGCTATTGCCGGCGGTTTTGTAACCGGTATTCTCATTGCCGTAGGCCCTGCGCTTATGTATCCTGTCTTTGCAAAGATGGGTCTTGCCGGGTCAGCGTTCCCTGAAACGGACTTTGTCGTAATCGGATTGGTTATTTACTATCTCGGTAAACTTTTCGGAAAGATCTAGGAAATACTGATGAGATATTCCCTTTACGCGAAGGGAAACTGTATCAGTTTATGAAAAATGTGAGGATGCTTAAAAGCAAAGCATCCTCACTTATTTAGAGGTCGATTCATGGATGAGAAAAAAGATTTGCAAGCCGTTGCCGCTAAATGCCGAAAACGCATTATATCAATGATATACAAAGCAAACGCGGGTCATCCCGGCGGTTCTTTATCTATAGCAGATATTATTACCGTCATTTTTCAAAAATATATGACAAAAGATAAAAGCGGACAAGACAAATTTGTCTTGTCGAAAGGTCATGCCGTGCCGGCCTTATATGCGATACTTTGTGAAAAAGGTTTGCTCGACGAAGGTCTTTTATCGCAATATAGGGCTGTTAACTCTCCTTTAGAAGGACATCCTTGGACAGTCAAATTGCCGAACGCAATCGATGCTACAACAGGATTGCTTGGGCAAGGGTTGTCCGTCGGGATGGGCATGGCGTTGGCAAAAAAACGCAACAAAGATCCTCATCGTGTTTTTGTTACAGTAGGCGACGGAGAAATTGAAGTCGGTCAATTTTGGGAAGCTGCTATGTTTGCGCCGTCTTTTGAGCTTGGAAACCTTGTGTGCATCATAGATCGCAACGGATTTTCGTCCCATGGAAAGGTTACAGTACCGGAACCCTTGGCAGATAAAATGCGGAGTTTCGGCTGGCATTGCATTAGCATTGACGGGCATGATTTTGACGTTATTATCGACGCGCTGGATCCTGAGCAAACGAAAAAACATCCTAAAAAACCTTTATGTATAATTGCAAAAACGGTCAAAGGCAAGGGAGTTCCCTATATGGAAAACAATCCCGCATGGCATAGCAAAGGCCTGTCCGATGATGAATACAAAAGCGCAATGGCGGCATTGGGAGAAGTAGTATGAACTCGCTGTATACTGAAACGGTTTCACCCAGATCCTTTCTCGGTGATATATGGGTTGAAATCGGTAAAAAAGATCCTCGCACAGTTGTACTGGACTGCGATTTGGCTGCTGCAACAAAAACAGATGCTTTTGCAAAGGCCTATCCTGACAGATTTTTTGAAATGGGAATCGGCGAACAGAACGCCATGAGTGTTTCTGCCGGCCTTGCAGCTGAAGGGTTAATTCCTTTTTATGCTAACTTTGCACTTTTTTCCAGCGGAACCTGTTGGACACAGTTGCGTCAAAACTGTTTTTCAAACTTAAATGTAAAGATCGTGGCAACGCATCCGGGCATGGATAACGGGCCTGACGGCGGAACACATCATGCAAATGAAGAAATAGCGCTTACGCGAACAATACCTCGCTTAACCGTGCTGTCGCCTGCCGATCATTTTCAAGTACGTGCCGCCATGCTTCATGCCTTGCAGATACAAGGACCTGTTTACATCAGAGTGCCGCGCGATGAAACACCGGTACTTCATTCCGCAAACACGCAATTCTCATTCGATAAATTGGAAATGATATGTGACAAAGGTGATGATTTTGCAATCATATATGAAGGCAGTGCCGCCTTACAAGCCTGTGACGGATTTATGCGCTTAGAAGACAAGGATCTGAAAGGAAAACTTTTGGCTGTTCCGTCATTAAAACCGTTTGACAATATAGGCATCTTAGATATCGCAAAGCAGGTTAAGGCTATTGTTACGGTAGAAAACCATTCAGTCTACGGAGGGCTTGGCGGTATTGTTGCAGAAACACTCTGCACGTCGTCAATCCGTTGTCCTGTTGAATATGTCGGCGTCAACGATGTTTTTACCGAATCAGGAAAATCACAGGCAGTGAAATCCAAATTCGGCCTTTCGGCAGAGGCTGTTGAAAAAAAAGCCTTAAGTATTTTAAAACGCGTTTTATGAGTAAAAAAGGCAATGCGTACAATGCGTGCACTCGTATTTACTCACGTAAAAATCTAACCGAAACGGTTTCGGTTACTCAAGTAAAAA
>CAJPNP010000023.1 GCA_905372025.1 uncultured Treponema sp. | reverse complement strand
GACCCCGAGATTACAAATCACGTGCTCTGGACCAGCTGAGCTAAGTTGGCAAAGCCATTGACGAACGAAAGATAATGTACACTAATACGCCGAAAGCGTCAAGTACCTGTGTTTTTATCGAACATTTCCATCATAGTCCGCCAGCCGAGTACGGCGCATTTGACACGTGCGGGCATTTTAGAAACGTCTTCGAGCGAGGCGGCTTCGTCAAGCTGTTCTATGTCCGCTGCATCCGCATTGCCTTTTATCATGTTCATAAAGATATTTGCGAGGCGGAGCGCTTCGGTTTTGTTTTTTCCGATAACAAGGTCAAGCATCATGTCTACCGACGCTTGGGAGATGGCACAGCCGCTTCCCGTAAAAGAGCCGTCGGTAATCGTGCCGTCATCTCCGATCTGCAAACTGAGCGTAATGTTGTCCCCGCAGCTCGGATTGACACCGTTTAAAACGAGGGACGGGTGCGCCATCGTTTTTTTGTGAGCGGGATTTAAATTGTGCTCGTTGAGAATTTCCCGATACAGTTCTTTCGTTTCCATAAATAGTTTACCCTTAATCTTTAAAGCCCATCCATGAACGGATGTTTTTTACTTTGCTCAAAAAAATGTCGGCTTCGTCTTCGGTATTGTAAAAATAGACGCTTGCCCTCGCGGTCGCGGGAACGCCGAGGTAGCTTCCGAGCGGCTGGGCGCAGTGGTGCCCCGCCCTGATCGCAATGCGTTCCGTATCGAGTACGGTTGCAATGTCGTGCGGGTGCACGCCGTCTATCGTAAAGGTTACGATACCGCAGTGCCGGTTTCCGTCGGGGTTTCCGATAATGTGCACGTGCGGAATCTCTCTCATGCCTTCGATGAGGCGGGAGGCAAGCGCGTTGTCGTGCTTTGTTATGTATTCGTAGCCGACCGATTCGATGTATTTAACGGCAGCTTCAAGTCCGACCGCGCCGCCTGCGTTTACCGTACCCGCTTCGAATTTGGCCGGAAGCGGCGCCCAAGTCGCGTCTTCTCTCGTAACGTATTCGATCATCTCTCCGCCGCGCAAAAAAGGCGGCATGTTTTCAAGGAGCGATTTTTTCCCGTACAAAACACCGCAGCCTGTCGGGCCGGTGAGCTTATGCGCGCTGAATGCGTAAAAGTCGGCATTGAGGGCTTGTACGTCGGTTTTAATGTGCGGCACGGCTTGTGCGCCGTCGACGACGACGACCGCTCCGGCTTTGTGAGCGGCCTTTGCAATCTTTTCGATATCGTTTGTGATACCGAGCACGTTGCTCACGTGTGCAACGGCGACGAGCTTTGTGCGGCTTCCTATCTTTGCCGCAATCTCTTCGTCAGAGATGATGCCGCTTTGTTTATCGCATTCCAAATAAACGAGCTTTGCGCCCTTCGCTTTTGCAACCATTTGCCACGGCAGGATGTTCGAATGGTGTTCCATAATCGAAACGGCGATTTCATCGCCCTCGCCTATGTTTGCCGTGCCGTAGCTATACGCGACAAGGTTCAACGATTCGCTCGCATTCCGCGTAAAAATCACTTCACAGTCTTCGGCCGCGTTGATAAAGCGCGCAACACTGTGCCGTGCGTTTTCGTAGGCTTCGGTTGCCCGCACGCTTAAATCGTAGAGGCCGCGCAGGGGATTTGCATTGTTTTCTTCGTAAAAATGCCGTATAGCATCGGTTACTTGACGAGGCCGCTGCGTTGTTGCCGCATTGTCGAAATAGATAAGGCCTTTATTTTTTTCATTCGAAAAAAACGGAAAATCGCTTCGGTAATCATTCGTCACTGGAAAACGCCTCGTCCATATAGGTGTTGATTAATTCGACCGTGCCTTCATCGGGAATAAGAGAGGCGACGCTTGAAACTTTTGCGCGGGCCATAAGTTTTTCCGCTTCGTGCTTTGCAATACCGCGCGACTGCATGTAAAAAAGCGTATCTTCTCCGAGCTTGCCGATCGTCGAGCCGTGTTCGCCCGCAATATCTTCTTCGCCGCACAAAATGAGCGGAATCGATTTATTCACAACGTCGGGCGAAAGCAGCAATACTTCTTCGTATTCGTTTCCCGTAGAACCCGTGCAGCCGTTTATAAAGTCGATCGAACCGCGGTAGGTTTTTACCGCACGGTCGCACAGCGTGCCCCTCGCGTTCATTTGACAGTCCGTCTTTTTGCCGATTTGCCGCACGACGTAATTCATGTCGAGCTTTTGATCGGCGCGGCACAGGTAGGCCGTATCCGCCTTAAAAGAGCCGCCGAAAGAAGGAAGGGTTCCCGCCGCTCCGGTATAGGTTTCTTTTCCGCCGAGGATCACATGCGTCAGTTCAACGCAGCCCCCTTCGGCGCAGGTTGTGCCGATATCGTCGGCCTGCACAAAGCCGTCACCTAAAAGCTGCACTTTTACCAAATGGATGAACGCGTTTTTTTCCGCATCGCAGATTGTACGCAGGATTTGCGTACCGCCCGCGGTTTTCGGTGAACGGCAGCGCATGATCACCGTAACCGACGCGCCTTCTTCCGCCTTGATAATTTGAAAAGCCGAGGTCGCGCTTTTATCGTTTAAATCAAAATCGATGACGAGGGGCATTTTAATGTGCCGGCCTTTTTTTACGGTAAAAAGCGAAGCTTCCGCATTGTTAAAAAAATGAGCGCCCAGTTCTTTGCCGCAGCCGGTTTCGAGATCCGCATATTGCGCCGCGGAAAAACGTTCGCGGTATTCAACGCCTTCCGGCAGTTCCGCCGTATGAGGGCTCCCGTCGCCGGAAAAAACCGCATCGGTTGAAAACGGCGTCGAATTTATTTTAAGCCGGTTCCACGTAAGAATCGGCAAATTGTTTATATTCAGCGTATGGCTCATAAGCTGTCCTTTACAAAGTGCCTTTCATTTCAAGGCGGATAAGGTTGTTCATTTCTACGGCGTATTCGAGCGGCAGTTCTTTGCTGACGGGGTTTGCAAAACCGCTGACAATCATACTGCGCGCTTCGTCTTCGGAAATACCGCGCGACATCAGGTAAAAAATCGCATCGCCGGAAATGCGCCCGATCTTCGCTTCGTGTCCGACATCCGCGTTGTCGGTGCGGATGTCCATAGCCGGCACCGTGTCGCTGCGGGAATTTCGGTCGAGCATAAGCGATTCGCAGGAAACGGACGCTTTGCTGCCGCGCGCCTTTTTATCGATATAGATCGAAGAACGGTAGGTGCTTATGCCGCCGCCCTTTGAAATCGATTTTGTCGTAATGAGGCTCGACGTATTGGGCGCAAGGTGCATCATCTTGGCTCCCGTGTCGAGGTTTTGGCCGCTTCCCGCAAAGGTAACGCCCGTAAATTCGGCCCGTGCGCGCTCGCCGACCAAATCGCTTTCGGGATACAAATACGAAATATGGGAACCGAAGGAACCGGACACCCATTCGATGGAACCGCCCTCTTCGACCCGCGCGCGCTTTGTATTCAGGTTATACATGTTTTTCGACCAGCTTTCGATCGTCGAATACCGTAAGCGCGCATTTTTTGCAACGTAGAGTTCAACGGCGCCGGCGTGCAGGTTTGCCACATTGTATTTCGGCGCCGAGCATCCTTCGATAAAGTGTAAATCCGCCCCTTCTTCGACAATGATGAGCGTGTGTTCGAATTGTCCCGCGCCCTTTGCGTTTAAGCGGAAGTACGACTGCAGCGGAAACGACAGATGGACGCCCTTGGGCACATAGACGAACGAACCGCCCGACCATACCGCTCCGTGGAGCGCCGCAAATTTATGAGCGCGCGGCGTAATTAAACGCATAAAATGCTCTTTAACGATGTCGGCATAATCACCCCGCAGCGCGCTTTCAAAATCCGAATAGACGACGCCCTGTTTTGAAACTTCGTCGCGAACATTATGGTAAACAAGTTCGCTGTCGTATTGGGCGCCGACGCCCGCAAGCGAAGTACGTTCGGCTTCGGGAATGCCGAGTTTTTCGAAGGTTTCCTTTATATCTTTGGGGACTTCTTCCCAGGAATTTTTCATCGCCGTGTTCGGGCGCACATAGGTTGCAATATGTTCCATGTGTAAACCGCTTATATCCGGCCCCCAGTTCGGCACGGGCAATTCGTTATAAATTTTAAGGGATTTCAAGCGGAAATCTCTCATCCATTCGGGGTCGTTTTTGTCTTTTGAAAGCTTTAAAACGATCTCTTCGGTTAAGCCCGGATCGTTGCGGTAAAAGTCATTTTCGTCGTAACGAAAATCGTACATCGACCGATCGATGTTCATCTTTGCGGCGCTTTCTCTGTCTATGACGTCGCTCATAGATCTCCGTCCTTTTCAAAGCGTTCAAAGCCGTTTTTGTTGATTTCCTCGACAAGAGATGCGTCGCCCGTTTTAACGATTTTACCTTTGACGAGTACGTGTGTAAAATCGACGTGCAGACTTTCGAGGATTTTTGTCGTGTGCGTAATGATGAGCAGCGTACCGCCGTTTTGCTTGTATTCTTTAATTCCCTTCGATACTGTGCGTACGGCGTCCACGTCAAGCCCCGAATCGGTTTCGTCGAGGATTGCGAATTTGGGCTTGAGCATGAGCATTTGCAGTATTTCGCTTTTTTTGCGCTCGCCGCCGGAAAAGCCGACATTCAAATCGCGCGAAGCGTACGACGCATCCATATTTAATAATTGCATTGCGGCTTGCAGATCTTTTTGAAATTGAAAAAGTTTAACCCGTTCGCCCGTGCGCTGTTGAATTGCGCTTCGAATAAATGCTTCGAGCGAAATGCCCGGTACTTCGAGCGGATTTTGAAAGGTTAAAAACATACCGGCTTTCGCGCGCACATCCGTTTTTTCTTCGGTTATATCTTTACCGTCGAAAAAAATCTTTCCCTGCGTTACTCTGTACACGGGATTCCCGATAATCGTATTGCCGAATGTCGATTTACCGGCCCCGTTGGGCCCCATAAATACGTGCGTTTCGCCCTGATTGATTTTTAAAGAGATGTCATGCAAAACCGATTTTTCATCGACATCTACCGAAATATGCTGAACATCGAGCAGCGGATAACTCATAAAAACTCCTGTAAAATACCGGTTAATCCGAACAAAAGAATAACCGATACTAATTTGAATATACCCGTATTATTGTAAAAAAGCAAGCAGAAAGACAGAGGTTCGGCATGAACAGAGAGTGATAAAAACACATTATTCCCGATTTTCGTAGAAGGGGATGTATTCGTTTTTGATGATATTGTCCCACGCGTACGCGCTTTGCACATAGCGGGACGCATAGGCGGCGCAGTTTCGTAAAAAGTCCGGCTCGTCCTGCATGAGGCGCGCCGATTTAAGCATAATGCCGGCCAAAACCTGCGGCGTATTTTCGTCGTACAAAAAGCCCGTTTTGCCGTCGATAATTTTGCGCAAACCTCCGCACGCATGGGCAATGGGAAGCGTTCCGTAAATCTGTGCGATAAAGTCTTCAAGTCCGCAGGGTTCAAAAACGCTGGGAAGTACGATAAAGTCGGACACGGCGACGCACAAACGCGCCGAACGGCGGTCGTATCCGCGAAGATACAAGTATTTGCCGGGAAAATCGCGCGCCAAACCTTCGTGTTCGCGTTCCAATTCGCGGCTGCCCTGCCCCGTTACGATAAAACGTGCGTCGCCGTTTTCCTGCAGCACGATGCGCGCGGCTTTTGCCAAAATATCCGTTCCCTTTTGGTGAACGATACGGCCGTGATACGAAAAAAATACGGCTTTGCAATCATCCGGTACATCGAGGAACCCGTAGCGTTTTAGGGGTAAAGCGTTTTTGCACGCACTGTTTGAAAAGCCGCCGGCAAAAGCGTCCGCAGTGCCGGGCGAAGCGTTGTTCGATCCGAAATCGATAAGAAAATCCGTTCGGCAGCGGTATTTGCCCGCAAAATCGCCGTTCGAAGGATCGAAAGCGTACGGCAGCATGGATGTTTCCGTTTTTTGGGGATCGTATTTTGCGTATGAAATGCCGTTGGTAATTCCCGCTATGCGCGTACCGCGCCGGGCAAAAACGGCCGAAAGTCCGCCCGAGTTCGGATCGGACGGATCGGTCAGTTCCTGCGCGTACCACGGTGATACGGTGGTCAAGGCCGCATGGGATTCGGCGAGCACATAAGGTTCGCATCGCCCGTCGATAAGGCTTTGTTCAAAAAGATGTTCGGGCAAATTAAGCAAAGAAGCGGCTTTTTGCGCGCTTTCGATTTCATGACGGTAGGCGTTTCCCGCATTGTGTATGGTTAAAATAAAGCGCGCATCCTTATACGCGTGCGCATACAAAGCGCCGTTTCGCGCGATAAAAGGCACAAGGGCTGCGGCCGCATCCTGACAGTGAATGATGTCGGGTACCGACGAAGTTTTTACGCCGTATTCGAGAACGCCTTTTTGAAACAGTACGTGCAAAAGGTTTGAGTCGTCATGCCCCCGGCCGGGAACATGTTCGGCCCTTATGCGCTGTTCGTCTTCGGTATATGTGTATACTCCCTGTTTTGCCGTAAACAGCGAATGGACGATAAACACGAGGCGCACGCCCTTATAATGAGCGGCCGCATATGCGATCGTATATCTGCGTCCTTCGGAGGCGATATCGGCGCGTAAATCGGGAATAAGCGTAAAATCTTTTAATTCGTTTAGAAAAGTGCAGCCGTAAAAGGGAATAAAAACGGTTACGTCGTAATGTTCTTTTTGCAAACCTTCGGCCAAAGAAGCCGTTACGTTTTTTACGCCGCCCGCCTCCGCCACACCGGCATATTCGCGGCTCACAAGCCAAATCTTTTTTTGCATCATCGGCGTAAGCTTACCTTATGAGGAACGCAAATCGGGACGCAGTTTTTGCGCTTCGCCGAGGTAGACGTGAACGGGTTTTGAGCCGGAATAAGCGATTACGAGCACCCGTACCGTATGCGCCAAAGCGCCCTTTACGGCAGGTTCAGCGGCGCAAAACAAGGGAACGCCGGTGCATAAACCGCTTTTTCTGAGTACGGAAGCCGGATTCGCACAGTCCAAATCTCCGGTAAGGGTAAACTGTACGGACACGATATCGTCTTCGCGCAAAGCGTTTTTTTCAAAAATCCGCCCCATCAAATCGGCAACCGCCTTTTGCATATTTTCCGCCGTGTTTTCGGTGCACACCGCTCCCCGTATACCGTACAAACGCTTATCCTGCATAAAACTATTGTATCCTTTCGTACTGTCCTGTGTCAACGCAAAAGGCGGTGTAATTTCCTCCTCTCATAACAGACTTTACATACTTGCTTGGCAAAACAAAAAGGAAGCCGAAGCTTCCTTTTTTCATGTGATGATTTTTACATTTTATTAAAATGTAAAAACATTTTGCGGAGTCAAAGACTCCTTGTTAGCAGGTTGATCAAAAAAATTAATCAGTGGCTATAGCATACAACAAAATTATTTTATTGTCAAATATTTTTATTCTACGCTTTCTACCGAATTTCGGATTTCTTTTGCCAATTTTACACTTTTGTGCTATAATGATCTTCATGAATGACAAAAATCAAAGATACCGCTTGGGCCTCGATCTGGGTACTAATTCAATCGGCTGGTGTATATATTCGTTGGACGGCAATAACAAACCTGAAGCGCTTATCGATATGGGCGTTCGTATATTTTCCGACGGCCGTGACCCGAAGACGAAGGAACCGCTTGCCGTGGAACGCAGAACTGCACGCGGATTGCGGCGGATCTTGTATCGAAGAAAACTGCGCAGAAAGCAGATGTTTTGCCTGCTGCAGGAGCAAGGTTTGATGCCGAATGATGCGGTTCAGGCGACAGCGCTTAAGTCGTTAAATCCCTATGAACTCCGCGTAAGAGCGCTGGATGCAAAACTCGAACCGTATGAACTCGGCCGTGTTCTGTTTAATTTATCCGTCCGACGCGGATTTAAAAGCAACAGAAAAGAAGCGGTACAGGAAAAAGAAAAGGACAGTCAAAACGACACAAAATCACAAAATGAAAAATGTGAACAACTTGCAAAAGCGATAAAAGATTCCGGTTTCAGAACGCTCGGAGAATTTTTGTGGAAACATAAAAATACGGAAACGCCTCAAATGGAAAACGATGCGGGCGATATCGGCATGCGCTTTGTGCCCGGCCGTTCAAACTATTATCCGACTCGCCGAATGTATGCCGAAGAATTCGACACAATCCGCAAAGTGCAGGAACCCTATTACAGTGGCGTAAACTGGGATGCCCTCCATGAAAAATTGTTTTACCAGCGGCCGCTTCGTGCGCAGGAGCGCGGTAAGTGCCGGTATATGCCCGACAAAGAGCGCACCTTTAAAGCAATGCCCTGTTCGCAAAAGATCCGTATTCTGCAAGAAGTATACAACATGGATTACATCGACGCATTAGGAAAAGCATTTCCGATCGGGAATGCCCAAACTGATATGTTAATCGCGCTGCTCGATAAAAAAGAAAAACTTTCGTTTGCAGCAATGAAAAAAGAGCTGGGACTCGATGAATCCTGTACGTTTAATTTGGAAAGAGGCGGACGGGAATATTTACAGGGAAATATAACCGCCGTTAAATTGCGCAATAAAAACAGATTCGGCGAGTTATGGGATTCTCTTTCTCTAGCAGAACAGGACAGAATCGTTGAAAAACTGATTACGGCAGACGAAGATGCGGAAATCATCTCCATACTCGAGCAATACGACTTAACGGACGAACAAAAGAAAAACATCGTCGCAACCGTACTGCCGTCGGGAACAGCGATGCTGTGTAAAGAAGTGACGGAAATGCTTGTTCAAAAAATGGAACAAAACAAAATACCGTTGGCCGTTGCCGTTCAGATGCTCGGTTATACATACGCCGATCAATCGGTTCACGAAGAAGGCGAACTCCCCTACTACGGCGTAATTTTAACCGGCTCCACGATGGGAGCGCACCCTGAGCAGGATGAATCGAAACCTGAATTGAAATACGGGAAAATAAGCAATCCGACCGTACACGTAGCGCTGAATCAAACCCGCACTGTCGTCAACACACTGATAAAAGCCTACGGTAAGCCGCAGCAAATAGTCGTAGAGCTTTCACGCGATTTGAAAGCGAGCAGAGAAGCAAAAGCCCGAATTCAAAAAACGATCACTATGAACCAAAAGCGCAATGAACGGGACAATAAAAACATTACAGAGATCACAAAAAATCCGTATCCGAATAGAGAAGACCGATTAAAATACCGTTTATGGGAAGAATTAGGCAGCGATTCTTTCAGCAGAAAGTGTCTGTATTGCGGAAAGCCGATCAGCGGATCCGAAATTTTTACAAAGGATATCGAAATAGAACATATCCTTCCGTTCGGACGCACGCTTTTTGACGGCGAAACAAATAAAACGATCGCGCACACAAGCTGCAATGCATTTAAAAAAGACCGTTCTCCGTTTGAAGCTTTCGGTTCGAGTCCGAACGGGTATAATTGGCATGATATTCGCGCAAGAGCAAATTCGTTAAAAAATCCTGCAAAAAGAGCGCTGTTTGCGGAAAACGCGATGGAAAAATTTGAAAAAGACAGCTCTTTTATACAGCGTCAGCTTATCGACAATGCATATCTTTCGCGCTCTGCACTGCGATATTTGCGATGCATCTGCAAAGATGTGTGGTCGGTCAACGGCGGTATGACAAAACTGCTGCGCGACAAGTGGAATATAGATTCGATTTTAAAACGGGAAATCGGCGATACCGAAATAGCGCATTTCGAATTAAAAAACGAGCAAATCGGGCAATACAAAAAGAACCGCTACGACCACCGTCATCATGCCCTCGACGCTTCGGTCATCGCATTAATCGACCGTGCAATCGTACAGGAGATTTCCCGGCTAAATCAAATTCGTTTAAAAAACAGAATTGAAGCGCCGCAAATGCCCGTACTCCGCAGCGAATTGATCGAAAAAGTAAAGCATATTACGGTCAGTTTCAAACCCGATCACGGCCGGCAGGGAAAACTTTCAAAAGAAACGCTCCTCGGCAAAATAAAAAAGATTGAAAAAGTCGATATCGATTCCATACAAACGGATGATATTGCCTCGATAAAGGACGATGCAATCCGTACTCGGTTTGAAACAAAACGCCGCGAACTTGGCGATATAACAAAAGCAAAAGCCGCATTAAAAACCGAGTTTCCGAAATTGGACGTCTTTAAAACATACTATGTTTCGCGTACGCCGATAGTGTCGCTTACGGAGAAAAACATAGACAGTATCGTCGATGAAAAAATAAAAGAAAAACTGAAGACATTTATTAAAGAACATGCCGATTTGTCCTTTGCGGAGCAGCTGCAAAAATTTACCGAAACGGAATGGATCGGAAAACCGAGCGCGGCAGGTAAAACCGGCAAAAAATACCGCGTCGTAAAGGTACGCTGTATAAACAGAGTTCAAACACCGATTAGGATTACGAGTTCCGCCGTCCCCCGTTACCTGTGTCCGGAAGATTATTTAGCGGCCGTCGTTTGGCAGATGCCGGCTAAAAAGAAAGATGCAGAACCGGAATACCAAGCAACCTATCTGCGGCGCGATGAATTTGATGTCAACAACAAACCTAAAAAATTGGAAAAACCGCACGATGCGGCAAAGTATATATGTCTACTCTATAAAGACGACTACCTTGAGTTCACCGATAAAGGCGTAGCATATCTTTGCAGAATAGCGGGGTTCTCGGCAACACAAAATAAGATCGATATCCGCCCGATATATGCGGTTTCGGACTGTAAAGATTGGATTATCGCTACAAGCGACAATATGCTTGAGTCTTGCTGGAAACCACAAAAAGGACAAAATCATGTTTCCGTAAACGTGTTGTTCGGAAAGCGCAAAGCGCACAGCGTAACGGTTAGTCCGATCGGACGGGTTTTCAGAAAATAATAATTTTCTGCGTATCTGCCGATAATATATACGGCGTGATACACAGAGTTTTGGAAATCTATGAAGAAAACCGTTATCTTGCTCTCAGCCGAGGTTTTATAGTCATCAAGCATAAAGATGAAACGCTCGGTGAAGTACCGCTTGACGATATCGGCGTATTGCTGCTTTCGGCACAGAGCGTTGTCTTGTCAAAAAACATCTTAAATGCATTGACGGAACACGGCTGTATTACAATACTGTGTGGTAAGAATTATTCACCTCAAAGCATGGTTTTACCTATCGCCTCTCATTATCTATTTGCAAAAATTATTAAAAATCAAATAGAAGCTTCGGCACCGCTCAAAAAACGAATCTGGCAACAAATTGTTATACGAAAAATAAAAAATCAAGCTCAAGTATTACACATGGATGGAAAAGAAGAAAATGCAAAGCTTGTCGATAAAATATCATTGCTCGTAAAATCGGGCGATCCCGACAACCGTGAAGCTTATGCCGCAAAAGTGTATTGGAAAGCTTTATTCGGCAAAGAATTTATTCGCGATAAAAATGCGGAAGGCATCAATTCTCTGCTCAACTACGGATATGCCGTAATGCGGGCGGCCATGGCTCGCGCGGTATGTTCTGCGGGTCTTTTACCCTCTCTCGGTATTCACCACGACAATAATTTAAATCAATTTTGCCTCGTCGACGATCTCTTTGAAATATATCGTCCGCTCGTGGATTTTACCGTTGCCAAATTACAAAAAGAAGATAAAAAAACACTTACACCGGAAATAAAAAAGCGGCTCTCCGATGTACTGTGGATAAAACTCCATACAACCGAAGGAAACTCACCGGCTTTTCAAAGTATGCAATATATGGTGAATGCCTATGCACGTGCACTGGAAAGCAAAAAAACGGATATCGAACTGCCCCTATGGGACGGAGATGAAAATGCGCGATTTGATTTTGAATAAGTATGAGCTTATGTGGATGATGGTACTGTTCGACCTGCCGGTCATTGAAAAAAAAGAGCGGAAAGATGCTACGGAATTCAGAAAATTTTTATTGGACAACGGTTTTTCAATGGTTCAATATTCCATTTATACAAAATTATTTTCGGGAAAAGATGCCTGCGAAAAATATTACAGAATGATACACGATAACTTGCCGATAAAGGGAAAAGTTGATATTATCACGATAACGGACAGACAATATGGCAATATTATCAGTTATAATGCAGGGGAAAAACAGCAAAAAAAACAGCCGGGTCAATTCCTTTTATTCTGATTTTCGTTTAAAAATAACACGCCCGGCACAAACCATCTCATTGCATAGCAACGGTTTACACCGGACGTATTATACCTGATTAATTTTTCTGGTCAACCTGCAACGCGGAATAAGCGTCATAATAGACGCCGCAAATTATACCTGATTAATTTTTCTGGTCAACCTGCAACTGTTGCCTCTCGACAAAAATGACGTATTAGATTATACCTGATTAATTTTTCTGGTCAACCTGCAACATTTTTGGGAGGGAGCAAAACGGCAAAATTATTATACCTGATTAATTTTTCTGGTCAACCTGCAACACCTAAAACCACTATAAACCGGCGCTTTGCATTATACCTGATTAATTTTTCTGGTCAACCTGCAACGCAAGAGAGCCTGCAACAACCTTATCATTGATTATACCTGATTAATTTTTCTGGTCAACCTGCAACAACGAAGAAAAACAGAACGATTCTTACCAAATTATACCTGATTAATTTTTCTGGTCAACCTGCAACTTACAAGCACCTTTTATTACCCGTTCTTGTATTATACCTGATTAATTTTTCTGGTCAACCTGCAACTCCTTTTGGCCGTCATAAGAGGACGACGTAATTATACCTGATTAATTTTTCTGGTCAACCTGCAACTTCAAAATCAATTTTTGATTATCAAACGCAATTATACCTGATTAATTTTTCTGGTCAACCTGCAACTCGTGTTCAGCGTATACGAATACGTGTACAATTATACCTGATTAATTTTTCTGGTCAACCTGCAACATGTGCGAGGTGCTTATGACGTAGATTTTTATTATACCTGATTAATTTTTCTGGTCAACCTGCAACGCAACGGCAGCCTTCACCAGCGCCGCAATTATTATACCTGATTAATTTTTCTGGTCAACCTGCAACGGATTTTTGATGAAAAAACTTTGGACACATATTATACCTGATTAATTTTTCTGGTCAACCTGCAACAAGCGGAACGAGCTTTTAGATGTAAATTTATTATACCTGATTAATTTTTCTGGTCAACCTGCAACCGATAAGGTATGCAACACCACTTCCGATTGATTATACCTGATTAATTTTTCTGGTCAACCTGCAACAACCACATGACACTAACCTTTTCTGGAGAAATTATACCTGATTAATTTTTCTGGTCAACCTGCAACTTTAGCTTGATGCCTATTTATGCGGTTATAATTATACCTGATTAATTTTTCTGGTCAACCTGCAACCGTCTAAGTCTTCCACAGGCTTTCCGATTTATTATACCTGATTAATTTTTCTGGTCAACCTGCAACGGAGCATACACTCCCTATAGGTTACCCACAATTATACCTGATTAATTTTTCTGGTCAACCTGCAACATTAAAGCGGCAATGCCTTTTTCGGTTTCGATTATACCTGATTAATTTTTCTGGTCAACCTGCAACCGGGCGGCGGGCATATGGATTTGAGATAAAATTATACCTGATTAATTTTTCTGGTCAACCTGCAACCAAATACCAACGGCAACTGTGCGTGTACGCATTATACCTGATTAATTTTTCTGGTCAACCTGCAACTAAACGCCAGCCGTAACGCTTAGTACGGTTATTATAAAGACCGAAAAAGCCGTTGCCAGTAAAACCTTGTTTAATTATGAATTGCTGTACAACGGAAACGGCATTGCAGGCTTCCGCCTGCGATTGGACAGGAAAAAGAGAAAGGCGCCGTTCGGCAGCCCGTTCACAGTATCGATGCACAAAGAGAAAAAGATTGCAGTACGGAAAGAGGATAAAAACTTGACATTATAACCAATATATGGTTATAATAAAAATAGGCAGACAAATGTACAGGGTAATACAAAAAAAGAAGATACAGAAAGCGGTTTTGAAAATGCCGGAAAAGGAACAAGAATTGTTTTCTTACCTGCTTGAAGATCTGGAGGAAAGCGGCCCGATACAAAAATGCTGGCCGAATTTCAGTATGCTGGGAAAAAACAAATATCACTGCCATCTTTCTTACCATTGGGTTGCCTGTTGGGAGGAAACTATAAGAGGAATTGAATTGGAGGTATATTATGCAGGTTCTCGTGAAAACGCCCCCTATTAAAATTGAAGGCGATATACCGCAAGATTTGCTTGCGTTTGTTAAAACACGCTATCCTCACGCTACAGTTGAAGAAGACGATGAGGAAGCATATGTTGAAATAACGGAAACCGAGTGGTATAAAAATATTGTAAAGAATCGGACACCGCAAAAAGCCTTGCGCTTGTTTCGCTATCGTGATAATTTAACGCAAGCAGCGTTGGGAAAAAAACTGGGGATTCCTGCACAACATGTATCCGGAATGGAAACGGGACAGAGAACGATAAGTCCGCGTATGGCGCGGAAACTCGGTGAAATATTCGGTACAAAGTATCAAAATTTTTTATAAACAACGATACAAGAAGAAACAGAGGGGGCTTATCAAATATACACAACTTGACCAAGTGCTTTTTTTAACCGATAATCGGCTTTATGAAAAGTGTTTTGTTTTTTTTGTTGATTGCACTGAGCGCATATGTATACAATCCCTTAAGGGCACAAAGCGCAGCCGATATTTTCGATCCCTTTTACGAAGATCTTACACTGTGGGAAAAAATCGGCTTAATCGACGATGCGCCGCCGGAGCGCCCCTACCCGCTGCAGGAAATAAAAAGACTGCTTACCGTCGCCATGCAAAACGGAGACAGCATTCAGCAAAAGGCGGCACAAACACACTATAAACGCTTGTTCAACAAATCTTTTCACCCCGGAAGCAAGGCTGAATTTGCCGCACAAAATACACATAAACACACGGATACAACAAATACGACGGATACGGAAGTCGATTTTGCCGCTTTTTGTGATTTTAATTATTTTTTAAATGATATGTTGACGCTTTCGGCGCGCGGCGGCGCAGTTTTTACCGACAGGTTTATGCATAATGCCGTCCTGCCTTCTTTTCGTTATTCTTCATACGATCTTGCGGTCGACTATGTGCATGTCGGTTCTTTGTATCTTTTGCCCTTTGTAAATTCCGTTGCGGCAATCGGTACGTCCGACTGTTATTTTTCCGCAGGCATTTCGCGCGCAAACGGCGGCCCTTTTTTTGACGGCAGCTTAACGGTCGGTTCACATGCCATGCACCAAGGACGCTTTAATTTCGTTTTTAGGCAAAACCGATGGATTTACAGTCAATCTTTTTTAACGCTGAGCGCATCGGACGATAAAGGCAAAAACTTTGCTCCGAATAAATTCGTTATGCTGCATTCGCTTACCCTGCGTCCGTTTAATATACTGTCGCTCGGTGTAACGGATACGGTTGTATACGGAGGAAGGTTGGAACCGCTGTACTTTGTACCTTTTTCGGCTTTTTTTATAAGCCAAGGTTTGTACGATTTTCCCGATAACAGCTTAATCGGCGTGCACGCCAGCGTCAAACCTTTAAAAGGCTTGCAGATAAACGCTCAAGTATATGCGGATGACATCGGCTTTAATCAAATTGTCACATTTAAAAAAGACGCAAAATGGCGTCTAAGCGGACAATTCGGTGTGTCGTATGCCGCTGCCGATGTATTTCCTTTTTCCGCCGATTTCGATTACACCCTTGTTACCCCCTATACCTATACGCATGCGAACACAAACGGCGAGCCTGCTTCGGTAAATTACCAAAACTATACGCACAACGGCACTCCGCTGGGAAGCAATTTACAGCCGAATTCCGACCGCATACGTTTGAGTTTTCAATTCCGTCCCGTGCACTTTTTAAACGGTTTGTGCATAAAAGCGGGTAACAGTTTTATACGGCACGGCAATGTAAGCGAAAGCGTATCGAATATCGCAGCTCTTAAAGCTTATCTTTCAAACGAATATGCGACCGACGGTTCCGTTTTTAATCATGCTTTATACCATATTTACACATCCGGCGGAACTATACACAAAGATCAGGTTTTTTCTTATGCCACCCCTTTTTTAAATCAAAAAACGATTCAATATGTAAATCAGCTTGAACTGGAATTGAACTACCGCACGCCGATTATGTGTTCGGACGGCTACATACAATTTAAACTCAGCTATGTTTTTGAAACAAACATCAATCCGCGTGTCGGCACACACATATACAAACCGGACGGCAGTACCGACGGATGGAACACGCAAACCGTAGAACAAATCGGACACAGCGTAATAGAACAAAAAGCTGCAGAACAATTGAAAAAGTGGCGGCTGCAAGCGCAAGGACGCGAAATAAAGCATTACATTCGGCTCGGAGCGGAAATCGTTTATTAAATAGCACCCTACTTTGCCGCAAAGAGGGTGCCGTTCGCAAACAAAAATAGCACAATCGATACAATCAAAAAGAACACGTACAAAAAAACATACGTGACAAGGCCGCGCTTTTCGGTTTTAACAAGATAGATAATCAGCTGCACGATGCCCGCAAAAATAAAAACCGCTGTCGCAGCGGTTAAAACGCGCACGATATTCAGCAAAAGCTTTTGGCTTTCGTCGGAAAACTCTTGAACGTTGCCGGCGGTATAGAAAAAAAAGATTGCCAGCGACAAAAAAAACAAAAAAAGCACGGCGCGGTTCGTTATTTTAAAAAGAAAGGGTTTGCGGATTTGCTGCTTTTTCACCTTGCATATACCTTTATAAGCTTATATACTACTATGCGAAAGGATTTTACGCAAGGCAAAATTATGAAGAAAAAATCTATCGTGTCGTTTGTACTCTTTTTATTGCTCGGTGCAGCCGTCTTTTTTATCGGCTGGGTTGAATTTTGGGTTCCCGCCGGAAAATGCGGCGTTATGATATCGAAAACCGGCGGAGTATACAAAAAGGTTATCCGCTCCGGTACCTTCGATTGGCGCTGGGAAAGGCTTTTGCCGACCAATACGCACATACACATTTACAGTACCGATGCACTCAAAAACACGCATACGATTAGCGGTTCACTCCCGTCTTCCGACATATATTCGAATTTGCTCGAAGGCAAGCCCGATTTTTCGTACCGGTTTTCGGTTTCGGTTGCGCTGAACATTAAAAACGAAGCGCTGCCCGCTTATATAAAAGGGCACGGTGCGGTTTCACAGGATGAATTGAACGCGTACATTTTGGGCGAAACGGAAGGAATCGCCCGCTCTGCTGTCCGTTTTGTCCTCGATAAAGCGCTTAACGACCCGTCGTTCGTAATCGAAGCAAGCCTTTCCGACACGGAATTGCTGAAGGGAATCGACGCGGAAAACCGTTTTCGGGACTTTACCGTAAGTTCTTTGCACATAAACGAGCTGCGCGTTCCCGACACGGGATTATACAACGCCGCAAAAAGCGCTTACAGTGTCTATCAGGTTAAATTAAAGGAAAGGCTGGAAAAAAGTGCGGGTGCACAGGCCGCCCAAGCCGCTTCCGACTATTTGGAATTGGAACGCTTTTCGCGCTTGGGGCGCATTTTGTCCGAATATCCCTTGCTGATTGATTTTTTATCCGTTTCCAAAGGAAAGAACGTTACGCTCGAATTGCCGAAAAATCCCAAAGTGAGCGCCGATTCTTCTAGCGGCGGAACGGATCAATAAGGCTTTCGTAGGTCAATTCGCTTACGGATAAGGCGTATCGCACCGCCGTGTGCGGATTTTCCGGCACGGCACTATAGTCCGTTCCGCCTTTATATACCGAAAAAGACACTTCACTCCCGTCTGCAAAAACCGCTGAAAAGCTCGCAACGGGAGTTTCGTCTGCCGCCGCAGAGGCACCGCTTGCCTGCACCGTGTCGATTTGCAGCGTGGTGATTTGTGCCGTGCGCGCTTCAAAAAGCGTATGTACGGCACTTTCAAAGCTGCTGTCGCCCGATACGAGCGTTCGTTGCAGCGCCGCATCTCGTGCGTGAACGCGGGCGGCATCGTTGCGGTATTCACGCAAAATAAGCTTTTGCACATCTTTTTCGCCTTTTCCGCCCCTGAGGCAGTCGGGAATAAGTTTTCCGTCCGCCCAAAACGACGGGTTGTAATTCAAAAAAACGGACGCATCGTCTTCGCAGGCATACACGCGTGTGCGCTTAGTGCCCGCTTTTGACCCGGACGCAATATGTAGGGTTTTAGTGCCGTTTTTCGGCACGGCTATGCGCAAAGAAGAAAAGACTTTTTCGCCGAACTGTTTATCGTTCACAGCGGCACCCGACACGGGGAAGTAATCGCCCTTGTTTGCGTCCGTATGCGCAAAATTCAGCGTAAAAACGGCTTCACTGTGCATAAAAAACGCTTCGGAACCGCCCCTGTCTGAAATAATATACATCTTCCGGACTTTTCTAAATGCATCAATGAGGGTATCGACCTGCCGGCTTTCGGCGGGAAAAACCGAAACGGCATCGGGCGCATGCCGTAAAGCGTTCTGTCCGATCCTGACAAACCAAAACCCGTCAACTTTGAATAGCGTCAATTCGCGTGCATTTTGCGAAAGCCGTATCGTGTTTATGTCCTGCACGTATTTCGGGTTTAATAAGGCGGTTTGCACTTCCGTAAGATTTTTTCCGCGGCTTTTTAATGCGGTGCCGATTATTCCCGTGCATAAAAGCGCAAAGGAAGCGGCGTATAAGATGGTGCGTAAAAAAGTTTTATTCATTACCGCCCTTCTCCGATGCTTTCTTTTTTGAGTTTTTTTCGGTATCTATGTACGCCGAGCAATAAAAGCGCAAAACAGCTTATAAAGCACAGCGGCACGGCAGCCAGTACCGCATTTTTTTTATCGATAAAAGCGGGATTTGAGGCGTCAACGGCAAGGCTGTAATCGGTAAAGCTGCAGTTTTTTATCGACAGCAGTCCGTCTTCCCCCGACAGCCATAAAAGGCCGTTTACCAAAAAATCGTAATTGGAAGAATTCGCCGTAAATGCGCTCATCCGCGATATAAAATAGCGGTCTGGGACGACAATCATTTTTCCGCCTTGAGCGGTTTGCAAAGCCGCCGCCGCAGGATATTGTCCCTCTGCGGTTTTTACCGGTTTTTCGGCCGAAAAAGGGTCGGTCATGTAGGGACTTTCCCCTTCCTGCAGCGGATACTGAACCCATGCCGAAGGCGAGGTAAACGCGAGCGCCTCGAGTTTGTCGTCCGGGTATTCGGCCGAACGGGAAAGTTCCATCGGAGACGGCCAAAACAAATCCAAGCCCGCAAAGGCTTTAGATACGGGATGAACCTTATCGGCGGTTTGTTTTTCGACGCGCACAAAAAACGGGTAAGCGATATAGTTGATGTTTTGCACGGAACCGTCTTTTCCCGCAGTGCTTTGTTCCGCCGCCGCGATGCGTGCGCATGTTTCGTCTTCCAAAAGAGCCGTATCTATAAAGATACCGCGCTTTTCGAGCAGCTTCAAAAAAGGATTGCCGGGTACGGGATAAGCCTTCCAATCGCTTTGGGTATTGACGGTATTCGCGCTCAGTGCGGCAAAGATGCGGCCGCCCGATTGCAAAAGAGAAGAAAGCGCTTCGCTTTGTTCGGCCGTCAAAGCGGAAGAGCCGATAAGCAGTACGGGGGTAAACGAGGGCTGTAAGCGCGTAAGAGCCCCGGTGCCCAACACTTCGACGGAAAATCCCGCGCTTTCAAGCCACGGAATCACGTAGGGGTATTCGTCGTCGATATCGGATTCCGACGCATTTACAAAGAAAACGTTCCGCCTTCCTTTTCCGGTAAGAAAAGCGATTTTGTCGGCCATGGCGAATTCCAAATCGTCACCCGTAAGCAAAAAAGGAATGCGCGCGATTTTTTCTTCGTATTCAAGCACAATACCCGAATAAAGCGGCACGTTTTCGTCCGCGGCGCCGAGCGGAAGATACTGTGCACCTATGCCGGCGTTTTCGGCCGCCTGCCGGTGAGAATCTTTCGATACGGTAATGACGCGCACGCCGACATTGCGCGCATCGGCATAATCATAGAGCAAATCGCGTATTCTGCGCACCTGCGGCAAAGCGCGCTCAAGTTCCGCCGACACGTAATACGAAACGGTGAGGCGGTTTTGCAAGCGGGCAAGTACCGTCTTTGTCGTATCGGACAGACTGTACATACGGTTTTTTGTAAGGTCCAAGCGCGCGTAAAAAATTCCGCCGTTCCATAAAATCATACAGCACAACAACAACACGCCCCGGCAGCTTGTATACAGTTCTTTTTTTTGCCGCGAAGGCGTTTTTGAAAACCGGGCATATTTTATTTTTTCCGTATGGAATGCCGACAGCGACAGGCATAAAACCGCAATACAAAGATAAAATACAATATCGCGGCTGTCGATAATTCCTTTAACCGCGCTTTCAAAATGCCACGAAAAAGACACAAATCGGCATAAGGCGCCGAGCGCGCCGTTTACGTTAAATCGCTGTATTCCGCGGTGTATAAATGCCGACAAAGCGAATACAAGGCTCGAAATAAAAAACGACAGCGAATTCGAGCGGCATACGAGGGCGATCCATTGAGCGAACGCAATGAGCGCCGCCGAAGATGCAAGTATTCCCAAAATGCCCGTACATAAAACGGAAATGTCTATGGGGGCAAAAAACGAAGCGCCGAGCGGAACAAAGACCGACACAAACACAAAAAACGAAAAGAAAATAAAAACGGCAAGCCATTTTGCAAGACGGATAAAAATCGGTTCAAGCGGTGCGGACAAAATAACGTGCATATGCATTGTCAGTGCGGGAATGCACAAAACGGATGCGGCCGGCATGCTTGAAAAAAAATTGCGCAAATCGGAGGAACCTTCGCCCGGGATAAAAAAGCGGTGAATGAAAAAAAAGCTGTAATACACGCACAACACGAAAAAAAGGCCGCTTACGTATACGGCGGGATTGACGCTTAACGAAAAAAGTTCGCGTTTTAAAAGAGATATAAAAATCGCCCTTCTTTTGTGCCGTTTTTCGTCCATCGGTTCAGACTTTCCCTTTGCCGTGTTCCGTTATGCGCAAAAATGCATCTTCAAGCCTTGTGCTTCCGGTTTGCGCGCACAGCGCTTCTTTTGCGCCGTCGGCCGCAACGGTTCCGTTATGCAGGATGATGATTTTCGAACACAGGTTTTCGATTTCGCTTATAAGATGGGTCGAAAACAAAACGGTTTTCGTTTTGCTCAGTTCGGCGATTAAAGAGCGCATGTCGGCCGTTTGCCGCGGATCCAAGCCCGCCTCCGGCTCATCGAGCACGAGCACCGAAGGATTTTTTAAAAGACAGCAGGCTAAAGAAAGGCGGCGCTTTAAGCCGTGTGAAAGATCCTTTACTTTTTGGGAAAACACATCGCACAAACCGCAGCTTTCGGCAGCAAAAAAAACGGCATCTTTTTGAGCCTTTGCCGGACTTTCCGCAAGAACGGCGGCAGCGTGAAAATGCAGCAATTCGTAGACGGTGAACGGAAAAGAAAAATCGGCGTGTTCGCTCATAAAGCCTGTTTGCGCTTTGTTCTTAACCGAATCCGTTTCGGCGTCGATACCGTTTACCGACACGCTGCCGCAGTCTGCATAGTGAATGCTGCACACGGCTTTCAGTATGGTGGTTTTTCCCGCACCGTTTAAGCCGGCAAGCGCTGTTACTGAACGAGGCGGAGCGGTAAAGCTTACGCCATGCAGAATTTCGCGCGAACCGTAACTTTTTGAAAAATTCCGTAATTCAATCATGCGTGCATGCGAATCCTTTTAATCTTTATACGGTATTTCGAAGACCATTCTGTCCTTTGTGAGCACCGTTTCTTTAAAAACACTTTGGGCTTCGCAAAGTAACTGTTTTAAATCGCTGTCGGTATAGCGCGGGCTGTAATGGATGAGGGCAAGTTTATCGACTTGCGCGTCTTTTGCAACCGTTGCCGCCTGAACCGACGTCATGTGTTTTTTTTCGGCGGCCTGTTCGGCGAATTCTTTTGTGAACATTCCTTCGCACACGAGTAAATCGGAACCGCGCACTTCTTTGGCGATCGACGGAAGATACTGAGTATCCGTTACATAGCTGAATTTTCTGCCCTTACGTTCGGCACCCAGCACTTGTTCCGGCTTTATGTCCCTTCCGTCGGGTGTGCGCACCGTTTCGCCGCGTTGCAAAGCCGACCACAAAGGTCCCATCGGAACGCCCAAATCGCGCGCCGCTTGCGGATTGAATTCACCCGGCCGGTTCAATTCTTCGAGCGTGTAGCCGACGCAGGTTTTCGTATGTTTGAGCGGAAACGCCCGCACATAAAATCCGTCGCCTTCGTAGCACACGCAGGGAGCTTCTATTTCTTTTACGATAATCGGATAATTTATATACATATCCAAAACGGAACGGCTCGTTTCAATGTATTCGGCGATTTTCGGCGGTCCGTAAATATACAAAGGCTCGTCGCGTTCCACTTGAGAAGAAAGCATTAATATACCGGGAAGACCGGTTACATGGTCGGCGTGCGTATGGCTCACAAAAATCGCGTTTATTTTTTTCCATTTTAAATTAAGCCGGCGGAGCGATACTTGCGTTCCTTCACCTCCGTCGAATAAAAAAAGCTGCCCTTCCCGTCTGAGCAGCACCGAAGTTAAGTGACGGTACGGCAGCGGCATCATTCCGCCGCAGCCCAATACAAAAGCTTCAAGGTTCATATGAGTCAGTATAACTGAAAAACCGAAACGTTGACAAGCGCTTTCAAAAATGTTATGATTTTTTCATGGTGAATGCGCTGCTGCTTATAGACCCCCAGAATGATTTTTGTTCTCCGGAGGGAACATTATTCATTTCCGGATCGCCGCGCGACTGCGCACACACCGCATCTTTTATCCGCGCAAATGCCGCAAAAATCGATTCGATTCATATTACGCTTGATTGTCATCCGTATCATCATATAGCACATCCGATATTTTGGAAAGACCGGAACGGCAATACGCCGGAGCCCTTTACCGAAATTACCTATGCCGATTACACGATCGGGAAATTCCGTCCCGCCGATAAAGCGGCTGAAGCACGTATTGAAAAATACCTGCAGGAACTTGAAGCAAAGGGGCGCTATAATTTAACTTTGTGGCCGCCCCATTGCCTGAAAGGTTCTTCCGGCATGGCCGTTGAACAAAACATATGGACCGCCGTCAGCGAATGGGAACACGAGCGCGTTTTTGCCGACGCGGACTATATTCTAAAAGGCTTGAATCCGTATACCGATCATTACAGCGCTTTGCAAGCGGAAGTCGGAGATCCTGAAGACCCTTCAACGCTTATGAATTTTTCGCTCATCAATAAGCTTAAAAAAGCCGACCGCATTGTGATCGCAGGCGAAGCGCTTTCGCACTGCGTCGCGAACACCGTGCAGGATCTGTCGGCGTATATTCCGCCCTCTTCGTTTGTGCTTTTGCGCGACTGCACGTCGTCCGTCGCCGGCTTCGAAAAAGTTTCCGAACGCTTTATTTCGCGCATGGAAGAACGCGGCATGCAATGCGTTCTCAGCTCCGAATTCAGCTTAAGCTGACCGCGCTCTTTTGCGGTACGCTCAGCGAAACAGTTTTTTTATTTTTTTATAATAAAAAAGGCGCAGTTTTTCGGCAAAAGAAAACGGAGCATAGAGCTTTGAAAGCGGGAAATCGATGCTGCCGGGGCGGTGTATGATTTTTCCGCCGAAACCCGTTTTAAATCGGTATAAGCCGTGCATGGGATGATTTTCGTCGTCGGTCGGCGGCATGCCGTAAAAGTCGTAGCTTGTGCAGAGCGTTTTTTTTGCGTCGCGGATCGCCGCCCACTGCAAAAGGTAGGCGCTCATAAAATTGCGTTTATTGTTTGACGAAGCGCCGTATAAATACACGGCTTCTTTTCCCGAAAACAACACGATGACGGCGGCAAGAGCTTCGCCTTCATGCTCGGCGATGTAGAGCGTACAGGTGCAGACGGAGTGTTCGCCTTCCCTTTTTGCAAGGCGGAGCAAACTGCGGTAATAGCCTTTTGCGTGCAAAGCGATTCCGTCGCGTTTGGCCGTTTGTTCATATAAAGCGTAAAAAATATCGATACCGTCTTCGGCGCAAGCTTTTACCGAAACGCCTTTTTTTTCGGCCAAGCGGATATTATAACGCCATTTCGGCTTCATGTTTGCCGAAAGTTCGTCTTCGCTTAAAGTCAAATCGAGCACGGTTGTGTCCGGCGGCTGTATGTCCGCAAGCGATTTTACGAGCGGTTTTGAAATCGAGCGCACAAAGGCATCTCGTTCGTCAAGCGAGTAAAAATCGAGGGGCGGATCGAAGCGCAAACACAGGGTGTTTTTAGGCAAAAAAGGCTTTACGGCTTCGGCGGTGCGTATCCAAAAAGATTGCAGTTCATCCTGCGGAAGTTCAAGTAAAGAAGCGTCGGGCCCCAGGGGAATATAGGCAATCGAAAAAAAGCGCTTAAAGCTGCGCAGTAAAACGGAAAGCTCGAAGGACAGGCTTTGAGTCTTGTCTGCTGCAGCGGCCCGTGCCGCACGCGCAGACGGGGCATCCGAGCACACGGTAAGCTCAAAACGAAACGGCTTCCAGCCGTGCAGCGCTTTAAAGTCGGCCCAAAAGGCGGATTGCAAAAAGGACTGCCCGTACCGAGCGTCTGTATACGACGCACCGGCGTCATGCGCTGTGTCGGCACGCGTTGTACCGCCTGCGGCGGGAAGTTCATCGTTTGTTAAAAGGCGCGCTTGAACGGAAAGCAAGGCGGCCTCAGTGCACTTCGCCGTTTACGGTATAAACGGTTGTAATTTTTTTATCGCCGGCAACAAGGGGTACGCCGCCTACGGTTACGCAATTATCCGCTACGTTAATCGGGCAGGCAAAAAAAATGTCGGCCTCGATTTCGGCAGGCTTTTTCGATGCCGGATCGCTTCCTTCAAGAACCACAGGCGTGCCGGGCGCTGCGCCCGGACAGCCTAAAATTTCAACGCATTCTTTTCCGGAAGAATCGGTGTAGTCGGCAGCCAAAAGCATGCCGCGGCTTTCTATGCCGCGCATTTTACGCGGTTTAAGATTATCGGCAATGATAATATCGCGCCCTGTTAATTCTTCGGCGCTGAAATACGGCACCAAGCCGGAAAGAATTACGCGCTCGGTGCCGCTTCCGTCGTCAAGGGTTTCTATGTAAAGCTTGTCCGCTTCGGGGTGCTTTTCGGCTTTAATGATTTTTGCCGTTTTAAGCGCGATAAAGCGGTTAAAGTGTGCGGCGGGGTCCTCGGCGATAACCGGCTCGTTTTTTTTCGGTTCGCTTTTTTTTGCCGAAGCGGAGCCTTTCGCAGCACCCGCCGCGGACTGTGAAGCCGTACCCGATTTTTCGGCGCGTTCGGCCTGTGTCCCCGCATAGCGCTTGCGGTAATGTTCGGTTTGTTTATCGTCGAGCGGCGTAAAGATGATTTCGGTATGTACAACCTCGCTTAAACCGTCGGTTTTGCCCAAATCATCCCACAAAAGGGCGTTCGGTACCGGATCTTTTCCGGCGGTATGAGTACGTCCCGTTTTTCCGAAAAAGCCGAGTATACGTTCGGCATACTGCGGCATAATCGGATACAGCAAAATCATCAAGTCTTTTATGATATAGCATAAATCTCTTAAAAGAGAGGCGGCTTTTTCGGGGTTTTCCGTACGCGCTTTCCACGGCTCTCCGTCCTGAAAAGCTTTATTTGCAACGGACGCAAGCGCAAAAATCTCACGGAAGGCATCTTTTAAATCGGCCCATTCGTACAATTCGGTAATACGCTTTTCGGCTTCGAGCACTTGAGCCCATAAAGCCGAATCTTTTTTGCCTTCGGGAATTTTTCCGCCGTAATAGCGCGCGATAAAGGTGGTTGTGCGGTTTACCAAATTGGCCAAATTGCCGACCAGTTCGCTGTTTACCTTTTCCTGAAAATCCTTCCACGTAAACTGCGTATCCGATTTTTCCGGACGGTTGTAAAAAATATAAAAGCGCCACATATCGGCGGGAATGCCCGATTCTTTGGCGTCGCTTCCGAAAACCCCTACCCCCTTCGATTTACTGAATTTTCCGCTTTCGTAATTCAAATATTCCGTGCTGCTCATGTGGTACAGCTTTGTCCAGTTTTTTCCGCTTCCGATAAGGGTCGAAGGAAAAATCACCGTGTGAAAGGGAATATTGTCTTTTCCGATAAACTGAAACAAGTCCACTTTTTCTTTTGCATTTTCGGCAGTCGATTCTTGAGGAAGCCACCACGACTTCCAATCGGGAACCTTATCGGCGGGAATTTTGCCGTCGCGCGCATCCTGCGCAAGTTTATCGCACAAGGCTTTCGTTATGGAAATATAGCCGATGGGAGCGTCGAACCACACGTAAAACACCTTGTCTTCAAAACCCGGCTTGGGAACCGGAATTCCCCATTTTAAATCGCGCGTGATCGCGCGCTCGTGCAAGCCGTCGCGGATCCATGCTTGGGTCATTTGAACGGCGTTTTTCGCCCACATGCCCTTTTCGCTCGCCTCTTTCATCCAAGGTGCATACTCTTTTTGAATGGCCGGAAGATTTATGTACAAATGTTTGGTCGATTTTAAAACCGGAGTATGTGAACAGGTTGAACAGCGCGGTTCGTTTAATTCGGTCGGTTCCAAAAGTTTTCCGCAGTGTTCACACTGATCGCCGCGCGCATCTTCATAGCCGCAGTGCGGACATTTTCCGCGCACGTAACGGTCGGCTAAAAAACGTTCGCAGTCCGGGCAATACAGCTGCTCGATCGTATGTTCGCTTATATAGCCGCGTTCGTCCAAATCTTTAAACAGCGACTGCACGATTTCGGTTTGCTGCGGCGAAGAAGTTCTTCCGAAATAATCGAAATCGATCGCGAACCATTCGTAAATATCTTTATGGATTGCATGATAATAATCGCACAGCTGTTTGGGAGTTTTTCCTTCTTCGAGCGCTTTCGTTTCGGTTGCCGTTCCGTATTCGTCGGTGCCGCACACATACAGCGTTTTATAGCCGCGGCTGCGGCAAAAACGGGCAAAAACGTCGGCGGACAAAACCTGAATCAAATTTCCCAAATGCGGAACATTGTTCACATAGGGCAAAGCCGAGGTAATGAGTCTTCTGTTCATAAAGGGATTTTACCGTTTTTTGCGCTTCTTTGCAACCGGATTTTTTTGCGGCGCTTTTATCGTTACGTTCAGAATTTTTTCGGTTTCCATGCCGGGAAGAAGCTGAATGTCCCAATAAAAGGCGCTGGTATGCGCTTCGTACTGCTTTACGGATTCACCTTTTTTATTTTGCATAAAGGTAAACAAAGGTTCCAGGTAAAAGCCGCACAGTTCGTTCGGTTCGAATATAAAGCCGATGTCGGAATCGGGGTCGGAAAACCGAACGGTCGATATGGCCGCCTGCCGTATGTACTGCTGATCGGTGCAGGGACTTTCGCACGCATCGTTTACGACAACTTCCGCTTTTAAAGCCTTTGCATCGTTTGCCGGCAATGAAAAATTGTGTTCGACCGCAAAGCGCGCTTTTAAAGGAATCATTCCTTCATTCTTTAAAATATATTGGCAAAAAATTCCGTTTGCGCTCGCCGTGTAATTTTTTTTAAGACTGACGGGAATTTCTTTTTTGCCCCACAACGCGTTTACGGCCAAGCGTATTTCTTTTTTTGAGCGGTCGAAACTTATTTCTTTGTATTCCTGCCGGGCGAAAACCGAATGTCCGTCTTTGCCGGAAGTGAACGCTTCAAAATCGCCTTTGTCCCATAAATGGTCGATGAACATTTTTTTCGGGTACGGAATTTTCGCCGGCGAGCGGACATTGTGGCGGGCGGCAAGGCAATAGTTTGAAGCGTTTTCCATAATGTCCAACTCAAACAAAATACCGCCCTGCAGGGTAAAAAACGCATTGAAGGTTTCAAAGCAGCACAAAAAATCCCTGCCGCCGGCCATACCGAAATCGAACGCGCTTGCGTCTTCGCTGAATCCGGATGCTTCGCGCACCAATTTTTCCGCGCCGATTAAGCGCCGGAAGGTTTTGTTGCGCAGTTCTTTGTTGCTTACGCCGCCCGAACCCGCGTACATGTACGGCGCAAAATTCTGCGCGGCGTACAGCTGCTCTTTTGCGGCCTTTTTGCGCACCTTATCGCCGCGGCACTGGTTTATAAGCATACTTACGTACATCATGCGCGAATACAAATTGTGCGCTTCGGGGTACACGGTAAGAAAATCTTTTACCGTCGGCCGGATAGCTTCGGTAAAAACGCTCGTATGCGGAACAAAAGGCTCCAAGGTCCACAAAGCCGCGTCGGACATGCAGCCGGCGGGTATGTATGCCCGAAACCGTGTCCGGTACTGTTTTAAATACCGCTGCGGACAGGACAGAGCGCTTACTTCGTCGTCTTTTAGCAAATTCAAAAGCCGCTCGAACCACTTTGATTCGATAAGTTCAAAAAACTTATCGGGTGAAAACGCGCAGGCCAAAATCGAAGAGTCGCCCGATTCGGCGATCGTATGCGTAAACTGCAAAAAGCTTTCGGGCGTTTGATTTACGCGCGGCAAACTGCTTTGATGCAAAGGAATGACCGTCGTCGTTTTCCCCATATCTTCTATAACGAGCGGCACAAAAGTCGAAATCGGCCGGAATTGACTTTTCGGAATAAGACGACTGTCGAGAAAAACGTACTCGATGCCGCAGGTATTAAAGCTCGAAATAAGAGATGGATCCCACACGCTTTCGGTAAGATAGGCGCCGCGCGGCCTTTTTCCCGCGGCCTTCCGTATACTCGTCGTAAGCGCTTCTATCTGTGCGGAGCGGTCGGCCGGCAGCAAAAGCGGAAACAGCGGTTCGTAATAGCCGCCGCCGAGTAATTCGATTTGTCTGCGGTTAATCAGTTCCGAACAAAGCGAAATTATCTCTTCGTGCTTTTTTTCTATCCATTCGATAAGCGGCCCGCTCACAAAAAGAGAAAGACACATGTCGGGATGCGCGTATAAAAAGCTGAGAATTTTTTTATATTTTTTTTGGTATAAATCTTCAATGTTATCGGGCAGCTCGGTACCGGATATACCGAAGGCCAACACAAAGCATATCTTTACGACGCCCATAGCTATTATGTTATATCAATATTCTCCTTTTTTAAAGCGGAATTTGCATTCTTTCGCACATTTTTTTATTTATTTTTCCGTCACGCGGCAAAAAGTCAAATTTATCGGAATATTCCGGGATTGAACCACGATAAATTCCAACCGTAAAAACCGCAGGCTATAAGAGCAAGCGTAATAAAAACCATAATCGTATCGTTAAACGAACCTTCGGCATTCGTCAGGGTAAGACGCCTGCGTATTGCGGCGATAAGCGGGTACAAAAGATAAAACGATAAAACGCTTATAAGCGCCGTAAGCAGCGCGGAGCCCAAGCCGAATCCTTCGCTTATCGCGAGAATGACGGATAAAAGCGCAATATCGAATTCTCCGATTGTGATTTTAAAACAAAGATGTATGAGCCGCTCAAACGCAAACGAAATACAAAACGTAAGGATGGCGGCAAAAAACGGAAAAAGCGAAGCGATCGAATGGGGTGCAAGCGCATACTGCGTTATGAGCCATGATCCGAAAACGGAAAGGCTTGCCGTACATACGGACTTTATGAGCGACAGCACAAGATAGCGCACGCCGTAGGATGCGTATAATAATTTTTTTATGCCGATGCCGTATACGATCGGTACGCAGCAAAGAAGTCCGTATATAAGAACCGACTGTAAAATCATTTTTGTACCTCCTCGCCGCCGTCGTACCTGCGGTAAACAAACATCAATACGGTAAGCAAAAAGGCAAGCAGTATAAGCGCGCCGGGAATTGCGGACCAAAAAAAGACCGGAGATGAGCGGAAGTTGCCGAAAATCCACAGAATGCGCAAACCGGTTCCCGCCGGCAGCGATAGGCTGCCGTACGAAAAAAGTTCGCGCATCGCAAAAAACAACAGGCCCAAGGAGCTTATAAGCAGCGAAAGTTTTGCACCCCGGTGTGCCCGTTCGCGCAAAGAAGAACTCTGCGGCGCAAAAACCGTATCGCTTATAAACAACGACAGGGGTATGAGATAGATGATAAAGCCGAGCGTAAAAGCGGTAAGCGGCGACCACAGCGCAAGCAGCGCATACAGCAGCACGGTAATTCCCATTGTTCCGATAACGGAAAACAAGGTTTTGCCTTTTGTAAGGCCCAAATAGTCGATAAATGCGTGCAGCAATATAACCGAAAAAACGATGATATTGGCGCAAAGTACGAGCACGAGCCCGTAGGCAAAGCGCGGCGGAACGGGAACAAAAAGGCTCAGGCACGAAGCCGTAAAAAGAAAGGATGCGTTTTTCGTCATTTTTCGGCCGCCTCCATAAAACGTGCAATGCGTGAAGTCCAATAAAAAAGCTGCATATCCGTTAAGCCGTACAGTTCTTTTGAAAAAATATCGGGTAAGCCGGCAATACCCGCAAACGATATATTCTTTTGTCCGTCGCACACAAATACGGCCGGAACGGGGCCGCACGAGCCGGTAATGCGCACCAAACAGGCATAGCCCGCTTTTTGTCCGTTTTTGTCCGCAAGCGAAAACATGAGGCTGCTCGTTTGTGCGGGCGTTTTTAAAAGCACGGGACCGGCAACCGACGACATACTGCCGCTTTGACGCAAAACACGCTGCACTTCCGTCGAGAGCCTTTTCGTTTTGACTTTTTCCGCCTGCATATAGACGAGTACCAGCACGGCGGAAAACGCGCAAAAACTCAGTATAAACAAAGCGGTTTTATATAGGGCTTTTTTATTCATTGTCCGCCTCTTTTTATGCCTTCGCGTATAAGTATTTTATTCAGTCTTATACCGTAGAGCACATCTTCAATATATTGCATAGCCGGAGATAAAACATTTAAAATTATAACCGTAAACAGAGCGCCTGCCGAAGAAGTTCCGCCCCCGCAGATAAAAAACATAAGCAGCCCGCCGGTTGCTCCGTATGCGCATTTTCCCGCCGGGGTAAGCGGCGTCGTTCCGAACCAGCCGAGAATAAAAAAGGCGATAAATAAAGTACCGCCGGTACAAAACGCAAGCAGCACATCGCCGCCGCCCAATAAACCGCCGTAGGGGTACAAGCTGAATAAGCGCACGGCCATACCGTATACAAACAAAAACACGTAGGAAACAACCGCATCGGCGGCCTTATACGACACTAAAACAAGCGAAGAAACAAGCGTGAGCACGTTGAACCGGAAAGCGGGAACGGGCGAGCCCGAATCCCACAACAGGCTTATATAGCCCTCCGGAAGCGATATGCCCCACGAATGAAAAACATCGTTAAAAAAATCGGTCAGCGCGGCGTCGAAACGGACGGTTTGCAGTATTCCTTCGGAAAACAGGCGGGATCCGGCATTGGCGTAGTTAAAGTATTCATGCGGCAATAAAAAAGCGGGAAACAAAGCGGGATTAAGTAAATACAGCACGGATGCGGCAACGATAACCGTATTCGCCCAAAACTGCGCGAATGTTCCGAAAATCATTTTTTGCAAAAAAAGTATGCAAAACACCGCAAAAAAAACAACGGCGGCAGGATACTGTGCCGGAACGAACATGCCGATAAGCACCGCCTGCAAAAGTACTGCCCACGAAAAAAAGTCTTTTGTCTTTTTTATAAACGCACTGCCGATTTGCGCCAGCTGAGAAGAAGCGATGCTGCAAAGCAAGAGAATCAGCGAATTATAGCTTCGCGTTATAAAAAGCATTGCAATATGCGGCACAAGAACCGCAAGGGTTATTTTAATGATATGATTTACGGAAGGATTCGAACTGCAAAAGGGATCCCGCGTAAGAACATTATACGTTTGTCGCATTGTCTTTTTCCTTATAGAGCGATACGGTTTGATAGAGCGGAAGCCGCGCAGGGCACGATGCGTTGCACAAAGCGCATTTATCGCATAAATGCGCCGAAAGCAAAACATCCTGCGCAAGGGGCGTATAATTAACGTGATGGCTGTAAATCAAATCGGGCTGAATGTTGAGCGGGCATGCGGTTCTGCAAAACCCGCAGTGAATGCACGGGGAAACCGTTTGGTCGGGAATATCGCCGGCCAAAAGGAGCGTAACGGTTTTTACGTATTTGGTAACGGGAATGTCCAAATCGCTGACGGCGGTTCCTTTAATGAGTCCGTTTATAACGATCTTTGCGGGAGCCTTTTCGCAGCCGCCGCATTCTTCAAAAAGCCGGCGGATCGGAGTACCCAATTTGACTTTAAACATTTTGCTTTCATGCAAAGCCTGTCCGTTTACTTCCACAACGGTATCGGTAAGCGGCATACCTAAAGACACGCATTTGAATACGCTGAACGCGGTGCGGCTGTCGATAAACAAACTTATCGGAGAAGCTTTTTTTTGCAGTACGCGTTCGGAGCCTGAAGGATAAAAGCGCGTATCCGTTTTTATAAAGCGACAGTCGAAAGGTTTAAGAAACTGTTCCCGTTTTTCTTTTTCCGGCAGCGTAAAATCCGATGCCGAATAAAAAAATACGATTGTCCGGGCGTTTATCGCCGACGCGCACAGCCATGCGCCTTGCAGCACTTCGTCTATAAATTGCGACGAAATAAAATCGTCCACAAAGCAGCTCGGATCGAAATCGAATAAGCGCACGCCCAAAACGGCATCATTTTGAACGCTCTGTTCCATCTGCCATGCAAGCGAACCGTTCGATACGTCGAAGGTGTTGATTATGCCGTATTGCCGTATTTGAGAAATCAGCTTATGAGAAGACGGCTTGTTGCGCCCGATGCTCTCAACTGAAGGTTTGCCTTCAAAGTTAAAACTGCCTTTAAAATCGATTATCGCGCACTCGGCCGTTTTCCCGTTCGGCATAGTGCGCTCGGTAATCTCGCTTACGATTCCCGGAATCGGCGCATGGACTGCAACCGACGTTTTGTAGCCCGTCGCTATTGTTTGCCCTTCGAATACGCTATCGCCGGGTTTTACCGAAAACCGCGAGGAGCCGCCGCCCTGCTCCGCCGAAACGGCAACCGAGGCGGGAATGTATGCGGGATTCAAACACGCATATTCGTAGCGGGGAAAATCGAACCGTTCTTTTTTTTCGGACATACTTATATAAGCCTCTTTATTCCCAAAGTACCGAGCAAAAACAGTATATATATAAAAGCGCAGAGGGTAAAGACGAAAACGGAGGTATTGTTTTGCGTACCGTCGGATCGCCGATAGGCCGTGCGCACAAAACCGTTTTGTTTTGCCAAAAGCATTTCCGCCCCGCCCGATGCACGAACATTCCGCTCGGAAGCTTCGTTCCCGAGCGCAAGCCGTATGACATCGGTAATATACGATTCGTCGAATACGGCGGTCGTTACCGCAACTTCTTTTAATTTATGCCCGTCTTTTTCATAATTCGGATATTCAACCTGTTCGCCTAATTGCGGCCGCCCGTGCACGGTTTCCGTTTCGCCGGAAGCTTTTTCGAGTTTTTTAAACGGATAGGTTTGCATATACCAAAAACCGTGTATAAAATCGGTTAAGTCGGGCAAACGCTCGGAAGCGTTTGTGTGCAAAACGCGTTTATACGAAAGCGCCGAAAAATCTTTTTGCATCGTTTTGCGTACCGGCGCGGGAATGTACACACTTTTTGCATGAGGAATCGAAATGCCTGAAAAACCACGCACCGCCGAAAAGGCAAAAAAACAAACGCATACTGCAGGAACAAGCGCAAACCTCATGCGCAAAACCGCACCGAAGGACAGCCGGCGCGCCGGGATTATAAGCACGGGATTAAAACTTTTTTTGCTGCGCAGCACAGGAGCGATTTTATACAAAAGGTATACGAGTGAACAGGAAGCGAGTGCGGCGGCAAAAAAAGCGAAAAACGTCTTTATGCCGGAAAACGCGGAACAAAGAATCAGCAAAAAAAGAGAGGCGGCAAGCACCGCATTCGCGGCCGTCTTTTTCAAAAAACCGCGGCGGCGCCAAAATTTTTGCCCGATAAACAAACCGAATCCCAAAAGGCACACAAAAGAAGCGGCGTCATAAAAAGGAGATGCGGCCGTATAGCACACAAAAGGAAAAAAGGCGCAGGCAAAAAACAAGCGGTTTTCGGCGAGAACTAAAAAAATCAAAAAAAGAATAAACACCGCTGCCGGAACCGCACGCTGATCACCGCCGCGCCCGGCAATTCCCCATTCCGCCCCCGAAGCGCTCAAAGCCCGTACCGCTTTTTCCGTGTCGTGTTCGGGAATGTAATACAAAGCAAAAGCATCGCTTTTATCAGCAAAAAAAACGCTTTGCAAAATCCGGTAAGAAAAAGCGCCGTAGGTTCCGTATTGAACGGGAGCAAAACGCGAAAGCGGCGGAAAGGGCTCGTGTTCGGACGAAAGAACTCCCGTAATTCCCGCGTTTTCGAACAGGCCGAGAACCGTTTCGGCCGGAACCGATTTATGCACGTAAGCGACGCTGTACGCCTTCCATATTTTTCCCGAAGGAACGGTGCGGCAAAAAAACAACAATACACCGCATAAGAGAACACATCCGCAAGCCGTAAAAATAAGCGTTTTTTCTTTCATGAAAATCCGGTGTTTTAAAGCACTGAAAAGGCGGTTCCGGTAAAAAGTCCCAAAAGACAACCGACAAAAACTTCCAAAGGTTTATGACCGTGCACTTCTTTGAGCGCTTGAAATTCGAGAATATGCTGTTGGTGCAGCTTTTTACCGATTTCGTTCAGCGTGCGCGCCTGAAGTCCGCTTGCGCGCCGTACGCCGACCGCATCGCGGATAACCACGAGCGCAAAACAGCACGACAAAATAAAGACATCCGAATCCATGCCCGAATTAAAGCCGATTGAAGTTGCGAGCGCGCACACCAAAGCCGAATGGCTCGAAGGCATGCCGCCGGTGCGCCAAAAAAGCAGGGCGATAAGGTCTTTTAAGTCCGAAACTCTGCCCTTTAAAAGCTGTATAACCGTTTTTATAAATTGTGCGGAAAGCCAGCTGAATACCGCCGAAAGCAAAACCGGATTTATAAGCAAATAATATAATTGTTTCCGCATCATTAAAAACATAACGATATATTTTACCCGCCCCCGCCGCCTTTTGTCTAGTAGGCAAAAAGTGCAAGGCTTGCTATACTGAAAGGACTGAAATCCTTGTTGAATTATGACTTTTAAGCATTTTACCGCGGCCGACGACGATGAAAACAGGCGGCTTGAACGCGTGCTCAGAAAATTCCTTTCGGACGTTCCGCTCGGTCTTATACATAAAAGCATGCGAAGCGGTTTTATCAAAGTAAACGGACTCAAAAAAAACGCATCATACCGCGTGCAAAAAGGCGACGTTCTCGATATTGCCGACTTTCTTGCCGACGCTCGCATTCGCACTCCGGTTCATAACGATGAAAAAGCCGCTCCCCCTTCCCGCCCCGATTCCGTTTATGCGCCGTTTACCGACGTGTTTGCAAACGAACACATCCGCATTGTCAACAAAGCGTACGGCGTTCCGGTTCACGGCGGATCTTCGCACGCGGTGCCCCTGGATAAACTGATACGGCGCGAATATGCCGAAAAAGCCGCATCCGATAACGAAAAGCTGCGTTCGCTGTCGTTTGTTCCCGGCCCGCTTCACCGCATTGACCGCAGAACGACCGGCTTAGTCGCTTTTTCGCAAAGTTTAATCGGCGCGCAGTATTTTTCAAAAGCGCTCGCCGAAGGGCGGATCGGGAAAATCTATACGGCGCTGCTTCAGGGAACGCTCGATCAAGCGTGCGTATGGGAAAACGTCATAGAAAAAAAAGGCTTTTCCCCCGCCCGCGCGGAAAAAGCCTTTGCGACCGTAAAAGTAAAACCGCCCGATAAAGGCGAAAACGCACATACCGAAGGCGCCCGCAGCGGCGGAAAAACCGCCCTGACTGCGGTGCAGCCCCTTGCGCACGGAAAAATCGGCGGCAAAAACTTTACCCTCGTTTCGGTCAAAATAAAAACGGGAAAAACGCACCAAATACGAGCGCAAGCCGCCTTTGCGGGCTTCCCGCTTTTGGGCGACAGCGCTTACGGAGCCGATTTTTTTTCGTATCCGGATAAGTACGGCCAAAGTCTTTTTTTGCACGCACGCACGCTGATATTCGAAAAAGACAATCCGCTCGGCATTCCTGAAAAAATATCAGCGCCTTTGCCGTCTTTTTTCGCACAATTGATTAAAACCTACTTGCCCGCCTTCGAGCTTTCAACGTATACTAAAAGTAATGAAAGTTCTTGACGATATTTTTGCGCTGTTTACGGGGATCACGGTTTTCGCGCTTGTCGGAGCAAGCGGCACGGGAAAAAGTTTCCGGGCGAAACTTTTGGCGCAAAAATACGACATCGGCGCAATAATCGACGACGGACTTCTCATTCAGGACGACAAGATTTTGGCAGGGCATTCGGCAAAGCGCGAAAAAACCTTTTTAGCCGCCGTCAGAGCTGCCGTCTTCGACGATAAAGAACATCGCGACGAAATCGCGCGCGCTTTAAAAAAGCAAAATATCCGCCGCCTTTTGATTTTGGGAACTTCCGAAAAAATGGTGCGAAAAATCGCCGCACGATTGCAAATTCCCCAGCCGGGTAAAATCATAAAAATCGAAGACATCGCCACTCAGGATGAAATCGATTTTGCGATCCGTTCGCGCCGTATAGAAGGAAAGCACGTGATTCCCGTCCCCGCCTTGGAAATAAAGCGCAGCTATCCGCAGATTTTTTACGATTCGATCAGGATAAAGCTGTTCCGCAAAGAACGGCCTTCGGGCGCCGACATGAAAGTATACGAAAAATCGGTCGTGCGTCCCGAATTTTCAAAAAAAGGCAGGGTGAGTATTTCGGAAGCGGCGCTCACTCAAATGGTTATGCACTGCGTCAGCGAATTCGACCCTGAAATCAAAATAAAAAAATTGACGATAAAAACCGATGCCCACGGCTACAAGCTTGTTATCACTACCGACGTTCCTTTCGGCACCGAATTGGCCGGAAAAATTCACAATCTGCAAAAATACGTTATCGAAAATATCGAGCGCTATACGGGAATTTTAATCGAAAGCGTAAACATCATCGTCGATAAAATATCGCGCAAAGGCTGATTGCAAAATCCCAAAAACCGGTTTTAAACGGCCGCAATCCTTTGCGGGCTTTTTTTCTTTTTGGGCGGCCGCACGCTTATACCGAATTCTTTTAAACAAAAGCGCACGGCGTATTCCAATTCGGAGCGTTGGGGATTCATAGGCAGCACAAAGCTCCGGCATTCCTTCCACGCGAATTTGTACAATTCGGCGGCACTCGTTTTCGCCGCAGCTTCGAGTTCCCAATTTGCCAAAAGTTTTATAAAATCGCGGATAAGGTAAACCAATTTATCGCCCAGCCGCACGGCAGGATTGCAGTGATGCAACTCGTCAAGCTCTTTAAGACTTTGCATGTAGGCGGCACAAAAGCCTTCTTTTTCGGCAATCAAAGAAGATGCTGCCGGCTGTAAATATATAAAAAGCCGCAGCGGAATCGCCGACGATACAATCTCGTAGGCTTGGCCGGAATTGACTATTTTTAAAAGTTCTTCGGTCAGCCGCGACGGAGAAACCGGCGACAAAAGATGGGCGGACGAAGTGATTTTGCGGCGCAGTAAAAACGGAATTTCAAAACTGCTCGAAGCGGCGTATTTAACGGCGCGCAGCATCCGTACCGGGTCTTCGGTAAATATTTGCTTTAAAGGAATAACCGGCACAATTTTTTTTGCCTGTATGTCTTTAAAGCCGCCCACGTAATCGATAATCTGATTTTTTTCGGGATCGTAATACAGCGCGTTCAGCGTAAAATCTCTGCGCTTAGAATCTTCTTCGATTGTGCCGAAGGTGTTGCCCACGGTTTTCCCTTCGGCAAAAGAACGGAAGGTGGTTACTTCAAAGATTCGATGATCGAAAAATATGTGCACGATGCGAAAGCGCTTTCCGATGATGTATGAATTGCGGAATATTTTTTTAATGCGGGCGGGAGTCGCGTCGGTAACCAAATCGAAGTCTTTGGGCGTTTTGTGCAGCAAAAGGTCGCGCACGGCACCGCCGACAATAAGGGCTTCAAAGCCGCATTCTTTGAGGCGGCGTATTATCCACAGCGCCCCCGGATCGATATCCGTTTTTTTCAGGCAATGTTCCGTTTCGGTGTAAATGACGGCGGTTTTTACGGGCCGGCCGTTTTTATCTGATGTATATCGGGAAAGCACCGTTCAATAATAGAACAAAAAAGCGTTCGAGGTCAAGTGTCAACATACAGGGCAACCGCACCGGAAAATATACATTGTAAAATATTTAACAGTAAAAAAGCCGCCTACCGGCAGCGTCCTGCCGTTCAACGCGGCTGACCGTAATAGGTATCGGACTGCGCAAAATTTCTATGAAATTTTGCTTGCCAACGGTCAGAGCGT
>CAJPNP010000022.1 GCA_905372025.1 uncultured Treponema sp. | reverse complement strand
TTTTACTTGAGTAACCGAAACCGTTTCGGTTAGATTTTTACGTGAGTAAATACGGGGTGTGTGACAAAGAGCATATAAGGTTTTTATTTTTTTTCTTATCCCAATTTGCATTTTAATCACGCGTTTTTATTCCGCGATGAGGGCTTTTGCCTTTGCTTTAAGGGAAGGAACCTTGTCCTCTTCGGCAATGCTGCGCACCAGAGCGGTAAGGTTTGCAAAGCGGTTCTTTTTGTATATATCCAAACCGGTACCGCGCGTGGCGACGTCGGCGCTTTTAAGATAGGCTTCGCATATCGATTCGAAGTTTTTATTTTCGTGCAAAGCAAACTCTTTGCCGAGCGCGTAGCGCAGTTGCTTTTTTTTGTCGTCGGCGAGCGTCTTTTCGGCAAGCACAATGACAGCCCGAACGCCCGCGCTCACGTCGTATTTGAGTAATGACGAAGCGACCTTCGCTTTCAGTGTATCTCCCCTTCGGGAATCTTCCAAAAGCGAAATCATATAATCGACGCCCGCCTTATCGTTAAGAGACGCCAAGGCGTCAAAGCACGCGTATTTTACAACCGCTTCGGCATCGTTTTGCGCGCGGTACAAAAGCGAGGGACAAGCCGCTGCAAGGTGCTGATCGCGCACGGCATCAACGGCTTCCAAGCGCACCTTATAGTGATTGTCTTTTAACGCGGCAAAAAAAACCGCGCGCGCTTTTTCGGAGGTGTTGCGCGCAAGACCTTTAACGACGTATTGGCGCAAGTTCGGGTCGGTCGAATCGAACAGATCGATTAAGATATCGGTAGCTTCGTCGCTGCGGATATTACCGATGGCTTCGGCCGCATACATGCGCACAAAGGCGTTTTCCTCTTCGTTTTGCGCCATTGCGGCTAAAGCGTCGAAGGTGCGGTCGGCTTTCAGCTTTCCGAGCGCTTTAACGATGTTTTGCTTTTGGGCGACGGTTAAATCTTCGTTTTCGAAGCGGTCGGCAAGGAACGACGCGTCTTCTTCCGAACCGATGCTTCCGAGAGCACTTACCGCACCGTTAAAAAAGTCGGTATCGTCCTTTTCGATAATCGAGCGCAAAAAAGGCGCCGCGTCGCTCAGTTTGATTTTTTCGGCATAGCGGATAAATGCGCTCACCGTCGATTTTTTTTCGTCGTAAGGGTCTTCGAGCACGGCAAGGGCGGCGTCTTTTAAGCCCGCGTATTCGAATTCGGCGCAGCAGTCGATTATCTTATCTTTGAGCGCCGTGCTTTTTGCCGAAGCGAACATGTCGGCAAGCAGGGGCAAAAACTCGCCGTCTTTTTCTTTTATGAAAGTTTCGATAAGGGCAACCACTTCGTTATCAAGCCCGTAACGCAAAATGTCTTTGCGCCTTTCGCTTTGGCTTTTTTCTTCGGGAGCTTCGCTTTCCCGGTTCTTCGCCTTTTCGGCCTTCGCCTCGGCCGAAAAAAGGTGCACGCACAAGGCGGCGCACAGGGCACAAAAAATAAGGCGGCGGACGTTCATCGGTTTCCTCCGTAACGCTGTAAAAATGTGCGGCGGTAATCGGCAAAGCGGTTTTCGTTGATTGCCGCACGCACCTCAAGCATCATATTATACAAAAATGCAAGATTATGATAGCTGCCGAACATCGAAGAAGCGATTTCGCCGTTTTTATACAAGTGATGTAGATAGGCACGCGAATAATTTTTGCAGATTTTGCACGTGCATTCCGGATCTATGGGCGAAAAGTCGGCGGCATATTGGGCTTTTTTAATCGCTATGGGGCCGTCTTTTGTAAAAAACGATCCGTTGCGGCCGTTGCGGGTCGGAAGCACGCAGTCAAACATATCTATACCGTTTGCAACCGCCGCCAATATGTATTCGGGCGTACCGATTCCCATAACATAGCGGGGTTTTTCGCGCGGCAAAAGAGAAGCCGTATAGCTTAAAAACTCTTCGTACACGTCGAAGGGTTCTCCGACCGAAAGGCCGCCTATCGCAATGCCGGCGGGATTAAGTGAGGCAACAAATTCGGCACTTTGAGCGCGCAAATCTTTGAAAAAATTGCCCTGCACAATGGGAAAAAGGCTGCCCTTATAGCCCGTATCGCGCCGCCGTTCGCTCTGTTTAAAAGCGCGTTTTGCCCAATCTTCGGTAATACGCAGGGCTTCAAGCGCTTTTTTTTCGCTTATGCCGTAGCCGGTACACACATCAAGCTGCATTTGAATATCGCTCGCAAAGCGCGCTTGAATATCGACGACGATTTCGGGCGTTAAAAAATGCTTTGAGCCGTCTATGTGGCTTTGAAAACGCACGCCCTCGGCGGTGATTTTGCGGAAGGGCGCAAGCGAAAACACTTGAAAGCCGCCCGAATCGGTTAAAAAGTTTTTTTTCCAGCCTGAAAATCCGTGCAAGCCGCCGGCTTGTTCCAAGATGTCGGCGCCGGGCCGCAAATACAAGTGGTAAGTGTTCGCCAATATGATTTCAAAACCGATTTCTTCCAAATCCTCTTTGGTAACGCCTTTTACCGACGCATTTGTGCCGACAGGCATAAACACGGGCGTTTGTACGGTTCCGTGCGGAAGTTCCAAAAAGCCGCATCGGGCCTGCGAATGTTCGTCGTTATGGGTGCAGGTAAAAATTTCTTTCATGCAATATCCTTTTGCAATATCTTTTATGTGCGGTTCCGGTGCTAGGTGCGTGCGAACCGCAGCAATGCAACGCTGATTCCCGTAAACAAAAACACGGGAATCCACGCGCCGGCAAAGGGCGATATATAACCGAATTCGGCGCACAGCATCGTAATCATCTGCGTAACGTAAAAGGCAACCGCCGCGCTCACGCACGAAACAAGGCTGATAAGCAGTACGTTTTTGCGCGATTTTCCCGCCAAACCGACCGACAAAAACACGGCTATAAACGTAATGAGCGGAAAAGCGAATTTTTTATGATACAGCGAACTTTCCTTCGCATGGGGAAGTCCGGTGCGCTGCAGCTTGGCGATGTATTCACGCGCTTGGGCGACGCTCACTTCTTCAACCGAAATCGAAATATTGCGGAAGGTGTCGGGAAGTTCGCGGCACGTAAAATCGCTGCCTTCGGAAAAAACGATTGCGCCGTCGATGTTCGCATAGGTTGCCGCGCCGGAAAAAATCCATTGTTCGCCGTTCCAAAGCGCGCTTTCGGCCGATATAATGCGGTCGAGCGTTTTATCTTCCCTGCGGACAAAAATCATAAGGTTGTACAAGCGCTTTTGTCCGTCGTCGTAATAATCGGCGCGGTACACAAGCGAGCCGCCTTCGCCGAAGGCGACAATGCGGTCGTTGTCGTAGGAGATAGGCCGGTTAAGCGCTTTTTTTTGCAGGTCGCCTTTTTGCCGGTAAAAGGGAACGACGACGGCATCTTCAAAAAAGAAAAACGCGGCGCTGAGCAAAAGCGAAAAAACCAAAAGCGGCAGCGTAAAGCGCAAAAGCGAAACGCCTGAAGCAAAGATGACGGTCAGTTCGTTCGACGCATACAGCGAGCTGAGCGTAAAGGCCGCACCGAACAGCACCGCAAGCGGGATGGAAAACGAAACGGCTTTCGGAATATACAAAAGCGAAATGCGCGCGATAATGCCCAAGGATGCGCCTTCAAGCAAATACTGCCACAAATTGGCAAGCAGATCGACAAGCAGCAAAACAAAGCAAAAAAACGCCAAGGCGCCTGCAAACACGGGAATAAATCTTTTCATCACATAACGCACTAAAATCATTCCCGCATCCTCATTCGCGAACCAATCGCACAAAAAACACGATCGCAAAGGCTGCAACCAATATATTCGGAAGCCACATTGCCCAAAATCCGTTTAATCCGTTGCGGAAGCCGAATTGCTGCCCCAAAATCATAAGCGCCCAATAGAGAACGGCTATAATGACGCCGATAATAAGACCGACCGTTTGCCCGTTGCGCCGGGCAAAGAGCGCCGCCAGCGGAAAAGCCAAAAATGCAAAAAACAGCGAACCGAAGGGAAGCGCGAATTTGCGGTAATATTCTATTCTGTACGAATTGCGGGTCGATGCGCTTACGCCGGAAGCCGAAGAATCCATCTCTTTTAATTTAAGCTTTAAATCGTGGGAAGTCATTTCCTGCGGATTTACCATACCGAAGCTGGGCAAAAACGAAGACGAAAAGATATTTAAAACCGCATGGCTCGAATGAAGATAATCGTAGGAATTGCGCTGCGTGCCGTTAAAAAAAACGACAAGGGCGTTTTGCATATCCAACTGCATGATAACCGCTTCGTCTTTATGCGGCGAAATATCCGCACCCGAACAGACGACGACGCGCTGCTGCCCCTGAGAGTCCGTATCGAACAGCAGCAAATCCGATACGTGCCTGCCGGACACGTCACCGATAACGAGGGTTGAATTTTGCGTGCGCTTTATCGAATGCGGTTCCAATTCCACGGCCGGATTCGACACGACGATGGACAGATACAGCTTGTTGTATGAAATCGTACCCAGCGGCAGCAAATAATCGTTGACCAAAAACGAAAAGATTGAAATCAACAAGCCGCTTACCGCAACGGGCAGCAAAAAAAAGAAGGGCGAGCAGCCGCATGAGCGCATGATCAAAAACTCTTTGTCGGTAACAATGCGCCCGATACACATCAAAAAGCCGACCAAGGTCGCAAAAGGAGCCGACTGCGCAATCACAAAGGGAAGCGCGTAAAAGATAAACAGGGCAACCTTATCCACGGGAACGCGCTTTTCAAGTATGTCGGCCGCATTTAAAAGTATGTGATTGACGAAAAAAATTAAAAAGAAAAACAAAAAAGCGACGACAAAATAGACAATCAATTCGCGGAACAGATAGCGAAGCAGTACCGCTTTCATGCGCCAAGGCCGTAAAAACTTTGCACGTAAAGCCGGCAATCTCATACTCCCGTGCTTCCGAACCCGCCGGAACCGCGCACCGTTTCGGAAAGGTTTTCGGCGGCGCAAAACTTCGCCTGTACGACGCTCGCGACAACGAGCTGGGCAATCCTGTCGCCGTTTCGGATCGTAAAGTCGGTTTTGCCGTGATTTATCAAAAGAATTTTTACTTCGCCGCGGTAATCCGAATCGATTGTGCCCGGCGCATTTAAAAGCGCGATGCCGTGTTTTGCCGCAAGACCGGAACGCGGCCTTACTTGAATTTCGAAGCCCGAAGGAATTTCAAAAAAAAGCCCCGTAGGAACGGCCGCCCACGAACCGGAAGGAATGCACAGCGGCTCTTTTAGGCGGGCGCGCACGTCGGCGCCGGCAGCCCCCGAACTTTCGTAGCTCGGCAATGATGCTCCCTCAGACACGATACATTTAACCGCGACACAACCCGTATCGGCGCAATCCGTATGTATACCATTCATATCGCTTTTATTGTTTTTATCGTTCATACCCGGCACCTCCATACTCCGCACTCCGCGTCTTATATTTTCATATTCATAACCGAGCGGACCTCTTCCAATGTGGCGGCGGCGATCGCGCGCGCTTTTTGCGCACCGTCCGAAAGCACGCTGCGGATGTATGCCGGATCGGCTTCAAGGTGCTTTCGCTCGGCGCGCAAGGGACGAAGCGTTTCATTTAAGGCTTCGGTCAACAGGGCCTTTAATTTTCTGCCGCCGCCCTCGCCTATCCGTCCCGCAATAGAGGCGGGTTCTTCGCCCGTGCACAGCGATATAAGCATAAGCAAATTGGCGACTTCAGGTCGTTTTCCCGGATCATAGGTAATAAGCCGCTCAGAATCGGTTTTCGCTTTTTTGATGAGCGAAGCGGTTTCGTCTTCAGTTGCCGAAAGCATAACCGCATTTCCGCGGCTTTTGCTCATTTTTTGACTTCCGTCCAAGCCCAAAATCGACGGCGTTTTGCTTAAAAGCGCTTCCGGTTCGGGAAAAACGCTTTTTCCGCTACAGAATTTTTCGTTAAAACGGCGTGCAATCGTGCGCGTCATTTCCAAATGCGGAAGCTGATCCTTTCCCACCGGAACGACGGTCGCCTTGCAAAACAAAATATCGCAGGCTTGGTGTACAGGATACGTATACATGCCGGCATTCACGCTTTTTAAGCCCGCCGAATTGATTTCTTCTTTTACCGTCGGATTGCGGCTCAATTCCGCATTGCTGACCAGCGTTAAAAACGGCAGCATCAGCTGGTTCGCTTCGGGAACATAGCTGTGCGGGAAAATAAACACATCGTCGGAGGGGCGAATGCCTGCCGCAAGATAATCGATTGTCAACTGCTTTGTGTTTTGCGCGATTTCGCCGAAAGCATCGTGATCGGTAAGCACTTGATAGTCGGCAATCACAATGTAAGTCGGAATTCCCAACTGCGCAAGGCGCACCCGGTTTTGCAAAGAGCCGAAATAGTGCCCGATGTGCAGTCTGCCGGTAGGACGGTCGCCCGTCAGCACCCGGTATTTTTTCGGATTGATTTGAATGTCTTTTTCAAGATTTTTGCTGCGCTCAAGCGCTGTTGTATACGTATCAGCCATAACCGCCCCGCTCCGGAACCTTGCTGAACGGCAATCGCCGAAAGCCGAAGGTTCCATTAGATGGGCGTATTATAGCAAAAAAAATCGGTACAATGCAACAGCGGAAAGATGCTTAAGAATTCCTTATGTTGCGAATGGAAGTAATAAAATCATTACGGACGCGGCACCTTTTAGAGTAATATATTCTTCATTTAAAGGATAAGTTATTTGTAAATTTTGTAGATTATAAAATCTGCTATGCGAAAAAATATAATCTTTTATTTGTGTATAAAGAAAATTGTTATTAGTTATTAAAGCCCCCCTTAGACAAAGCATTTCCGGATTAAAAAGGTTCACAATTTCAGATAGTTTTTTACCGATATACTCTCCGCTTTCTCTAAACAACTTCCGTGTAAATACATCGTTTTCATTTACAGCATTAATTATTGCTTCAATAGAAAGAGTGTCGATATATTCCTGTGTATATTTTAATACGCGACTGTGAACTCCGTGCCTAAACCCATCTTTGCATTTTTCAATAAGAGTTTCAACCGACACCATTTTTTCTAAACACCCATTTCGTCCGCAATAGCACAAGGGTCCTGCCGGATCTACAATAATATGTCCAAGTTCTCCGGCACAATCCGAAGCACCTGCATATAATTCGCCGTTCGCAATAATTCCCATACCAACATCATATCCAAGATTAATACTAATAAGATGTTTAAGACCCACGCCATTTCCGAAAAAAAGTTCTCCAAGTGCAAGAGCTTCTATATCTTTAATAATTTTTGTTTTATATCCTGTTTTTTCAAAAATAATTTTTTCAAGAGGTATATTATTCCAATTTTGTATATATAAATTTTCTAACGATACACCGGCAACGCTGTCTACATTTCCACCTATCGCCACAACAACCCCTAAAATGGTAGTTGTATTTTTTAAATTTGAATATTTTTTGATCATGCAAACTATTTTTTCTAAGAAAATCTCTTTTTCAACAATTTCTGATAATTCTTCAATTAAAACTGCAGAACAATTTCCCTGCAAATCTATCAATCCACTGATTATTCTGTTTTTCTCTACAGCAACAGTTAAAATACTCCCATACTTGGGATTTAATTCTATGAATACAGGCTTACGCCCGCCTCCTGCCGAAGACTGGATTCCGCTTTCTAAAATAAGCGAAGATTTTAAAAGATAATTCAAATAACCTACAAGGGCAGACTTCTTTATTCCTAACTCTTTAACAAGTTGATCACGCGTGGTCCGTTTGTATTTCAAAATAGTTTTTATGAGTACCGCAATTTTGTTACGATAATTATATGTCATATCATTTTTCTCCGCAGTTCTTAAGTTGGAAAAGTATTTTATTATATTTATATAGCGTTTGAAATACTTTTGCAATTTTATTTATATAAAATCTGCTAATTCAAAGAATGTTACTTCTTAAAAATCGGTATCTACATATAAAAACCATATAATTAATTTATAAAATTAATTATATAATCATTAAATAACAAATATCATATAAAATATAAACTATTATTTATATTAAGTCAATATATAAAATAAATAGCAAAATAAAACTTGACAGCTTATTATTGTTGATATAATATTTGTATTAATAGAAAAGGAGGTTCTTATGAAGAAACTTGGAACTTTATCATTCTTTTTAGTTTGTAGCTTTGCTTTATTATGCGCAAAAGGGCAAACCGAAAACGGCAACGGTATCAAGCTGACTCATACGAATTGGCGACCGGAGGATTTAAATGCATGGAATGCCATTTACAAAGAATTTGAAAAAGATATGCAAGGTATATCGATTCAAAGCACTCCCAGGCCTACCGATCGCTATTTCAGTAGTGTAGAAATCGATGCAGAAGGCGGTGTTTTAGACGACATGGTCAATATATGGCAAAATCGAGTTTGGAATAACAGTATGTATAATAGACAATACTTTATTGATTTAACCAAATCAATAAAAAATATTGATAAAATGCCAAGTCACCACAAATATAATTTTTCAACCGATTCGGGAACATTATTTGCCGTACCTATCGCCTGTCAATATACCGGTATATTATACAACAAAAAAATATTTAGAGAAAACGGTATTAAAATTCCGAAGACATGGAATGAATTTATTGCCGTATGTGAAAAATTAAAATCAAACGGCGTAACTCCGCTTATGTTTCAAGGTAAGGATGCTTGGCATATTCATTATGCTTTTGATTTAATGATGAAACCGTATTTAGGCGGACCGGAATTTTTAAAATCTTTATTGGCACACACATACGACTTTAGAAGCAAAGGTTTTGTGAGCGCTCTTGAAAGATTTTATACATTGAAAAAATATTTTCCGAAAGATTTTATGGGTTTAGGATACTCGGATGCACAAAACATGACAGCAACGGAACAGGTAGCTATGTGGCCGGGCTGCGGTTCATGGGAAGTATTAACGTTAAAATCAATCAATCCTAATATTGAACTTGGAGTTTTTGCAACACCGGTTGATGCGGGTATGACACCATATGTAACCGTATTTACCGATACGGGAATTGCTGTTTCAAGATTTTCATCTCCCGAAAAACAGGAAGCCGCTCTAAAGTTTATTAACTGGCTAACCGCTCCTGAAAAAGGTAAATTAATAAACGATAAGCTCGGTTTCTTCAATGCATGGGATAATGATAACTTCAGTGATGCGACCTTGATGGAATATGCAGCTCTGGCAGGAAAAAACGGAGAAAATATAGTTTCCGACTGGGCAATTTTACTTTCCGATGCGAGCCCGACTGCAACTGACTTAATTCAAATAGGATTACAAGACCTCATGAATGGGAAGAAAACCCCAAAACAGGTTTCAGATGCAATCGCCGACGGACTCTCGGTGTGGTATTAGAGCTTATTAATTTACGGGATACGCCTTGCGTATCCCGTATTTACAAAAATCAAAAGAAATATACGGAAAAGTTTTATGACTTATTCGCCGCGTTCAACCATAAAGACGAGGGTTTTTATTACTCTTTTTATCGCTCCTATTTTTACTATCTATACAATCTTTTTTGTTTTTCCGGTTTTGTCGGGATTTAAAGTTGTTTTTTATGAAAGTAAAAACAGTTTTTTAGACCAATTCGTCGGATTAAAAAATTTCCGTTTATTATTTACGGAAAACGTTTTTTCTTCTCAACTTATAAATGCCTTAAAGAATAACCTTCACTTTTTAGTTATATCGCTAATCGGAGTTAATATACTTGCTTTACTTTTTGCTTTTTATTTCAGCATTGAAAAAATAAGAGGTAAATCTTTTTTCCTCAATACACTCTTTATCCCGCAAATACTTCCTATCATAGCATTTGGTTATGTATGGTCATTATTTTTTAATCCATCTTTAGGACCCTATGCAAAAATCATACAATTAATCAACTTACCGGAGTCTTTTTCAAATCTTTTGGGTAAAGAAACTACAGCTTTATCTGTTATAGCATGCATAGAAATTACAAGATTACTAGGATTTCCTTTGGTAATTTATTATGTAGCTATGAATAATATATCAACGGATATTATAGACGCCTCCCATATAGATGGTGCCTCAAAGTCTAGAGTTTTTTTGAGTATAGTGATACCGATGATATCGCCGGTAATAATTATTGCCAATATCCTAATGTTTATAGGTTCCTTTATTTATTTCGATTTAGTATATACCATGCAAGGATATTTAGGCAGCCCTTCATATTCCACAGATGTTCTGGGGGTGTTCTTTTATCGGATAACCTTTGGAGGCCATCATGGAGGCGGCTCTCCGGGAATTGGAGCTGTAATCTCTTTATGCATGTTTGTATTAATGTTGATTATTTCATCGGCAGGAATGAGCCTCTATAATAATTTAAACAAAAGGATTAAGTAATATGCATAAAATACATACATTTATAAAAAGCAGCTTTATATATATCCTTTTATTTATTTTTCTTTTAGCGGTTATTTTTCCGTTTTTTATTTCACTGATGGTTTCTCTAAAAACAAATGTTGAAGTTATTACCAAACCCCTTGCTTTCCCCAATCCTCCGCAGTTTAAGAACTATTTAGAGGCAATTAGACAGGGAAATCTTATAACAGGATATAAAAACAGTCTAACAGTAACCATAGCGTCTTTAGTTTTAATCGGCATTACTTGCATGATGGCATCATATGTATTAGCCAGATTCCGATTTAAGTTTAATAAAATTTTGTTTTTATTTTTTACTGCAGGAATGATGATTCCCATGCCCATCTTATTTATACCTCTGTTTAAAATGTTTGTAAGTTGGAGGTTATACAATACACGACTCGGATTAATTTTAATTTATACGGCAAAAAGCGTCCCTTTTGCTATATTATTGCTTACAGGATATTTTGCAGAAATACCAAGTGAATTATTTGAGTCGGCAGATATTGATGGTGCCTCAAATATCACAAAATTTAAAAGTATCGCAACGCCGCTGGCAACTCCCGGACTCTCAGTGGTATCGGTATTTATTTTCAGAGATATATGGAATGACTTTTTCCTACCTTTAATTTTTATGCGAAAACCTTCGTTACAGACTCTGCAGGTAGGTTTGTCATGGTTTATGGGGCAATTTTCTTCACAATGGGGAATGCTTTATGCGACCCTTAATCTTATAGTTATTCCATTAATAATTATGTTCGGTTTATTTTCGCAAAAGTTTATACAAGGTATGACAAGTGGTGCAATAAAAGGATAATACAATGAAAAATAACTTTTTAACAGCAGAAGGGATTGATACTCTAATTCAAAAGGAGATTCAAAATCCCGATAACGGAAAACTAAGTTGTATTAATATTCAAAAAAGCATTGCAAAAAAGTTAAATTTAGAAAAGGCGATATACGATGAATTAAATCGTATCGGTATAAAAAGCAGTGATGTTTTTATACAAAAAAATATTTTAAAAAATGAAAATACGGTTTCTTTTATTGCCAAAACAAAAGACAATGTTGTTTTACGACTGTTTTTTGATAATCGTAACTTCGGTTATGAAAATTATAGTAACTATGAAATAATCGCCCAAAACAAATCTTATCTTTATCATCCCCTACAACAATGCAGTGGATATATTGCAACTCTAGAAGGAAAAAAAGAATATTTAAAATTATTAACCTGCCAACCGGAAATTGAAGATATAAAACTATTGCCCAAACCTCATAAAAAGAGAGTCCTCGCTATTCTCAGCCTGGAACATCCACATGCAACAGGAAATCATATACCGGCTCTTCAAAGAATGCAAGATTTTATTCGGATAAAAACGATTTACGATAAAGATCCTAAAAGAGCCGCACCATGGTGCTCATACCTCAATGCAACGTACTCCAACAACTTAAAAGATATTCTGACAGACTCTGACATCGATGCGGTACTAATTACCTCAAAAAACAATGAACATACACAATTTATAAAAGAAGCCGCACAATACGGTAAAGATATTTTTTGTGATAAACCAATCGTAACTCAAGAAAAAGATTTAAAAGTTATTGCTGATATTATAAATAAAAATCATATTATATTTACAACAACATACCCGGTAAGATTACATCCGGCAATTTTGGAAATAAAAAAAGTAATCGAAGAAGGCCGTATAGGAAACCTTAGTGCAATTATGGCAACAAATCACGGTTGTATGTATACTCCTCAGACCCCCGATTGGGTAAAAGATCCAAAACAAAACGGCGGAGGGTCCATTATCGATCACACAGTACATGTAGCCGATACTATACGTTTTTTGACCGGAAAGGAATTTAGCAATATTACAACCTTTGCGAGTTCTTCCTTGCAGCATATCAATGCAGAAGATATTTCCGTATCGCATGGCACTTTAGAAGATGGAACTCTTTTCCAAATAGACAGTTCATGGTCTAGAAAAGCCGATGATCCTGTTTGGGGGGATGTTACATTCAGAATTGTCGGTGAAAAAGGCGTTATATGGCTAGACCTTTATAATAATAATTGTATTGAAATCTTTTCCGGTAACAAAATAGAAAAACTATATCCTAACAGTTTGCTGCACCAACATGGATTGATTTTTTATGAATACATAAAACAAAAAGAATGGGGTAAAAAGTCAAACAATGCCGATTTATTCGATGGAATTAGAACAATGGAATTAGTTTTTGCATCATATAAATCCCTAAAAAAAGGGAAAAAAGCGGCAATTAAAAAAAATATATTCTAACGCAAACCTTGTATGCCGCTTGAGCCGATACCGCTTCGGCGGTAAATCGGGGCGGTCTTGCCGTATTTTTTGGAGATGGGGGGAATTGAACCCCCGTCCGAATGAGAGGACCGGGAACATCTACAGGTTTAGCGGCGCGAGGTATTTGTCGGGAAACGGTAGCAGCGCCGCAAGCGTCGTCTCCGTATTCCGGTAAAAGTCCCGTGCAGGTACCGGACACCCTGCAAAGCAAGCCCTGATCAGCGTCAGGATATCGAACCGTTCAGAGCGGCACAATCCGTATCCCGCGATTACGCAGCTAAGGCGTAGTCGTAAGAATTGTCGAAATCGGCAATTATAGGTTTTGTCTGTTCGGAGGAAAGACGTCCTCACCTGCAGCTCGAGATCTCTAACACACCCGTCGAAACCGGTGCATCCCCAGTCGCACTAAAGATACGGATTTACGCGCAAAAAGTCAAGTGCGGCCGCAGCAGGACGGGTAATTTACAAAAAGAGCCGTTCAAGCTATAGTAAAAACATGGCCAATATTGAAGACTACATTTTATGGCGCGGTGACATTCCATTTAAGGTTTCCGATTTTAACGAAGTGGACGCGCTGATTCTGAGCCAGCTGTCTTACATCGATTTTGACGGCATTGTAAGTGAAAATTTCAAATCGGGCATAACGATAAAAGAAGCGGCGCAAAAATATGCGCTGCGCAACCCGAAAAGAGATCCGGAAGACTTCGGCGTTTTTATAAATCCCCGATCGGCGCAGCTTTTGGAAGCGGCCGGCAATTCGGTGCGTTTTTCGGGCATTGTACTCAAAGGTTTTGTAAACGAAATCGATTTAAAGGCCGAAAAACAATTTTCCGCTGTAACGGCGGTCCTTTCGCCGAAAAAAAGCTGCGTCGTCTACCGCGGAACCGACGATACGCTCATCGGCTGGAAAGAAGACTTCAATATGGCCGCAGACGATCCGGTTCCGTCGCAGCAGGCGGCTTTGAATTATCTGGAAAAAGCTTGCGCGCGCTGCCGCGGCAAACTGTATACCGCCGGACACTCAAAAGGCGGAAACCTCGCCCTGTACGCGCCGGCATTTTGTTCGGATAAAATATTCAAACGCATAGAAACAATCTTTTGCTTTGACGGTCCGGGATTCAATGAAGATACGTGCCGGCGCGGCGATACGGAACGGGCCTTTGCAAAAGCGCAGTGTTTTGTTCCGCAGTCGTCGGTGGTCGGCATATTGCTGCAGTATCCGAAAAAGCACACGGTCGTGCAAAGCGATGCGGCAAACGGAGTACTTCAGCACGACGCTTTTTCGTGGCAATTTCACGGTAAAGAATTTGCGACGCTGTCAAAGCGGGGCGACGACAGCATGTTTGCCGAAAACACCGTAAAAACCTGGCTCGAAGGGCTCGATAAAAAAACGCGCAAAGAATTTATAAACACCCTCTTCGATGCGGCCGGAGCCGCCGGAGCGCTGACACTTACGGATTTAAAAAACCGCTGGGTGCAAACATCGGCCGCCGCATTAAAAAAACTTCACAATACCGATTCAAAAACGAAGGAACTGATTTTCGACATTCTCAAACTGTTTGTAAAATCTGTTCGATCAAATATGCCCGCAATCGGTGATCTATTGAACACCAAAAGCGGGCAACACGAAAAAGCGAAAAATACGGAAAGCAAAAAATAAGCACCCGCATAAACAGATATACTTCCGTGTATATCTCCGTCCAAAAACTGCTTCGCAGTCTATGGATGCGATTCGCCCTGTATGGCTTCGTTATCCGACATCAAATTCTTTAAGCGCAAAACCGTTTCCCGCGTTCCCTGCTGAGCAGTTTTGGTTTGCTCGAATATGTCGATAAGTTCGGTTATGCTTTTAATCATCGAATCGATTTCGGTGTTTACCTTTTCCGTCGCTTCGGTCAAGCGGTTAAAGCCCCTTGCCGAGCTTTGACGGGTGTCGCTCAGCGTATCGTTTTCGTTTTGCAGGGCGTCCATTTCGGCCAAAACGGTTTTAAGAGAGCCTTCCATACTCGCGCTTTGCGAATTCGTCTGCACGATAAAATTCGATATTTCGGCAAGCACAGTTTTAAAGCTGTCAACTTTTTCGGTTATGTTCGCAAAGCTTTCTTCCAAAACGCCGGCGGCGGATCCGGAATCGTCAATCGCTTCGGTAATCTTTTTGATAATTTTACCCGTAGAATCGGCTTCTTCGGAAGATTTTTCAGCCAAACTGCGGATTTCTTCGGCGACAACCGCAAAACCTTTTCCCGCTTCACCCGCATGGGCGGCTTCGATGGCCGCGTTCATCGCCAAAAGGTTCGTTTGTTCGGCTATCTGCGTTATCAGCGCGTTCGTTTCAAGCAGCAAAGACGAGCCGGTCGTTATTTCGTCGATAATTTGCGCCATCTTGCCCAAATTCGTTTTGCCCTTTTCACTCGCATCCGAAATATTTTTAAAATTCTCTTCGATCAGTTGGAATTTTTCGGTTAGCACCTTGGTATTTTCCACCAACTCGGACAAATTGTTGACCGCATTTTTCGACTTTGCACTTTGTTCGGCTATCTGCACGTTCAAGCCGTCCAAAAATTCGTTCAGCTGTCCGGTCGTTTTTTCACTTTCGCCGAGCGTTTCCTGCTGTACCGAAACCTCATTCAAGACAGAATCCACATAGTCGGATATTTTATCGAACGATTCATTCGCTTTTTGCATAGAAGAACTAAGCACTGCATCTCCCTTGGTCAAATCGGATGCGGCATTCTTTATTTCGCCGAACAACAGCTTTAACTTTTCCGAATAATCGGCAAGTTTTACGCTCGTCCGCTCGCTGTTCCGCTGTTCGATATGGGATTTCCACGCAAGGGCGATCGATTGCACGACTAAAAACAAAGTTAAGCCGATAGGCAGCATGGTCGGAAAACGTATAATCATCATGCCGGAAAGCAAATCCAAAACACTCGAAACAATCAGCGCAAAAAAGCCTGCAAGAATAAAAGCATACCCGTCTCTTTTTCGTTTTATCAAAAGAACGATGATTGCAATCACGTATACTGCTTCGATAAGCGAAATGATTTGATGGTACAAAAGCAGCGACGTAAAAAAAGCTGCAGGCGTAAAGAGCGTGATCAGCGCGTACAAAGCGCATTCGATCGTACAAATAAGCAGAACGGTTTTGTTGACTTCATCTTTGTATAAAACACGCAAATAGAACAAAACAGGCACAATCATAACCGCAAAGGTAAAGTATTCAATTCTTATAGCGGCATACCACGAAAAACCGAACACTTCGCTTCCAATTAATGAATTGAGCACAAGCATGCGCAGCGCAACGGTAAAAACGAAAAGTGAAAATGCGAATAAACCGGTTTCTTTTCTGCGAAACAAAAATAAAATCAAATGATAAATGCCCAGTGCAAAAGCAAAGCCGAATAAAACGGCGTCGATAACGGCCGAATGCAAAACGGAAGATGTGAGCGCCTGATTTTTGCCGATTTGTACCGAATTGTACAAACCCGGTCTTGTATAATCGAAATTCGCAATTTGGATAACGATGTCGACTTCAGAGCCGTCCGGTAGGGGAAAATTCCGCGTTTTTGCAGCCGGTGTATAGGAGTTTTTCGTTTTGCCGACTTTGCCGATCTCGCCGAGTTCTTTGCCGTTTGCAAAAACTTTTACCGCAGTCATGGGCTGTTTTATATACAGCGAAAGATTCGACGCCTCCTTGGGCAAAAGCACTTTAAGCGTGTAAGTCGCATACCCGAAAGACGGATGATTTTTTCCGCTTTTGCTTTTTGTCGTCCAAACACCGGGTACAGTTACAAAATCGGGCGCGGGTTTTGAAGTTTGTAAAAGTTCGTTCCAAAAAAAGCCCCACTCGCCTTTTAGTTCGAGGCTTGCATTGGAAGACAACTTCCATCCGGTTAAATCCATTTGCCCGTTTTTGGCCGTAAAATTCTGCGCGTTTGCTGAGGAAAGAACGGCAAAAAAGGACAAATAAAGCGGCATAAGCAAGGCCGCCCGCATACGCAGTTTCATAACTACTCCCTATATATTGTATTTCAGTTTTTTAAATTTTTTATCTTGTCGGTATTTGATTACCACCTTATTATCGGTAAAAGCAATCGGGAATATTTCAAAAACTTCCGATTTTAGAAATTGTCTAAATTTATTTGAAACGTCTTTTTTTCATGCGGATTTCGCGCACATCTTCCTCGCACAAGCCGAAGCCTTCTTCATATTTTTTATGGTCCAAACCCGCAGGTTCCACATGAATGACAATATCGTACACGTCGGGAATGCTTTTTTTTATGGCGGCGGAAACCGCTTCAGCCTTTTTATGAGCTTCGCGTACACTCATATCGGGCGGTACTTCAATATCCAAATCGACATCCCAGCGCGAAGCGATTTTTCTAATCCGCGCGCGGTGCGGATTCGTAACACCCTCAACCGATTTTATCGCATCGAAAAGCGTGCAGTATAAAGCTTGGTTCGTGTTGCCGTCCATCAATTCGGTATTTATTTCGCTGAATAAAAATACCGCGTTTTTTATAATCCACAAGCCGACAAAAAAGGCGACAATCGGATCCAAAACGGGAAGCTTAAAAATAACGGCGCACGCGATACCGAATAACACGGAAGCCGAAATGACAATATCAGAAAGCATATTTTGCGCATTTGCCGATATAATCGAACTGTTCGCCTTTTTCCCGATAACGCGCTGCGAATACGCCAAAGCGATCTTTCCCGCTATCGATATACAGGTTACGACAATCGCCGAAACGGCCGGCAGCGGTTTTTGCATGCCATATTTAAGAATCGAAACGAGGGTTTTTAATGCGGAAATACTCAGTTGAGCGCCGGCAAAAAAAATCATAAACGAAAGAATCAGCGTTCCGGTCGTTTCGGCCCTTCCGTGCCCCCACGGGTGTTCTTTGTCGGACGGGCGCGATATGATAACGCTGATGATTAAGGTCATGCACGCGATCGCAACATCTCCGGTCGAATCCAAACCGTCGGCCAAAACGGCAAGACTTCCGGTTGCAAGCCCTGTAACGATCTTAAGAGTACAAAGTATAAGATTCCCTGCAAGCGCGATAATACCCGCAAGCCGGATAAGTTTGAGGCGTTCCGTTTCGGGAGAGTTCAGCTTCGCCGTTTTGATACCGGAGTGAGGCTCACCGTGTTGATGCAAATTTTCTACCGTCGGCATTTTAATAGTATACCCTGTGATGAAAGAAAGTGCAATACGGATGATTATTTTGCTTATGTGCGGTGTGTAACTGTATGCATTAACGGTTATAAGATCATTTATATCCGTAGTAATTAAATGCCGAGGCCCACATAGTAATTTTATCCAACTGAGCAGAATCAGTAACTTCTTCTCTCAAAACCGTATCATCCGCAGAAATAAACTCAATTTCCAATTTTTTCAAATTACATAATTCTTCGATTGCTATCTTACTCCATAAATCAGTTAAGAAAATATCTGCCTCGATTAAATAGGGAATTCCGCCTTCTACATTTATCTCTTTGCCGTCTTCTTTGGTAGCGGTTATTTTATACTTTCCGCTACTTTCCGAATCGGAAGAATAAGTTTTTACAATAAAATTATAAGAGCCGGTATTCGGATCATCGATAAAGAAAATACCTGAACCGGTCAAATCCAGTGGAGCAAGTGCTCTTTCAGAGTATAATTCATCGGCTTGAATTGTTTGCTCAGATAAATCATTGTAATAGAAAACAATTTTGTCGATTGTGTACACATTATCTTGAAGAAAAGAATCATGCAATTTAACCGTGCAGTTACTTCCTGACATAAAATCGAAAGTATCAAATGATACCGATAAATCTTTATCTTCGGAACGTCCTGTTCCCTTAAAAAAAATTTTTGCTTTCATAATCCGTTTTGAGGTTATATTTACAAAATTCGGTGAAACACCGGCATTTTTTCTTATGTACCCGTAATTCGGATACATTATAACCGGGGCTGTAATACCGGAATATTCTTGATAAGCAAAATTCATGGCTTTTCCCATAAATTTAGGATTCTCTTTTAAATAATAACTTTTTGTTGACAATGAGTATTCACGCCGGTTTGTCGTTTTTGTTTCCGAATATGGAGTTTTATTTACTTCCTCAGCTGAAATATTACCTTTTTTTTCGCCTCCGAATAACAAAATTATTAAAATCAATAGTAAAATTATTTTTTTCATTTTTTCCTCCCGGCACGTCCCGGTACAGTTGTCCGTATAACTTGTATTTAAGCCGCAAACTGGCTTGACCGTGTTGCCGGCTTTGAAAATCGTATTACCTGCTGCTCTCAAATCTAATGACTTGCTCTCGTGTATCGACGTAAGCCGTTACGCCAAAAGGAATAATACATTTGGGAGACGAATGTCCTATGTTTACATTATAAACAATCGGCAGATTTGAATCTTCTACTGTTTCAATCAGTATTTTTTTATAATCGGTATAATAAACTTCATCCATAGGTTTGCCGACGATAATTCCTTTTATTACGGAAAAGATACCTGTTTCTTTCAATTTTATCAGCATTTTTTTATATAGCTCAGGAGGAGCTTTTTCTTCACTCGATTCAAGAAGCAGAATTTTATCCGCCCAATCGTCCGGGGGCGGAAACAAATTATATTTTTTACACAAATCAACTGTGTCGGAATATCGGGAATTATCAAACATATCATAAATGGATTCTATGCAGCCGCCTAAAATTTGCCCGTTAAATGCCGCACTGCCTTGTAAAAGCTCAAAACCTGAATTTTTATGTTTGTTTTTGGGAACACCGATTTGAGATTCATCAAATGATTTTCTTTCTTCATACCAATATTCACTCGGCTGTATTTCCCGTATCGTTCCGGTATGAATCAATTCTTCAAAATACTTACTCGTATACGGAAGCATCTCATTATCAAGCTCACAAATATCGGGAAGAAAAGCTTGACCGTAAAAAGTATGTAATCCCGCTTTATGCAGCATAAAATGATTTACGGTCGTATCCGAATAGCCTAAAAATATTTTTTTATTATCTTTGACAGCGTTTTTAAGCTCATTATTTTCAAAAAGATACGGTAAAAGGCGGTATGTATCATCTCCGCCTATCGCACATAAAATCATATCTACGGATTTATCGTTCAAAGCATTTAACAAATCCTCGGCCCTTGATTCAGGGTGCTCGGACAAATATGTCATTCCTTTTAAGGCATTTTCAGTAGTAACGACTTCAAGACCGTAATCATGGAGCCTTTTCATCCCAATCTTTACTTCATGCCGAACAAACGGTTCTCCGAGAATTCCGCTTGAAAGACTTATTATTGCTACCTTTTTTATCAATTTTACCCCCAGTGCCCCCCCGGTGCGGGCGTCCGTATAACAATATTACACTAATTGTTTTTTGTCAAACAATCCACTCACTTTAACCGAAGTTTTATAACCTGCAAGGAAAAATAAAAAATCGTGGTATAATCGGTACAGGATAACCATATGATTTTATTCGGAAAGAAGGTTGAAATTTTTCAAAGCCGGAATTATGCGGAATTTAAATCGATCAAAAAAATACTTAAAAAAAACGGTATCGTATACGGTTCAAGCTGGGTGCAAACGGAAGTTGCCTGCGGCTGCGGCGCGAAAATCAATATGCGGCAAGTTATAAATCCCGATTACAGTCCGTATATATGGTATTTATATGTACGGCCCGAAAATGAAGCACGGGCAAAACATCTTGTCGCGGAAGTTGCGGGCGGGGGCGAGGGGGTGGCGGAAGACGTCCCGCTTAGGGGCGGCTGAAGACAGGGGGAGATGCAAGCGGATAAGGCTGCTCCCCCTCCTCTATTCTGCTCGGTATCCATTCTGTCATTCAGCTTGCTTTGTGCGTTTATTCAAAACGGCGAAAAGGAGAATGCCTGCAAGGGGGAAGGCGGAATACGATGCGTATAAAAATCCGTAGCCGAACCGGTGAACAACGATGCCGCCCAAAGCGCTCGCCAAAATTTTTGCCGTACCTATCGCACAGATGGAATACAAAAGCTGACTCAGCACGTACTGCTCTTTGTGCCGCGCATGCTGAGCGGCAAACATAACCGCAGCAGGGTGAAAGAGGCCGAAGGTAACGCTGTTAAAAAGCTGGGCCGCGGCGGCTCCGGCGACCGAGGGGAAGCACACGTAAACGAGGTTCCGCACCGAAGAAGCGGCCGAACAAAATAAAAGCAATTTGACGCTGCCGTACCGGCGGATAAAACGGTTCGAAAAAAACATAAAAGGAATTTCGCTTAGGGCGCTGAGGACCCACAAAAAGCCCGCGGCATCGCTGTGAAGGTATTCGCGCACATACATCGAAAAAAAGTGATTGGTCGGCGCTTGACCGAACATCGTTAAAAAAATAAGGGCAAGTACGAGCCAATAATACGGCGAAAATTGACCGAAAAAGAGCGAAAAAGCGCCGGCAATCGTTCCGAAAAAGCCGCGCGGAATTTTCGTTTTTTCGGTTAGTTCAGTTTTTTCCGGTTTTTCAGTCCGATCGGCCGGCGTGCCGGCCGCAGGGTCGGATTCGGCTTCAACGGCGGATTCGGACGGCGCGGTACCTGTAACGTCGGAAGATGTTTGTAAAGCCTGCGCGGTACCTGTAACATTCGGCGAAGACGGCGGCAAGGGCGCCATAATGCCGGGGATTACGATTAAAGACAAACTGAAAAGCGCGGCCGGAACGGTCATCCAGAGGACGGTTTCAACGGTGCTTATAGTATCGATATGAATAAAACGCTGCATAATGATATTGGCGACGACAAAGCCGAGCGAGCCTACCGCACGTATGCGCCCGTACCTGTCGCGCTTTGTGCCGAGCTGCAAGCCGATAAACGAATCGGAAACGGGTATAACCGCTTTTATGGCCGACGCGTACACGGCAAGGCACAAAGCCGTAAGGGCAAACAACGGCAGCGAAAACATCACGCAGGGAATGAGCGCCAAGACGCATCCGTTTATAAATAAAAACAAGCCGTATTTGCCGTTTTTTGCCGGAATGTTGCCCGTAAAAAACGGAACAATCACGCCGAACACTTCGAAAACGGCGAGCAAAAAGCCTATATGAACGACCGAATAGCCCATATTGCGCAAAAAAAGCGGCAGCCATGCAGTTATGCCGGCATACACCGCAAAGAGAAAAAACGAAGGCACAATCATGTTCATAAAACAGTCCTACGAAAACAAAGTTTTCCAAACGGGGTATTGACGGCAAAATCCGTTTTTGTTATACTTAATCCCGTTGTGTTGACAAAAAACACACCCGCGGGGGTGGTGGAATTGGTAGACACGCCAGCTTGAGGTGCTGGTGGCGCGAGCTGTGCCGGTTCAAGTCCGGTCTCCCGCACAAAAGCCGTTTCGGAAAAATCTTTCGAAACGGCTTTTGTATTTTTACCGCTAATAGCCCAGCCCGCCGGCTTTCACCTGAAAACGGCAGAATTCCATGCTGAAAGACGCCCTGCCCTGAGTTACCGAACGCAAGCCGGTTGAAAAACCGAACATTTTCGCCATCGGCGCTTGAGCGTGCACGATTTCGGCCGAAGTTTTCGATTCCAAGCTTTGAATAATACCGCCTCTTTGGGTAAGCAAACTCATCGCATCGCCGACAAATTCTTTCGGGCACACGATATCGACACTCATAACCGGTTCCAAAACCTGCGGATCGGCTTTTTCGCACGCGTTTTCAAAAGCGGCGGCGGCGCATGCTTCAAATGCAAAGGGCGTGGAAGTCAATTCGTTGTAATCGATAGCGCGCACCCTTACGGCAATGCCCGTACACGGATAGCCGTATCTGATGCCCGCGGCAAACGAGTTGCAAATGCCGTTTTGTACGGCGTCAAAGATTTCGTCGGGAATGCCGGCTTTCGGAACGGTACACGTATAGGTATTGTCGGGAGCCGAACCTGCATGATCGCTCCCATTCGTTTCGGCGGCAATCGGCGAAACGCTGAGCGTAATGCCGGCCGTCTGTTCTTTTCCGCCGAGCACTTTCGAGAAGGTTTCGCTGTGAGAGATTTCGCAGCCGACCGATTCACGGTACGTAACCTGCGGGTTACCGACGCGGGCGGAAACCTTAAAGTCGTCTTTCATGCGCGTAACCAAAACTTCAAGATGGAGTTCGCCCATGCCGGAAATAAGCAGCTGCCCCGTTTCCGCATCTTCGCGGAACGTAAAAGTCGGGTCTTCTTTTGACAGAATTTCGAGCGTTTCCTTGAGTTTATCGCGTTCGGAAAGGGTTTCCGGCTCGAGCGCAACCGAAATAACCGGCTGAGGGAACGAAAGATTTTCGAGCAAAACGGGAACGCCTTCGTTGCCGAGCGTATCGCCGGTTTGCGCAAGCTTCAAACCGATAAGAACGGCAATGTCGCCCGCGCTTATGCTGTCCAAGGCTTCGCTTTTATTCGAGTGCATGCGCAAAATGCGGCCTACCCGCTCGCGCTTTTTTTTGCCCACATTGAACACTTGATCGCCCGTTTTTATTTTTCCCGAATATACGCGCACATAGCACAAACTGCCGGCTTCGCGTTCGTATTGAATTTTAAACACCAAAACGCACAAAGGACCTTCAACCTTGCACGGAATCGAAACCTTTTCCTGCTTTTTTACCTGAATGCCCGACGCGGCGGGAACTTCATCCGGAGCGGGAAGATAATCGACGATCGCGTCTATAAGCGGCTGAACGGCACAGTTTTTGCGCGCCGAACCGCACAAAAAAGGAATAAAAAGCCGTTCGATCGTACAGCGCCGTATTTCTTTTTGTAAAAGTTCGAGGGGAACTTCTTCTCCCGACAAAAACAATTCGGCTATTTCGTCGTTATATGATGAAGTCGCGTCGATTATTTTTTCGCGCCACGCTTTGGCCTCTTCAAGCCTGCTCGCATCGATGTCGCTTTCGATAACCGTTTCGCCCTCGTCGGCGGGATCGAAGCGGTATTCTTTCATACGCAATAAATCAACGACGCCTTCAAAAGCGTTTTCGGAGCCGATGGGAAGCTGCAGGGCGAGCGGCTGCGCGCCGAACTTTTGCTTAACGTCGTCCATTGCGGCAAAAAAATCGGCGCCCGTTCTGTCCATTTTATTTACAAAACAAAGCCGCGGCACGTGATACTCGTCCGCTTGGCGCCACACGGTTTCGGTTTGCGGCTGAACGCCTCCGACCGCACAGATAACGGCGACCGCTCCGTCGAGTACGCGCAGCGAACGTTCGACTTCCGCGGTAAAGTCGACGTGGCCGGGCGTGTCGATAATATTGATTTGCCGGTCGCGCCAATAGGTTGTGGTCGCGGCGCTTTGGATCGTAATCCCGCGCTCCTGTTCCTGCGTCATCCAATCCATCGTTGCAGCCCCGTCGTCTATTTCGCCTATACGGTGAATTTTTCCCGTATAGTAAAGGATGCGTTCGGTTGTGGTGGTTTTTCCCGCGTCGATATGGGCGATAATGCCGATATTCCGTATATTTTTTAAAGACATGACAACTCCGAGGGCGAGTATATCACAGTTCGCCGCTCTCTGCAAACACCTTTTGTTTAAATTCGGAGGGCGTAAGGCCGTATTTCTTTTTAAAAGCGCGGCGGAAGGTTTGCGCATTGGCATAACCGCATTTTTCGGCAAGAGAGTTGACAGGCTCTTTTATATCGGTTTCTATAATATCGTGCGCTTTTTCAAGACGGAAATCTTCAAGGTACTGCGCAAAACTTTTGTGTATGCGGCTGCGGAAAAAATAGTACAAAAAGCTTTCGGTAATGCCGAAGTCCCGCGCCATTTGCGAAAGATTTAAAAAAGATTTGGGATAATTTTCCTCTATGTAGGAAAGAATGCGTTTTACCGTTGCGGCATCTTTTTCCCGTACGGCCGGAGCCGCTGTATTATGCACGTCGAAAGTTCCTTCAAAGGAGCCGGAAGTTTTATCGGCCGCTTCCGCGCTTTTTTCTTCGATAAGGGCTTGACTGCGCGATTCGGAATGCGCAAACGGTACACGCAAGCGCAACAAAAAGGCGATCAGGGCCGCCGTACACAGCGCAAAAACCGCGGCGGGGAAAACAAACCAAAGTGCATCGGTGCTAAAAAAAAGCGGCACAACAGGAATTCCCGAAAACAGCACCGTTCCGGTTGAATTTAAGGGGTGAACGATTATGCGATAAGTTCGGCCGGCGATTTTTTTCGTAAAGGCGGGCACGGAATTTTCGCCTTGCTTTGCCGAAGAGCCGATAAGATTTTCCGCATCGTTTTGCAGCGCATTTTCCGCGTGCGAGCGGAAAAACAGCGGCCGACCGTCAGAACCCGCAATGCACATCCAGCTTTCCGGCAAAGAAAAAAGCGGTTCTGTCAATGAATCGAAATAGGTCGTTTTTAAAAGCATAATGAGCTTTCCGGTATTTGCCGAAACGTTTTGCAAAGGCAGGGTTTGCTCGTATACGATTATGCGCCGGTTGACGGAATTCAGCGCAACGCCGGTTTCGCCCAGCCATGCGTTTACATAGACGGGACGAAGATAGCGCGTTCTCCATTGGCCGCTGTTTAAGCCTTCAAACTCAAACAACGACGAATACATCGTATCGATATCGAAAAAAGCGTTGTCGGCTTCCAAAAGGTAATCGCTTTTTTTGGAATACACATAGAGGGCCGCTATAGCCGGATGTACCGACTTTGTGTACGACAGCTGTCTTTGGGCGTCTATGATAACTTGAATGTCGCTCGATCCCTGCTCGACCGGCCCCTGTGTTACAAAAAGCTGCACATCGGCGTTTATCATAAGGATATGAGAAAGCCGCTGAATTTCGTTCATTGCAAAATTCAAACTTTGCGCTGTCTTTAAAACGGTGCTTTCGGCTTCGTTCATCATGCCGCGCATTTTGGCGTAAACTAAAGCGTATTCGGCACCGAACAAAAGCGCAAAAAAAATGCATATTGCCGCAGCCGTCGAGAAAAATCGTTTGTGTCGCTTAGCGCCGGGAACGGTCCTTTGTACCACGATGGGAAGAATTATAGCATATTTTGAATAAAAATGCACGCATAAAGCCGGAATTCGGCATAAATGAGAAACTACAAAAAACAGGCGTTGCAGATAACTTTTTTTAACTTTTTAGGTTTTCGCCGAGGATAAAATAATGCCACGAGCCGTATTCTTTTCCGTCGGCGATGATTTCCTGCGTGTGCTGTAAATCGATAATTCGAATACCTTCAAAAAGAGCGGGAATGTTTTCGGCGTCGGCAAAAAAATGGGGAATGCCGTTTTCGGGTCCGTCTTCAACCTTTATAACGGTGTTTTCGTCGATGACGGGGAAACCGGCCTCTTTATAACTCCACGCATTTTTTGAACACAGAGTTAAATATATTTCGCCGCCGCGGCGTACCGTACGCTTTATTTCGGACAGTATTTTTTTAATGCCAGCGGTATCCGTATGCGAAATAACGTGGTAGGCAAAAAGGCAGTCGAATGAATCGTCTTTATACGGAAGCGAAATCATATCGCCCGTGCGGACGCTGATATTTAGCTTTTTATCGGCCGCTTCGGCGCGCAGCGGTTCAAGGGCCGAAGCCGAAAGATCAAAGGAAACGACCTCAAACCCCTCGCGCGCAAAAAAAAGCGAATGCCGTCCCAAACCGCAGCCGAGGTCGAAAAACCGCTTAAAACCCTTTGCTTGCCAGCGCTGCGCCAAATAATACGCGATCGGCGCCGGTTCGTTCCACTTTGTTTTATCCGCTTTATCCCAATTCCATGCCTTATGTTCGGCCATGTGTGTTTCTCCTTTTAGGGACTCACCCCCTAAGAACCCGGCCTATACAGTTAGAAACTATATATCCAATACTATCTTTAAGTGTAAACAGTTCTTCTGAATTGCTTACCTAAACGTATCAGTCTGCGATGTTTTTAAGCGGCACATTCGTGCCGCTTAAAAACTCGTCGTACAATGTTGCAGTGCCATCTGCGCTGCAACATTGTACAGTTACCGGTTACTTGTACTGGCGGTCGTAGGCGCCTTGCATATTCGCAAGAACGGCCGAAAGCTGAAGCTTATCGAGGTTTTTGATATAGGCGTCCCAGTCTTTGTCGCTGTTTACGTCGAGGGTGCCGACCATAAACTTAACGGCGCTTTGGCGGATATAGTTCGCCAATTCCTGCTTGATTGTCGAAAACTTTTCGCTTTCGTCGGCCGTGTACTTGAGCGGCGGAACCTCTTTTTTTACGTCGGCATAGGGCTTGTACAAATCGTGCGTTTCGTCGTACAAAACCTTTTCGAGGTTTTTCGGCGCATAGTATTCACCGGTTAAGTCGGCGGCCTGTCCGAGCCGGAAAGCGGCCGTTTCGCCGATAGTGTGGCCTTCGATAAAGGTTACGTTTTGCGGGTCTTTATCGTTCCACGGCTTAAGCTGTTTCCAAATTGCTTTTTTGCCGTCAAGCCCGACATCGGAAGCGGAAGCCCACTCCCATGCGTCGCCTTCGTTTCCGTATTTTTGCTTAAGCGTACCTTCGGTGCTGTACATATAGTCGAAGTAGCGCAAAATTGCTTCGGCATAGGGCGTTTTTGCCGACAACACAAGAGCGCCCGTTGCCGGAGTGGGCAAAAAGTTTACCGCTTCGCGTACGCCGCGGGGACCTTTTAAAGGCGCAATGGCTTGAAAGTGCAAAAAACGCTCACCGCTTAATGAAGAGAACTGACCTCTCCAGCCGCCGGCAACAAAACCGACAACCGGCTGGGCGGCGCTTTCAACCAATTGAGTAAGCTGGCTCGAATCCTGCGTAAAAGAGCCGTTGTAGATAAGGCCTTCTTTGTACAATCTGTTGATGTATTTAAGCGCATCGCGATAGGCCGCCTTGTTGACCGCAGTGTCTATCTTTTTGCCGTTCATAAAATAGCCGGCGTTTGCTTCGTAGTTTGCGCTGATATTCGTGTCGAGGTCGCAGTAGATGAACGAGTTGATGAGAAAGCGTTCGACCTGATCGTTCCATCCGATGATTGAACCTGCCAAGGGGATCTCGTCTTTTTTGCCGTTGTCGTTGGGGTCTTTGTCGCGGAGAGCAACAAGTGTATTGTAAAATTCTTCGGTTGTTTCCGGAACTTTTAAGCCGAGTTTATCGAGGAAGGGTTTATAGACGAACAGTTTCGCGGCATTCGTACAGTGATAGCATACTTCCAAGCGCGGCAAAGAGTAGATATTGCCGTCGGTAAGGGTCATAAAACCTACCGCACCGGGAAAATCCTGCAAAGCTTTCGACAAATTAGGCAGCGTGCCGTCGGAATAGAATTTATTCAGCGGCATAAAAAGTTTTTCTTCCACGCCGTAGGTGGTTTCTTCGGCAAAGCCCAAAACACGTTCAAAACCGAAAAAGGCATCGGGCAAATCGCCGCTTGCAAGCGTTAAAGCCAGCTTTTCCTTCGCGGCCTGTTCGGGAACCATAATCCAATTCACTTTTATGCCCGTTTTTTGTTCCATAAATTTGGAAAATCCGTTTGTGTTAAAATCTTCAACACAGGGCGGCTGAGGCACCATAATGTTTACGGTTATCGGTTCGGATACAACAGGATAGCTTCCCTTTGCCGTGTATTTGACGTTTGAAGCTGCAGCGGAATCTTTACCGCCGGCGGCAAATACGCATACGGACAATACGAGGGCAAGGACCATGGTTGTAAGTTTTTTCATAACTTTTCCTCCATAATTTTTAAGCGGCAAACAAACACCCGTTGTTGAACCGCCTATATACTCACCGCGCATACACACGGAAGTTTTCGTTTTATTCGGTACGGCCGATACGGTTCGCTGCAGCCGATAAAGTCGGTGCGCTTTACGGTTCAGCACTGCCGACCTCAACCCTTTACCGAACCTATCATAACGCCCTTTACAAAATACTTTTGCACAAAGGGATACAAAACCAAAAGCGGCACGCTTGCAACAACGATAAGGGCGTATTTAATCGTTTCGGCCAAGCCTTGAGTCCGCGCGGCGGCGGCCACATCGGAAAGCATACTCGGATCCGTTCTGTTTACAATCAAAATATTGCGCAGTACGATTTGCAGCGGATACAGCTTTTTATCCTGCAAAAAAACCAGGGCGTCAAAATAGCTGTTCCACAATACAACCGCATAAAATAAGGCGAGCACTGCGATAATCGCCCCCGAAAGCGGAATGACGATTTCGAAGAAAAAACGCAAATCGGAACAGCCGTCAATTTGCGCCGCGTCGTACAGTTCGTTTGTAATCGTTTCCTGCAAAAAAGTGCGCGCGATAATCACGTTCCACACATTTACCGCGTTCGGCAGCACGATCGCCCAGCGCGTATTATACATGCCGATATTTTTTACGACAAAATACAGCGGAATAAGACCGCCTGAAAACAGCATGGTTACCATAATGAATTTCGTAACGAATTTTCTGCCGTAAAATTCCTTGCGCGAAAGCGGATAAGCAAGCAGCATCGAAAGGGAAACGCTCGCAAAGGTTCCCAACGCCACATAGATAATCGAATTCATATAGCCGGAAGCGATGTCTTTATTCGCAAAAACCGCCTTATAGCTTACCGTGTCGAAATTGACGGGGAAAAGCCATACTTTATGAGCGATAACCGCTTGCGGCGAGCTGAATGAACTTGCGACAATGTACACGAGCGGATACAAAACGATCACAAAACACACAAGCAAAAACGTATTGTTTATAAAATTGAAAATACGGTCGGCGCGTATTTCGCGCACTTTATAAGCGGGAGCCGATTGTGTTACCATAAGCTGTTCTCATCCTGTTTTGATTTTGCCAAACGGTTAAATAGAAGAATAAGGCATACGTTTATAATCGAATTGATAACGCCGATTGCCGTCGAATAACTGAAGTCGTTGTTTACCAAGCCCATCTTATATACGTATGTTGACATAATTTCGGCGGTTTCCAAATTCAGCGGATTTTGCATTAAAAAGGCTTTTTCAAAGCCCAAACTCATAACGAAGCCCATGTTTAAAATAAACATAATCACAATCGTACTTTTAATGCCGGGCAAATCCACATACCAGATTTTTTGGAATTTATTTACGCCGTCGACGCGCGCCGCTTCGTATAATTCGGGATTGATCGAAGTAAGAGCGGCAAGGTAAATAATCGCGTTATATCCCGTGTTTTGCCACAAAGCCGACCACACGTAAATGTGCCGGAACAAGCCGGGTTCGCCCATAAAATTAACCGATTCCAATCCCAATCGCGCGCGTATCACGTTGAACAGGCCTAAGGACGGGTTCATAAACTGCATTAAAATGGACACCATAACAACCGTCGATATAAAATACGGCGCATAGGTTATCATCTGTACCGATTTTCGCCATACCTTGCTTTGCGTTTCGTTCAAGGCAAGCGCCATAATGACGGCAAGAGGAATGGACGCAAACAGCGCGTACATGCTCAAAATAAAGGTGTTCCACATAATCTGCAGGGCGGACGGATTGCCGAAAAATTTAATGAATTGATTTAAGCCGACCCAGGGACTTCCCCAAATGCCCTTGGAAACACGATATTTTTTAAATGCAAGCAAAATACCGTACATCGGAACATATTTGAATACGATAAAATAAATCATCGGCAAAGCGACAATCACGTAAAATTGCCAATGAGATAAAACCTTTTGCTTAAATTTCCTATCGATCATGCATACAGTATTACATCCGAATTCGGATTTTGAAAGCGTCGTTATTTGAAAAAAAGGTAGGCTAGCGTAAAAACAGCGGGCATTTTTGGAAAAACGGGCAATTATTAAAAAAAAGCAAAGTGTTCGCCGCCTTGCCTATTCAAATGACGCCGCTGCGTGTATAATATCACAAAAATACGTAAAAATAACGGAAGGTACATATGAAAGAAAGTTTGTATTCGGCCGAGCGCCTGAACGCAACGGAGCGCTGGCAAAGCTTACAGTTCGGCATGTTTATTCACTTCGGTTTATATTCGCTTGCCGGCGGCTGCTGGAACGGCAAACCGGTAAAAAAAGGCTATTGCGAACAAATACTTTCGCACGGCAACATTCCGCAAGCCGATTACGAAGCGCTTATGAGCGACTTCCGCATTCCGCATTTTGACGCACAACTCATAGCCGAAACGGCAAAAAAAGCGGGCATGCGTTATTTGGTGATTACGTCAAAACATCACGACGGATTCTGCCTGTTCGACACCAAAACGACCGATTACAACAGCGTCCGTTCGGCATGCAAACGCGACATTGTCGCGGAGCTTGCCGCCGCGTGTAAAAAAAACGGACTTGCCTTCGGCGTATACTTTTCGCTCATCGACTGGCACTGTCCGTGGGCGCTCCCGATCAGCAGCCACAATTCCGACCGCATTCCGGAAAAACACCACGCATACAATATGGCGCAGCTTACCGAATTGATGACGAATTACGGTGAGATTTGCGAGCTGTGGCTCGACATGGGACACCCGACGAGGCAACAATCGCAGGAAATGTACGATTTGGTACACGGTTTGCAAAAAAATATCATGATAAACGGCAGGATTTGGAACGACAAAGGCGACTTTGCAACCATGGCCGACAACGAAATGCCCGAACTGCCCGAAGGCAGATACGAACTGAACGTTCCGTGGCAAACCCCCGCTTCGATTTATAAGGAAACATGGGGCTATAAAAGCTGGCAGGAAAGAACCGACGCACAGGGGAAAATCCGTAATTTGACGGAAAGTTTGCGCCGCGTCGTATCGCACGGCGGTAACTATCTTTTAAACATAGGGCCGGACAACGAAGGAAACATCGTGCCGTTTGAAAAAGAAGTCCTTGAAGGCATCGGGGAAAATTTGCGCAAAGAGCCGCTTGAAAGAGCTTGCCCGACAGCCGTACCCCCGCAGACTGCCGCCGTACATCCGGCAAGCTTGCCGCAATCCGTCGATACTCCGAGCGAGATGGGGAGCGACACATGCCTTTTCCGCTACACCGGAGAAGATTACTACAGCTTGCGTCCGATTGTAACGGGAAAGCGGCGGTACGTACCGACAAACGGCGAGCGCCGTTCCTATATTTTGGGCTGGGCGTGCGACGCACCGCTTAAAGAAGACGTAAAACTGTGCTTTGAAGACGACAATCAACGGCTGTACTTTTCGCTTGCAAAAGGGAAAACGAGCGGCATCATCAGCACAAACTACCGCCTGCCGGAGCCGGCCGGCGCGCACGACGGAAGCGGCAGTGCCGGTGCGCACGGAGGCCCCGGTGCACAGTGCGCCGTCCTTGAGCTTTCCACCGTCGGCAACCCTCTTGAACGACCGGAACTCCCCGCCGCCGACATACGGCTGACGCTGAATGCAGCCGATGCAACCGCAGGTTGACATATTGCGCGCTGCGGTTGGTGGCATAGCCGGATAAAACCGTGTAAAATTCTACGCATCTTATATATGAAAACGAGGTGTTTTATGAATTATGCGAAAACTTTTGCGGAAAATCTTATTTTGCAGCGCAAGCAGCGGGGACTGTCGCAAGAGCAATTTGCCGAAGAGCTCGACGTATCGCGCCAAGCGGTCAGTAAGTGGGAAGCCGGAATCAATATGCCCGATATTCCCAAGCTTATAGCCATAGCCGACAAATTCGGCATTACGATCGACTCTTTGCTGCGTTCGAAATCTTCGGATTCAAAAGAAAAAATCGGCGATATAAACCGAAACGAAGCGTCGATCAATATTATAAGCGAGGGCAAAACCTTTCAGGTAAAAACGGGCTCAACCGTATACATAAAAAACGAATACGAATATATAAGCAAAATAAAAATAGCCGGAATTCCGCTCGTACACATCCATACCGGACGGAGCCATCAATGCGCGCGCGGCATCATCGCGATCGGAAACAACGCGTTCGGCGTTATAGCGATAGGAGGCTTTGCGGCAGGCTTGCTGAGCTTCGGCGGTATGTCGCTCGGCCTCTTGTTCGCATTCGGCGGAATTGCCGTGGGCTCAATCAGTTTCGGCGGTTTTTCCGTAGGCGCTTTGGCATTCGGCGGCTGTGCCGTAGGCATGCTAGCGGCCGGCGGTCTTGCCGTCGGGAAGGAATTCGCGATAGGCGGAACGGCCGTCGCCCCCGTTTCCATCGGCACAAATATTGAAGCCTCATGCAGAGTAACGCAGGATACGGCCGCAGAAACGATAAACCGGTACATAGAGGAAAACGCTCCCTACATACCGGCCTTTTTGCGCAGGATTTTTTGCCTGTTCAAATAAATGAACGGACGGTTTTATACATTACCCGATATAAAAACGCTTAACGTGAGGCTTCGCCCGGACTCCAACTCATATCCTTGTCAAACGGATACATCGGGCGGGGAAGCTCCTTATATTCCAAGCGCGTAAATATTTCGTTTGTACTGCCGTCGGTAAGGACGAGCATGGAACGCTTTGCAATCGCGCGGATTTCCGGCTCAAGGTAGCCGAGCTTGACGACGATAACTTTCAGTTTTTCAGGTTCGACGCCCAAAGCCCTCATCATTTCGGGATCGTAACAGCCGACGTGTTTGCTCGTAACGACAACGTCGATTCCCTGCACGTTCAAAAGCGCCATATCGCTGTTTTGAGCGCCCGCCCATGCTTTGCACAGTTTTTTAACCTTTGCGTTGACGGTAATTGGAGAGCTTTTTATTTTATCAAAGGCGGCGCCCAAGGTGCCGCTTACCGTATTACCCTCGCCTGCTTTAAAGGCCGCTTCCACAAGTTTGGGATCGTAAAAGGCTTGATAGCACAGGGGCGGTTCGAGCGACGACAATACCGGATCGGCGATAATCATCTTTAAAAAGTTTGTTACGTCCTGTGAAGAGCCGGCCGTAGGGTTGTCGCCGGAATCGGAAAGCACAACGGGACAGGTTCCTTCCTTGACGGCAACTTTCGTTTGTTCCAAAGCGTCGGCGCATTCGCGCGTTTCGTTGTAAAAGCAAAACTCGCTTCTCGTATCCCAAAACAGTTGGGCAAGTTCCTGCGCTTTTTTACGCGCAAGCTCTCTGTCGCCGTCGGCAACAACCATAGCCGTAACGCCGTTGTCCGCGGTATCCGCCCACGGAAAGCCGAGCAGATAAGAAGCAGCCATAATGCCCCTTTCTTTTTCAACTTCGCGCAGCACGGCAATCAGCTTTTTCATCGGCTGCACGCTTGTTTCGGATTGTTCGCCCGCAATTAAAAACGGGATTTTTACCGCTTCCAAAACCGGTTTTGCGCCTTTTTCAAGCGTTTGAATCGTCATATTCGCCGCGTGAACGCCGGTTTCGTAAGTGTCGGTGTGCGGCGCGCATTTATAGCCCACATAGCCGTCAACGTATTTGAGCATTCTGTCGGATATGGTTGCGTGCATATCGAGCGAGGATAAGATGGGAATGTCGGGGCATATTTTGCGTATGTCTTCCAAAAGGTCGCCTTCGGCTTCTCCGATTCCCCGCACGCGCATGGAACCGTGCAGCGAAAGGCACAGCGCATCCAAAGGCAGGGCGTCTTTTATTGCCTGCAAAAACTCGCCCTTAAGCTTTAAATAATAGTCTTTGTCCCACTCGCCGTTCGGCACTGCGCGCGCGATAAGGGCGGGAAACACTTCGTAGCCGGCACTTTTAAGCGTTGCAATCGCCCCGCACACGGAACTTTGCCCCTTCGATTCAAGCAATTCTTTTCCGCGCAATACCCAAATATCATCAACACCGGTTGTAATGGGATTAAAGGTATCGGATTCGTGGTGCATGCCGCCCACGAGAACTCTTTTTTTCATATATAACTCCTATTCTTTTAGCGCTCCTTCGCCGAAGCCGCGTATAAGCTGGGCGTGGAACACTATGTAAAACAAAATCATCGGCAGCACGCCTACCACCAGCGAAGCATACTGCAAGCCGTAATCTATATTCATCCTTCCGGCAAACTGCGTAATCGCAACCGGAAGGCTTTTTAAAGCGAGTTTTGTCGTAAACACAAACACGAATAAGAATTCGTTCCAGTGGCGCAAAAACGATAAGATAACCATCGTTGCGATAACGGGAACGGACAGGGGCATAATCATCATCCAAAATACGTAGCGGTATTTTGCGCCGTCTATTTCCGCCGATTCGATAATCGCATTCGGAATGCCGCGTACATAGGAAACGGCAATCATAACCGAAAGCGGCAAGTCAAAAGCGATATAGGGAATGATCACACCTAAACGGGTATTCGTAATTCCAAATTTTGCTTCCAGCTGAAACAACGGAATAATAACGGCATGGACGCTGATCATAACTCCGAGCGCAAACAGCGACATAAAAAATTTTGCCGACTTAAAAGGAAATTTCGTCAATGCAAAAGAAGCGGCCATCGCAAGCAGCATTGTGGATACCGTCGCACTGATCGTATAAATAAAACTGTTTAAAAGCGCCGTTCCCAAATGCCCCTTTTCCCATGACTCTATATAGTTATACAAAGTAGGAGAGCGGGGAAAACCGAGCGGATGCAAAACGATTTCCGCATTCAATTTAAATGACGAATAAAAAAGCCACACTAACGGAAAAACGGTCAACACTGCAAAAACCAGCATAAGAACGTATGCATTTACACGCCACAAATACGAACTTTGATTTACTGAAATCTTATCCATAACAAATCACCGCCTAATAATCGAACCGTTTGGTTACCACACGGCTTATCAACAAAGCAATAACGGTAAATACAATGATAATGACGGCAAGCGCACTGCCGTATCCGTAATTTTGGAACACAAAGGTCGTATTGTACATGTATACGGCGATCACTTCGGTAAAGTGGGCAGGCCCGCCGCCGGTCATCGAATAAATCAAATCAAAGCTTTTAAAGCTTCCCGAAACGGCAAGAATCGTGTTAATGAAAATAACGTTTGCAAGCATGGGTGCAATGAGCCGGATAAATATAGTGCCTTCTTTTGCACCTTCAAGCTGCGCCGCTTCGATAACACCGTACGGAATGCGCTGCAAGTTTGCCAAAAAAATAACCATATATAAACTCGTGTGTTGCCATAAAAGCACGAATAAAATCGGCACAATGGCAAAATACTTGTTTTCGAATATGGTCATGATATAATCCCGATTTTCGGTAAGAGATCTGACTATGGCCGGTACAATGCCTACCGGCGAAAAAATACGGTTCCACAGCTGAGCGACGATAACCGACGAAATCGTTATGGGTAAAAAAATCAATACTTCAAACACATCGGCATGCTTTACCATTTTGCGGTACAGCATGTAGGCAAGCAAAAGTCCGAGCGGAATTTGCCCGAATACCGAAATCAATACAACCGCAATATTGTTGCGCAATCCTATATAAAAAACGGGATCGGTAAACATTCTGATATAGTTGCCCAACCCGATAAATTCCATTTTGCCGTAGCCTTTCCATTTGGTAAAACTCAAATAAAAACTGAACAATACGGGAAAAATAATAATACCGATGTATATAATAAAAGCGGGCAATAAAAAAGAAAGATAACTTGCCCGTTTTTGGCCCATATAAGACATTTTAAACCGCCTGTTTTTTTTATTTTTAATAATTACGCCGAACTTTATACGTTACGGATGCGTATAAAACCGGCAATGAGGACGGCGCGAGCCGTCCTCACAACGGAATCGTTTATTTTTTTCTGTGGCTGTCGTTTGCCGCAACCCACGCTTCATATTCGTTTGCAAGCTGCTGGGGTGTTTTTTGTCCGATCATAACCGCCTGAATGCCGGGGTTGAGCAGGTTGTTTACACCTTCGCTGTCCATTTTGGCATCGATAACGTAACCCATAGATTGATTGTTAATCAATTCCACATATTGTTTGCTCAGCTGGTCGATATCTAAGTCTTTCATATCGAACTTATACGTACTGACCGTACCGTATTTGGTAAGAATTTCGGAAGCTTCTTTTCCAGACACAAAGGAAATGAACTTCCATGCCGCGTCGGCTTTTGCCCCCGTGAGTTTGGCGTTCATGCCGAAGTTTTCTCCGAGCGTCGCCGCGCTTGAACCTTTCGTAACTTCGCCTTCAACCGCAGGGAAAGCCATCAATTTATACTGGGCAAAATCTTCCGGTTTTGCGGCTTTGTGCAGCGCAGAGATTCTCCAGCCCGCATCGAGCAAATACACGGCTTTGTCGGCAATAAAATCGCCCCAAGACTGGGTTCCTTCAAGTTGGTTTACGCCGGGAGGGAACAGCTTTGCATCGGTCATTTGCTTTATGACGGCAATGGCGTCTACAAACTGTTTGTCCGAAAATTTCGCCTTGCCGACCATAGCATCGTCAAACCACGCTTTTCCCGCCATGCGGTCGGTAAGCATGGAAAGCAAAAGCGACTGCGCCTGCCATTGCCCCTTGTTTGCAAACGCAAGCGGAGTTAAACCGGCTGCGCGGATGGTCGGAACCTGCGCAATCATTTCGTCGAGCGTTTGCGGCGTTGTAAGTCCGAGCTGATTTTGCAGTTTCGGATTGATGTACACGACGGTGCACACAGCCATATTATTGGCGATAATATAGATTTCGCCGTTCGGTCCCTGCGGTTCCCATATAGCCGGATTGTACTGATTTTTCAGTTCGTCGGTTAAGTACGGGCGCAAGTCTTTTACCATACCGCGGTCCAATACATAACCGGAGCGCGCTCCGGCATATACGGTAAACACGTCGGGAATGTCGCCCGATGCGGCCATTATTTGAAATTTGTCGTGGAAAGCTTCGCCGTTGACGTATTCGAATTCCAAAGTAATATTGGGGTATTTTTTTTGGAACGCTTCAACGGTTACGGGCCAATAGGCCGATTGGGGATTCGCCATATCCTGCTGCATGTACACGGAAAGCGTTACCGGAGCATTCGAATCGGCGCTTTCTTTTTTTCCCTTGGAACAGGAAAAAAAGACAATGCTGCAGCATAAAAGCATAACAACTGCAATCTTTTTCATTTATTTCCTCCTGAAAAAATATTGGTTATATCAAAGATTATATCACTCATTTTTTTTACGCGCCAGCGGCATTCCTAAAAAACGATACGTCAAAAATAAAAAAACAGGGCATTTTTTTAAAAATAAGTACGCCTTTGTATAATTCCCAATCCGTGTTTTGAGAAATTGCCTCTGGCGCTTTTGGCTCTTCCGTCATATACTGAACAGTGCATACAGGGGGCATCATATGAGAATCGAACACGATCTTCTCGGCGAAAGGGAAATTCCCGAAGACGCCTATTACGGCATTCAAACGCTCAGGGCGATAGAGAATTTTTCGATAACCGGCATTAAGCTTTTTTTGTACCCGCAGCTGATTTATGCGCTTGCGCAGGTAAAAACGGCGGCCGCCCGCACCAACCGCGATATGGGACTTTTGTCCGATACTCTTTATAAAGCGATCGAAAAAGCGTGCGACGAAGTTATTGCGGGAAAATTCAACGGTGAGTTTATCGTCGATATGGTGCAAGGCGGGGCCGGCACTTCAACGAACATGAACGCCAATGAAGTGATCGCGAACCGCGCACTCGAACTTTTAGGGCACAAAAAAGGCGAGTATTCCTACTGCCACCCGAACAATCACGTCAATTTATCGCAGTCAACAAACGACGCCTACCCTACCGCCGTAAAAATCGCCCTGTATGCCGGCAATAAAAAACTGGCCGCCGAATTGGAAAAACTCATACAAGCCATGCGCGAAAAAGCGCACGAGTTTGCCGGCATCCTTAAAATGGGGCGCACACAGCTTCAAGACGCCGTTCCCATGACGCTCGGGCAAACCTTTGAAGCATACGCCGTTACGCTCGAAGAAGAAATCCAGCGCTTAAACGAAAATGCGCGCTTGTTTTTGGAAATCAATATGGGAGCAACCGCTATCGGTACGGGCATCAACAGCGAACCCGGTTATGCGGAAAAGGTAACGGTGCATTTAAGCGAAATTACGGGAACAAGCCTCGTCTCTGCGCCCAACCTCATAGAGGCGACCCAAGACACCGGCTCTTTTGTCATGTATTCTTCATCGGTAAAACGGCTCGCCGTTAAACTTTCAAAAATCTGCAACGATTTGCGGCTTTTGTCGTCGGGGCCGCGCTGCGGCATAAACGAAATAAACCTGCCGCCCATGCAGCCCGGCTCTTCCATTATGCCGGGCAAGGTAAATCCGGTTATTCCCGAAGCGGTAAACCAAACCGCTTTTAAAGTTATCGGAAACGACTTAACCGTTACGCTTGCTTCCGAAGCGGGCCAACTCGAGCTGAACGTGTTTGAGCCTGTCATAGCATTCAGCCTCTTTCAATCGCAGGACATGCTGTGCAATGCGATGGCAACCTTGCGCAAACGCTGCATAGAAGGCATTACGGCGAACGCCGAACACTGCCGAACCATGGTGTACAACAGCATAGGTCTTGTAACGGCCGTCAATCCCGCCATCGGCTATGAAGCGGCAACCGACATCGCCAAAACCGCGCTTAAAACAGGTAAATCGGTGTACGATTTGATATTGGAAAAGGGCTTGCTCACAAAGGAACGGCTCGACGATATTTTGAATCCCGAAAACATGACTCATCCGCGCAAACTCACATTGACGGAATGAGTATTGATTATATTCGGAGGTATGTATGTCAAAAAAACTGGTTGCTTTTTTCAGCGCGTCGGGTGTAACGGCTCAGGCGGCGCGCAGCTTGGCGGATGCCGCGGGAGCGGATTTGTACGAAATAAAACCGGCCGTTCCCTACTCGAACGCGGATTTGGACTGGATGAATAAAAATTCGCGCAGCAGCATCGAAATGAACGACAAAGCCTCGCGCCCCGCAATTGCGGACACGGACGCACACATCGCCGATTACGATGTCGTCTTTGTCGGTTTTCCGATTTGGTGGTACATTGCGCCGACAATCATCAATACCTTTCTCGAACGCTACGATTTCAGCGGCAAAAAAATCGTGCTGTTTGCGACATCGGGCGGAAGCGGCTTCGGCAAAACGACGGAGAATCTGCAGCCGAGCGCGCCGAATGCGAAAATCATCGAAGGCAAATTGCTGAACGGACGCCATGACAAAGCTTCCCTCGCCGCATGGGCCGCGCAGTTTTAAATTTTATCATGAACTTTATACACCGCTACGATTCGCCGCTCGGCAGCATAACGGAAGCCTCCGACGGCAAATCCCTAATCGGTTTATGGTTTGACGGGCAAAAGTATTTTGCCGATACGCTCGATTCCGAGTATGAAGAAAAGAAGCTTCCCGTTTTTGAACAAACCGACCGCTGGCTGGATATCTATTTCAGCGGCAGAAAGCCGGACTTTACGCCGCCGCTTTCTATGAAAACGACCGCATTCCGCAAAGCCGTTTGGAAAATCCTGCTGACAATTCCTTACGGAAAAACCATAACCTACGGCGAAATCGCGGACAAAATCGCAAAGCAAAAAGACATTGCGCGCATGTCGGCACAGGCGGTCGGCGGTGCGGTCGGACACAATCCGATTTCGCTCATCATTCCGTGCCACCGCGTCGTCGGCACAAACGGCAGTTTAACCGGCTATGCCGGCGGAATCGATAAAAAAGTGAAACTTTTAACGCTGGAAAAAGCGGATATGTCGTCGGTCTTTGTACCGAAGAAAGGCACGGCATTATAAGTACTATCCCTTCCAATGTTTCACTTCTATTAATTAAATTGTTTTCCGGCAGCGTTCTTTCATGAAACCGGCAATATGGGATACATCTTCTCCTTCGTAATATTTTACTAATAGCTTCTTAAACTCAGGAACTTCCTTTTCCGGAATTACAATAAAACCGCCGCCATGAGAAATCAAATAATGATTTGCAA
>CAJPNP010000021.1 GCA_905372025.1 uncultured Treponema sp. | reverse complement strand
TTTTACTTGAGTAACCGAAACCGTTTCGGTTAGATTTTTACGTGAGTAAATACGGTATGCGCTTTGTTGACATTCACCGTTCAATCCGATATATTGTTGAAAAAAGTTATATAAGACTAAGATTTTTTTTTAGGAGCATGAACGTGCGGAAAATCGCAGTGTACGGAAAAGGCGGCATCGGAAAATCAACTACGGTTTCAAATCTGTCGGCTGCGTTGAGCAAAAAAGGGTATAAAATTATGCAAATCGGCTGCGATCCCAAAGCCGATTCGACGCGCAACCTTGTCGGCGGGAAAAAGATTCCCACCGTACTGGATCTGTTAAAAGAGCGTAAAAACATTACGCTTGACGATATTGTGTTCGAAGGTTTTAACGGCGTATTGTGTGTGGAATCCGGCGGGCCCACGCCGGGCATCGGCTGTGCGGGTCGCGGCATTATTACGGCCTTCGATACGCTCGAAGATTTGGGCGCGTACGAAACGTATAAGCCCGATATCGTTTTGTACGATGTTTTGGGCGACGTCGTATGCGGTGGTTTTGCGATGCCCATACGGGAAGGTTATGCGCGCGACGTGCTTATCGTAACCTCGGGCGAAATGATGTCGCTGTATGCGGCGGACAATATTTTGCGCGCAATACAGAATTTTTCAAGCAGGGGATACGCACGGTGCGCGGGTCTTATTTTAAACAAGCGCAATATAGAAAATGAAGACGATATCGTACAGCGCGCGGCAAAGGAAATGAACACGGTTATTTTAAAAACAATGCCGCGAAGTCCTACGGTTCAAGATGCCGAAAAGCTGGGGAAAACCGTTGCCGAAGCCTTCCCCGATTCGGTTATGGGAAAAGAATACGACGATTTAAGCGCCGTCGTTTTAAAGGTTACCGAAGATGTGCTGTAATCATTTTGAAAACACACTGCACTACACTTCGCCCGCAACGGGCGGCTGGGGCTTGGTCAGAATCTGTATGCAGCTTCCCGAATCGTACCAGCTTTTTGTGTGCCCCGCCGCTTGCGGACGCCACGGCGCTTTGGGGGCCTACCAGCAGCATTTAAAAGAGCGATTGTCGTATTTGTACGTAGACCAAAGCGACATCGTCAACGGCTATGACGATTTGATTGTGCAGGCGTGCGGCGAATTGCTCGGCGCTTTGGACGCAAAGCCCAAAGTTCTTATGATTGTCGTAAGCTGCATAGACGACCTTTTGGGCACAAACCATCAGGCGATTGTCGATGAATTGGAAATTGCGCACCCCGACGTCCGTTTCGTATTTGCGCACATGAACCCCATTTCGCTTGACGGCAAACGTCCGCCGATAATAACCGCGCTCGATGCAATGTACAGTCTGCTCGAATACAATCCGCACAAACTCAATACCGTCAATTTGGTCGGCTGTTTTGCGGACCTTGAAAAAACCTGCGAACTGTACGCGTTTTTTAAAAGCATCGGAATCGAGCGCGTCATTCACATAAGTGAAACAAAAGATTTTAACGATTACAAAAAAATGGAACAAAGCAAGCTGAACCTTTTGATTTCGCCTGCGGGAAAGTTCGCGTGCGAAAATATGAAAAAAAAGGCTCAAATTCCGTATCTGCAGGAATTCGTTACGTACGACATGGACGAAATCGAAAATCAATATAAAAGAATTGCGGCTTTTTTCGGCCTTACCGAAATTCCGTTTGACTTTGCCCCGTACAAAGAAAAAGCCCTGCAGGCGGTAAAACGGGCAAAAGAAAAAATCGGTTCGATGCCCGTTATCGTTGACGATTCGTGTACGAAAACGCCGTTTGCATTAAGCAAGGTTTTACTGAACTTCGGATTCAACGTTGTGCGCATTTTTGCCGAACAGTGCATCGCTTTGGATAAGCAAGCTTACGCCGACGTAACGTCGGCCTGCCCGGAGATCGAAATCCTGCAGCCTCAGCATCCGGACATTTTAAAGTTCGATAAACGTATGCCGGACAGTTTGGCGCTCGGATTCCAATCGGGCTATATTTCCGCTTCGGAATACGTTGTGAATTGGGTAAACGACGACGGGCTTTTCGGCTACGACGGAATTCGCCGGCTTATGGATATGATGGTAAGCGCCCTCGACGAAAAAGCCGATTTGGAACGCATGATAAAGGAGTACGGGCTGGTCATATGAAAAACTTGAGTATTTGGCTTCCGCCCTTTTCGCCCGATTATTCGGGGGCGGCTTCGGTTATGTTCGATTTTAACGCGCTTACCGCCATGCACGATGCGGCCGGCTGCACGGGCAATTACACCGGCTACGACGAGCCCCGCTGGTATAATTCGGAGCGCAATATTTTTTGCTCCGGCTTGCGCGAAATAGACGCCGTTTTGGGCAACGACAAGGTTTTAACCGACAAGATGATTGCCGCCGCAAAAAGTCTTAAACCGGAACTGCTCGCGCTCATCGGAACGCCCGTGCCCATGCTTATCGGCACCGACTTAAAAGGCCTCGCCAAAGAACTGGAAGCCGAATCTGGCCTTCCGGCAATCGGGATCGAAACGACGGGAACCGCGTATTACGACAAGGGTATTTTTTGGGCATGGAAGGAATTAATCGATAAATTTGCCGACTTTGACGGCGAAAAAAACGGCGGCTCATCCGCATCGAAAAAACGCGTAAACATAATCGGCGCAAACCCGATAGATTTTGTGCGCAGCGAAAATATCGAAAGTTTAAAAAGGCTTTTGACACAAGCCGGCTTTACCGTAAATTTTTGTGCGATGGAAAAGCTGACGGTGCAAAACGTAAAAATGCTGGGCCGCGCGCAGGCAAACATCGCCGTATCGCAAGCGGGGTTTTTAATTGCCGACTACCTGTATAAAAAAGGCGGCATGCCCTACATTGCAGGGTATCCTGTCGGTGAACGTGAATGCGGGCCTTTTGTGCAAAAACTCGAAGGCGTTTCCAGCCGAAAGGAAAATTGCGTGTGGGGTGCGGAAAGCGGACGGACGGAAAGCGAACAAGCGAGCGTACTGTGCCTCGGCGAACAGATTTTTTGCAATTCGCTGCGCTGCGCCCTCAAGCGGCAGTACGATATTGGAGGTATATGCGTCGGCACAATATTCGGCTTGCACAAAGAAGCGGCGCAAACAGACGATACGGCTTTGCGCGACGAATCGGAAATAAAAGCGCACATAAACAAAGCGGAATTTAAAGCAGTTATCGGAGACCCGTTTTTTAAAAATCTTTTAAAAAAGAGCGAACAGACGGCTTTTATCGAAGTGCCGCATTTCGGCGTTTCGAGCAAATTCCATAGAAAAGACGCACCGTATTTTATAGGCGAAGGAGGTAATGCGTTTTTACAAATAATAGGCGAACAAGTGAACCGGGCGCTGCAGTAGAATCCGCACGATCCGAATATACACAGTTACAATTTTTCAAGCAATAAGAGGAGTAATTATGAAAAAATCGATTATAATCACGGCTTCGGCCGTTGCGGCAATAGCCGCAATTTTGTGCTTAAGCACTTCATGCAAGGCAAAACAAAATGCAAAAGCCGAACCGGCTTTTAGAACAGTCATCGACCATAACGGTGAAACGGCTGAAATTCCGAATAAAATAAACAAAATCGTTATCCATCAGCTTTTACCGCTGCCTTCGGTATTGTGCGTATTTGACGGTTCGGCGGACCGCCTGATCGGCATTCCGCCCGCGTCCATGACTGCGGCGCGCGGCTCTTTGCTCGAAAAAACCTTTCCGCGCATAACGACCCTTTCGACCGAATTTACAAACGGCAGCGATTTGAACATCGAAGCGCTGCTGAGTTTGGAACCGGATGTTGTATTCCACGGCGCAGGTCCCGAAGTAAGCAAACGGTTGCGCGATGCGGGTATCCGTACGGTCGGATTCAGCGCGCGAAAATTCAACTACGATTGTATTGTAACGTTCGAAAAATGGATTGAGCTTTTGGGGCAAACGCTCGACAAAGAAGATAAAGCGGCCGGCATCGGCGAATACGGCCGCAAAGTGTACAACGACATTCAATCCCGTTTGGCAAAGGTTGAAGAAAAAGATAAGCCCCGCGCAATGATTTTATTCAACTACAACGACAGCGCGCTTACCGTTTCGGGCAGCAACTTTTTCGGTCAATACTGGCTTACTTCAACGGGTGCCGTCAACGTTGCACAGGATTTAAGCGGCATTGCTCCCGTAAACATGGAACAGATTATACAGTGGGATCCGGACATCATTTATATTACGAACTTCAGTCCGCGCATGCCCGAAGACTTAATCGAAAACAAAGTTGCCGGCCACGATTGGAGCCAAATAAAAGCGGTAAAAAATAAAAAAGTGTACAAATTTCCGCTGGGCATGTACCGCTGGTTCCCGCCCGCATCGGAAGTTCCCCTTGTGCTCCAATGGCTTGCAAAACACAATCAGCCGGAAATCTTTAAAGATTTGGATATGAATGCGGAAACAAAAAAATTCTACGAAAAATTTTATCAGCTGAACATCGACGATGAAGATATCCGCACGATTTACAATCCTTCAAGGGAAGCCGGTAAATACAGATGACAAACGATCGCCGAAAATTTTATTTCGGATTATTGATACTGACTGTTCTCTTTATACTGACGGCCCTGCTGTGCTTGAACATCGGCCGGTACCATGTGCCTTTGCGCAAAATGATTTCGGTGCTCGTCAACTTCCGCGACAGCATGATAAACGAACCGAAACTGTATTCGGTTGTGTTTAAAATAAGGCTGCCGCGGATACTGCTTGCAGCCTTTGTCGGAGCGGGTCTTTCGATTGCGGGCGCGTCCTTTCAAGCGCTTTTTTCGAACCCGCTGGCCACTCCCGATACCTTGGGAGTGGCTTCCGGCGCCTCGTTCGGCGCGGTTGTCGCCCTGCTTTTTTCGCTGAACGCCTTATTCGTTCAGCTGTTCGCATTGGTTATGGGAATCGCCGCGCTTTTTTTAACCTACGTCATCGGCAATTCAAACGGCAAAAACGGCGTAAAAAGCGGCATCATTATGATTATTTTGGCCGGTATGGCCGTTTCGTCGCTGTTTCAGGCAGCCGTTTCCTTGGCAAAATACCTTGCCGATACCGAAGAAATATTGCCGGCAATCACCTTTTGGCTGATGGGAAGCATGGCAAGCGCAAAATACGGCACGCTCGTAATCGGCCTGCCCTTTATCGCGATCGGCATGATTTTGCTCTGGAGCGTGCGCTGGAGACTGAATATTCTAAGCTTTAGCGAAGACGAAGCGCGCTCGTTGGGCGTAAACGTAAAAGCCGTGCGGCTCATTACCATGTTCGCCTCAACGCTTATCACGGCTTCGGCGGTTTCGATGTGCGGTCAAGTCGGCTGGGTCGGCTTATTGGTGCCGCATATCGCCAGAATGCTGTTCGGAAACAACAACAGCTATGTCGTTCCCGCAAGCATCGGCTTGGGCGCCGTATTGATGATTTTAATCGATACCGCCGCAAGGAGCCTTATCAGCTCGGAAATTCCGGTTTCGATTTTAACGGCCGCCTTGGGCGCGCCGCTGTTTATCTTTCTTTTAAAAAAGACGGGAGGAATACGCACATGATTCTTCAAGTTGAGCACGGATATTTTTCATACAATCCCAAACGGTATATCATAGACGATATCTGCTTTACATTGAATCAGGGTGAAGTGCTGTCCGTCCTCGGACCGAACGGGGTCGGAAAAACGACGCTTTTAAAATGCGTCATGGGACTGCTCAAATGGAACAAGGGCAGAACGCTGCTCGACGGAAAAGACATACGGGAATATTCCGTTAAGGACTTTTGGAGCAATATCGCATACGTTCCGCAGGCAAAACAATCGACTTTTTCGTACAATGCGCTCGAAATGGTTATGTTCGGCCGTTCGGCGCATTTGGGATTTTTCCGCCAGCCGACGGAAGAAGACCGCGAAAAAGCCCTTGCCTGTATGGAAGAAATCGGCATCGCTTTTTTGCAAAACAAATTGTGTAACGAAATGAGCGGCGGAGAACTGCAAATGGTGCTCATAGCACGCGCGCTTGCGGCCGAACCGAAGATACTGATTTTGGACGAGCCCGAATCGAATTTGGACTTTAAAAATCAACTGACCGTTTTGGATACGATAAAAAATTTATCGCGCACAAAAAACATAAGCGTTATCGTCAATACCCACTACCCCGACCACGCGCTGCAAATTTCCGACAGCGCGGTTATTCTGAAACAAAACGGCGAATGCTTATACGGAACAAGCCGCTCGATTATCAGCGAAGAAAACCTTATCGACGCCTTTAACGTCAAAGTGCGCTTGCGCGATGTGGACATAGAGCAATCGGTATACACCTGCGTTATTCCGGTTGCCGTGCTGCAAAAAGCGGCCGTTTGAAAAAGCCGGTCGATTTACAATATGAAAACTATGTCATGACAAAGCAGAAATTCTTCATAAATAAAGAACATGTAAAAAATACATACTTATGAAAAAAGCGTAAAAAGCGACCGTAAATGGCTTATGAGCGCAGCGAATTGCCTGAGCGGACGCTTTTTACGCATACTTATCGCAAACTGGTAGTTTTTTTTATCTATGCTCTTTCTTGCTTTTATTCCGCTTATGATTTAGTATATACGTAATTCAAAGCGGAGGGTTGTATGAATAAAAACGAGCATTTTGTGTTGGGAGCCGACTTCGGTTCTGATTCCGTGAGGGTTGTTGTTTTGGATGCCGCCGACGGAAGCGTGCAAGGCTCCGATGTGCGCTTTTTTGAGCGCTGGAAAAAGGGTTTGTACTGCGACCCGAAAGAAAACCGTTTCCGCCAGCACCCGCTCGATTATATAGAAAGTTTTACTGCAGCGGTAAAAGCGGCCGTAAAAGAAGCCGAATCGAAAAACAAACGAGCCGCCGAACTTATTTGCGCCGTCTGCATGGACACCACCGGCTCCACTCCTGCGCTCACGGACAAAAACGGCATGCCGCTTGCTTTACTTCCCGAATTTGCCGAAGATCCGGACGCAATGTTTATTTTATGGAAAGACCATACTGCCGTTGCCGAAGCGGATGAAATAAACGCGCTGTGCAAAAATTGGGGCGGCAAAGACTATACACGCTATTCGGGCGGAACGTATTCTTCCGAATGGTTTTGGTCAAAACTGCTGCATACGATACGCAAAAACAAAAAGGTAAAAAAAGCCGCTTTTTGTGCGGTTGAACACTGCGATTGGATGACCGCTTTACTGTGCGGAAAAGCCGCGCCGGACAAAATAAAGCGCAGCCGCTGCGCCGCGGGGCATAAATGCATGTGGCACAAAAGCTGGGGCGGCTATCCTTCAAAAGAATTTTTATCGCAGCTTGAACCCAAGCTGGCACAAATTGCCTCGCTGTTGGGTAGCAAAACATGGACAACCGAAGAACAACAGGGAAAATTGACAAAAGAATGGGCTAACAAACTGGGTTTACAAGCGGATATTCCCGTGTGTATCGGCGCCTACGATGCGCATATCGGTGCCGTAGGAGGAGGAGTTGCCGAAGGCGTTATGGTAAAAAGTATCGGTACTTCCACTTGTGATATAATTATCGGACATAGCGAAAGAACAAAAGAAAAATGCATTCCCGGCATTTGCGGACAAGTGGACGGTTCGGTTATCAGCGGCAAAATCGGATACGAAGCAGGACAATCATCTTACGGCGATTATTACCGCTGGTTTCGCGATTTACTACTGTGGCCGCTTAAAAACGGTGCAGGTAAAGCTCTGCTCGGCCGCGAACCGAGCGAAGCGGAATGCGAAGCGTACGAAAAAAAGATTCTTCCCGAACTGGAAAAAGCGTGCGCCGGCATTTCTCCTTGCGCAACCTCTCCCGTCGCCTTGGATTGGATTAACGGGCGGCGCACTCCGCATGCAAACCAAAATCTTAGCGCGTGGATGAGCGGCATAAGGCTCGGAACCGACGCGCCCGCTTTTATGCGTATGCTGTTGGAAGCAACGGCTTTCGGTTCGCGCGCAATTATCGAATGCTTTGAAAAAAACGGCATTGCAATACGCAAAATTATTGCAATCGGCGGCGTCGCGCGCAAAAGCAGCGTCGGTATGCAAATTTTAGCGGATGTTACCAAACGCCAAATTCAAGTAACCGAAAGCGACTTGTCGCCTTCCATTGGAGCGGCAGTGTTTGCCGCTACAGCTGCAGGTTTATATCCGAATGTGGAAGAGGCGCAAAAAAAATTAGCTCCGGGCATAGACCGGATTTACAAACCGAATCCGAAAACCGCCGCGGTATACGAATCGCTTTACAAAAAATATCTGCAGCTGGGTGCCTTTGCCGAAAAGCAGCTGAAAAGCTAAAAGTCCCGGCAATACCGAAAAAAATTGTGCGGCTGCACGGGAATAGAGAAACAAAAGGAAAACAATAATGTACACCGACTTAAAAGAGCAAGCATGGCGGGCGAATATGGAAATCCCTGCACGGAATTTGGCTATTTATACGTGGGGAAACGTTTCTGCGCTGGATCCGGATAAAGCGGTTTTTGCGATTAAACCGTCGGGAGTTCCCTACGATCGGTTAAAAGTCGAAGACATCGTTGTCGTCGATTTGGACGGAAAAACCGTAGACGGAAAGCTGAACCCGTCTTCCGACACGCCGACTCACGCGCAATTGTACCGCTATTTTTTGCAAACGCACAGCGCAATTTGCGGCATAACGCACACGCATTCGCCCTATGCAACTTCATGGGCTCAAGCGTGCCGCTCGGTTCCGCTTTTGGGCACCACTCATGCCGACCACGGCTTCCGGCCGGTTCCCTGCACGCCCTATCTTTCCGAAAAAGCCGTACAAACAGCCTATGAAAAAGAAACCGGCCTATTGATAATCGAAACGCTTAAAAACCCGTCAATCGCCTGCCCCGTCGCTTTGCCGCACAAACTGCACGGCTGCAAAGAAAAAGGCGCTTGCTTTGACGAAGCGCTGAATCCCGCCGAATGCCAAATGGTTCTGGTCGGCGGGCACGGCCCGTTTACGTGGGGAACGGACGCCGAAAAGTCGGTATACAACGCCGCAGTCCTTGAAGAAATTGCAAAAATGGCGTGGATTTGCATGACAGTCAATCCCGGCTTTGCTCCCCTTCCCGACTACGTCATTCAAAAGCATTACGACAGAAAGCACGGAAAAAACGCCTATTACGGACAAGCGTCAAAAAACCGCTGAAATTATAACGGCGGCAAATCGTGTCCAGTCAAGACTGTCCGCGCGGCGACGATATCTTTTTGAACCTGCTTTTGCACTTCGGCAAGTCCGTTCAGTTTCATAATACCGCGGATAAACGCGCACACGTACAGTTCTATTTTTTTGCCGTAAATATCACGCGAAAAATCGAGCAATAAAGTTTCGGTGCTGATATTTGTATCGTTATCGACGGAAGGACGCCGCCCTACATGCGTAAGGCCTTTAAACACCTCACCGTCGATGTGCGTAAGCGTTGCGTATACGCCTTCGGGCGGCTTTTTTTTATTCGGTGCAAGTCCCAAATTCGCCGTGGGCATGCCGACCGTTCTGCCGAGCCCTTTGCCGTGCAGTACTTTTCCGGCCATCATATACGGTCGGCCGCACAAACGCGAAAAAGCATCGAAGTCGCCCCGTTCAAAGGCCGCATCCAGCATCAGCATGGAAATAGCACCGGCGTTTTTACTCTTACCGCAAGCAGCGGTGCTTTCGAAAACTTCTTCGCACATCACAATCGGAATGCCGAGCTCTTGCGCCGCTTTTCGGATGGCCAGCTGCGCACACTGTGCGGGGGCGCCCTCCGCGCAATCGTCTTTGTTTCCCCGACAATCGCCGCACACAATGCGGGACGCTCCCGTTTTTTTTATAAGAGCGGCCGGATCGGACTTTTCTTTTTCACTGCAGGAAATCAACACATCGAGGCCGCTGTTTTTCAGCAGAAAGGCCTTTTCTTCTTCGGTCGTATATACAAAAGTCCCTTCGGGCGGCACAAAACTTACGAGGACGGAAGGTCGGCCTCTTTTTTGTGCCTCCCGCACAAGCGTTTGCACAAGGTTTCGATGCCCCTTATGCATTCCGTCAAAGCGCCCGAACGCGGCACATGCGTTATCCGTTTTTTCAATTTGATATAGGTGTTTCATTTCGGTTTATTGTTCATCATAACGGAAACAGAGTAATTATATCAATGCTTTTACCGCACCGTCCTTTACTTATTGTACAATCAACTCTTTTTCAGTTATACTTGACCGTAACCGATTCGCATAAATGAATAAGGAGATCTCCATGCCGAACACCAAACCGTTTTTTACCGCCGCAGCTTTAACCGCGGTTTTGCTTGCCGCTGCCGTTTTTATTTCATGCGGCGGAAAAAGCGCCTTGTACGAAGATACCTATGAAGCCGGCTCTGCCCGCGCCCCGGCGGAAATGAAAATGAGCGCCGACAACTACGAAGAACAAGTTCCCGCGGACACGGCTCAAAGCGGGCGCAAATTAATAAAGACCGGCAGCCTGTATTTTAAAGTGAACGATATTGCACAAACCGAAATCGCCGTTGCAAAATGGTGCGCCCTTTACGGAGGCTATGTCGAATCGTCCTTTAACGACGAAAATAGCGGAAGTGCGGCGGTCCGCATTCCGAGTGCGCGTTTTGAACAGGCGATGGAGTCCGCCGGAAGCATCGGCACACTGGAATCGAAAAGCGTATCCGCCGAAGACGTTTCGGAGCGGTACTACGATTTGCAAACCAGACTCGAAACGCGCAAACTTATGCGCAGCCGCCTGCAAACCTATCTTTCGCAGGCAAAGAATATGGAAGACATGCTGAAAATCGAGCATGAATTGAATTCCGTTATCGCCGACATCGAATCGATGGAAGGAAAAATGAAGCGGCTTTCTTCGCAAATCGACTATTCCCGAATCGAAATAAGCTATCACCTGCCGTTCAGAGCGACTTCTTCGGGCGGTTTTGAATGGCCCGATATGGGCGAAGCATTCAGGCGCTTCGCGTCGAATATCGTCGATTTTTTCGCCGGTCTTCTTACCGTCCTGCTTTATATTGTAATTTGCGGAGCGCCCCTTGTCGGAATCGCCGCCCTCTTGTACTGGCTGCTGTTCGGCAAAATAGGGCTTTTAAAGAAGCTGTTCCGCCTATTAAACGGCAAGGGGAAATAGGGAATTCCCGCTAAAACTTTTTCAGGGCGTTTTGCACGCGCGCGCACGCTTTATCGGCGCCTAAAATCAAAATGGAGCCGATAAGCGGCGGCGATACCTTTGAGCCGGTTACCGCCATGCGGATAGGCATCATAAAATCGCCGAGTTTTACGCCGAGCTTTTCGGCATAGGAGCGTGCAAGATTTTCCTGCGCTTCGTGGTCGAAGGCGGCAGTATCGGGTACGTCTTGAGCGCTGCCTTCAGTTGCATTTTTTGCAGTGCGCGTGCGCTCATCCAGTTCACGGATAAAGTTCAGCGCCTCGTTGAGCACCGCCTTCGTTTGCGCGGCATCCAAGCGTTTGGGGATTATATCGTCGATATTCGGCGCTTCAACCTTTTTAAACAAAAAGCCGACCGTTTCCGCAGCTTCGGTTAAAAAATGCAGCCGCTCTTTTATAAGGGGCATCACTTCCATAAGCTTTGCCCGAATATCCGTATCGCTTAAAACTTCAGCACCCGCATCGATTTCTTTTTGCGCAACATGGAGCGTGCCGTCATCGGCTAAAACAAGCCCGGAATATTCGGGACCGACTTTCGGCGCGGGAAATTCTTCGGAAGCTTGAATGGGAATTGCCGCATCGCCGGTTCCGGTAATAAACGGAAGTACGCGCTTAAAAAGTTCTTCGTCGCTCATCATGCGCATGTATTGACCGTTAAACCATTCCAGTTTTTTATAATCGAACACCGCGCCGGCCTTATTCAAGTGCTCCATTTTAAACAGCTTTTCCAAATCTTTAAGCGGAAAAATATCTCGGCCTTCTTCGTATGAGCAGCCGAGCATGGCAACATAATTAACCAGCGCTTCGGGAATATAGCCGCGTGCGCGGAATTCGTTTACGCTGGTCGCACCGTGGCGCTTGGAAAGCTTTTGTCCGTCGGCACCGTTTACCATCGGCAAATGGCAAAACTGCGGCGGCTCCCAGCCGAAGGCGCGGTACATTTGAACGTGAAGCGGCGTCGACGGAATCCATTCCTGAGCGCGCATAACGTGCGTTATGTTCATAAAATGATCGTCGACAATATTCGCCAAATGATAGGTGGGAAACCCGTCGGTTTTAAGCAATACCGGATCGGGGCTGATGTCTTCGTTTTTCCATTCGATATCGCCCAAAAGCGCATCGTGAAAACGGGTAACGCCCTCAAGCGGAACTTTTAAGCGGATAACGTAGGGTTTGCCGGATGCCAAATTCGCTTTCACTTCTTCGTCGGTTAAGTGGCGGCAATTGCGGTCGTAGCCGGGCGGCATTTTGTTTTTTGTTTGAATGGCGCGAATGCGGTTCAGTCTGTCTTCGTCGCAAAAGCAATAGTAGGCTTCGCCTTTTTTTACCAATTCTTCGGCATATTTTTTATATAAATCGAAGCGTTCGGACTGCACATACGGACCGCAGGGGCCGCCCTTGCTCCCGCCCTCGTCCCAGTCGATTCCGAGCCATTCAAGGGTATCGTAGAGATTTTTAACGTACTCTTCGCCGTAGCGGGTACGGTCGGTGTCTTCAATACGCAAAACAAATTTGCCGCCTTTCGAGCGGGCAAAAAGATAATTAAAAAGGGCGGTTCTCACACCGCCTATGTGCTGCATTCCCGTCGGCGACGGGGCATAACGAACCTTAACTTCCATAATCGAGTATTGTAGTATTTTTTGCGCCCTTGTGCAAGTTAGCGTCCGACTGCTATACTGAATAAGGCGGACTTTTAAACGGGCTTCTGCCGTATCGGAAAAATAAGTCGGGAGCATAACATGAAAAAAATACGTTTTGCGGTTATATCGGCGCTTTTCGCAGCGGTTTTCAGCGCAGCGATGAACGGCGGAGCTTCGGCACTCAGCGCGCAGGCAGTGCGTGAGCAATCTTCGCAAAGTTTCGGCGAAAAAGACCTTCCGCTTAAAAAAGTAACGCTGTATTCTTCGGGCGTCGCCTGCTACGAACACGAAGGAAGGCTTTCAGGTTCGGGCAATGCCGAATTTCTTTTTACGGCCGCACAAATCAACGATGTTTTAAAATCCCTCGTCGTAAGCGATCCCGCGGCGAAAACCGTAAGCGTAGAGTACCAAAGCGAAGATACGCTGCGCAAAACGCTAGAAAGCCTGAAAGTAAATCCTTCGGCCGCGCCGACGCTGTACGATCTTTTAAAATCGCAAAAAGGCGCCGAGCTGGAAGTTTTTGCGCCGCACAAAATCACCGGCAAAATCATAAGCGCCGATAAAAATCTTTCGCGCGAAAACGGCGACGGCTTTTCCCTTTCGCTCGCCGCAGATGACGGCATACACGTCATTCCTTTTTCGGACATTCAAACTTTTAAATTCACCGACGAAAAACGGAACGAAGATTTAAACACGGCGCTTGATCTCATGCTCGACGCATCGGCAAAAAACCGGAGTAAACTCGGCATCCGTATCGGCGCACAGGGCAGCAGAAACGTAAAAATCTCTTATGTTATGGAAGCGCCCGTGTGGAAGGCAAGCTACCGCTTGGACATGGGAAAAAACAAAGCGCTTTTTCAAGCGTGGGCAATCGTCGACAATTCGACCGATTCGGATTGGAACGATGTTAAGCTGACGCTTACAACGGGGCGCCCGGTCGGCTTCAGGCAAAACCTGTACGCGCCGTATTACACCTACCGCCCCGAACTTCCGCTTGCGATTGCACAAAGCGCCCGGGCGGAAACCTTTGCTTCCGGCACCTCGGATCGCCTGTCGGCAACGGCATATGCAAAAAAAAGTATGGCTCCCGCCTCTGCAGAAAGATTGCCTTTTGAATTGCGCTCCGATTTACGTGACACACCTTACGACGAAGAAGCCGAAGAAGCGGCCGGCATTGAAAAAGCGGTTCCTTCGTATTTTGCAGGCCCGAACCCGGCCGGAAGTACGGCGGGACAAATGTTCGCTTTTACGAGCACAGAGCCCGTAAAACTCGGACGGCAAAAAAGCATGATGATGCCGCTGACGCTTTCGACGCTGCCTGCCGAAAAGTTTTCCGTGTTTTCTTCGTTTTCTTCGATTCCGTACGGTGTAAGCGTACATCCGAAATTCTGCATACGAGTCGAAAACACGTCGGGCTTAAAACTGCCCGCAGGCCCCGTAACCGTGTTTGACGGCGGCGAATACGCGGGAGACGCTCTTTTGGAATTTTTGGGCGAAAACGAAAAGCGCCTTATCGCCTACGGCGACGACATCGAAGTAAGCGGCACAAAGTCCGAAAGCGCATTGCGGAATATTGAAAGCGTAAAAATCGCGGGCGGCCTCCTGAACGTTTCATACCGGCAAATTCAAACGTCGACATACAGCGTCAAAAACACCGACAAAAAAGAGCGCACGGTTATTATCGAACACGCAAAAAAAGCCGGCTTCGACCTTGCGACAAAGGCCGCCCTTGAAGAAACGACGGCAAACAAATACCGCTTTAAGCTGAAAGCCGCAGGTGCAAGCACCGCCGAGTTGAAGGTCGAAGAAAGCAGAACGTACGGCGAAACGCGAAAAATCCTCGATATGAGTTCCGAATCCTTTGTTGCTTATACGACGAATGCCGAAATGCCCGAAAAAGTGAAAAAAGCCTTCGAAGCGATTATAAAAGAAAGAGAAAAAGTGCTTGCCGCACAAAAAGTACTCGCCGATTTGCAAAACCGCCAAACGGAACTCGTTAGAGAACAGGAGCGCGTGCGCAAAAATCTTGAAGCGCTCGGTACCGAAAGCGCGGAGGGCAAAGACTTTTTGGCAAAGCTTTTAAAACTTGAAAACGAACTGGACGCGTCAAAAACAAAGCTCGCCGCGGCCGCCGACAAAGCGAATAAAGCGCAGGAAGATTTTATACGGTTTGTGCGAGACATTAAGACGGAATAGAAATCCGCAATGCTGCACGGCGGAGCTGTGCGGGAATCATTCGCGCAGTATAATTTTTCCGTGAATAATTTATAGATAAAAAAAGCTTTGGATATATTTTTCTTGTATAAATTCGCATAAGGTATTGCCAAAAGAGCGTTTTTACGATATAATATTATCGGTATACTGAAAGATTATGTAAGGAGGCTTTAGTATGAAAGGATTTGCGATGCTTAAGATCGGCCAGACCGGCTGGATCGAAAAAGAGAATCCCAAATGCGGTCCGATGGACGCCATTTGTAAACCGCTTGCGCTCAGCCCGTGCACGTCCGACGTTCACACGGTATGGGAAGGTGCAATCGGAGACCGGCACAACATGATTTTGGGCCACGAAGGCTGCGGCGAAGTCGTAGAAGTCGGTGCGCTGGTTAAGGATTTTAAGCCCGGAGACAAGGTTTTGGTTCCGGCTATTACTCCCGACTGGAACTCGCTTGAAGCTCAGGCGGGTTATTCGATGCACTCCGGCGGCATGCTTGCAGGCTGGAAGTTCTCGAACTTCAAAGACGGCGTGTTCGGCGAATTCTTCCACGTAAACGACGCGGACGGAAACCTCGCCCACATACCCGCCGGCGTAGAAATCCAATATGCGCCGATGTTGTCGGACATGGTTCCTACCGGATTCCACGGAGCGGAACTTGCCGACGTTCAGTACGGAGATTCCGTATTAGTTATCGGAATCGGACCGGTCGGACTTATGTCGGTTGCCGGCGCGAACTTGCGCGGCGCATCCAAACTGTATGCGGTCGGAAGCCGCCCCGCTTGTATTGAAGCTGCAAAATACTACGGCGCTACCGACATCATCAACTACAAAAACGGCCCGATCGACAAGCAGATTTTGGACTTAACGCACGGCAAAGGCGTCGATAAGGTTATTATCGCCGGCGGTACAGTCGATACTTTCGACGAAGCCGTAAAATGCTTAAAAGCGGGCGGCAAAATCGGCAACGTAAACTATCTCGGCGAAGGTACCTATATTAAGATTCCGCGCGCCGAATGGGGTGTCGGTATGGGACACAAGCAGATCAACGGCGGCCTGATGCCCGGCGGAAGACTGCGGATGGAAAAATTGAGCAGCCTGGTTTCGGTCGGCAAACTCGATCTTTCAAAACTGATTACGCACAAATTCAACGGTTTCAAACACGTTGAAGACGCGCTTATGTTAATGAAAGATAAACCCGCCGATTTGATTAAACCGGTCGTTATTATCTAAAAATACAAAGCCGGGGAAAGTACGGGACGAAAATACCGGACGGCCGTTTTCGTCCCGCTCCCCGCTTCAATTCCTTACAATATATGAACATACTGATCGTATCGGGCTTTTTGGGCGCCGGCAAAACAACCTTTATTCAAAAACTTGCGGAAAAATCGGGCAGAGAGTTTGCCGTTATGGAAAACGAATACGGCGAACAGGGCATTGACGGAAACCTTTTGGAACAAAACCGTTTAAAAGTGTGGGAACTGACGGAAGGCTGTATTTGCTGTTCGCTGAAATCCGATTTTGCGATGTCCGTACTGACCATCGCAAACAGCGCGGATCCCGATTATTTAATCGTCGAACCGACGGGAGTCGGCCTTTTAAGCTCGGTCATTACCAATCTGCTTAAAATAGAATATGAACGCATCCGGCTTTTAAAACCGGTTACCGTCGTCGATATAAACTGTGTCGATTCATACCTGAAAACATTCGGCGAATTTTACGCCGACCAAATAAAAAACGCTTCGTACATCGTGCTTTCGAAAACCGAAAACTCAAGCGCGACGGACACCGAAAAGGCCGTAAAAACGCTTTCGGCGATAAACCCCGATGCGCGCATCGTAACATACGACACCGCCGACGCACAATGGTGGAGCGATTTACTGGATATAGATAAAAACGCGTTTGCCGGTAAAAACGCGCGCACACAGGCAAATCTTTCCGACACACCCGACTTGGAAACAATCGGTTTTACCGGCATCAATATGGACTCGATTGACGAGCTCATCGGCGATCTCTCGGTATTGCTTACGGACCGCTTCGGGCGCATATACCGTGTAAAAGGCTTTGTTCCGATAAACGGCCAATGGGCTAAATTCGACATCGTGGACAAGCGCTACAATATAGAAACCTGCAATCCCATGGCGCAGGCAAAGATGACCGTCATCGGCAAGGATTTGGACAAAAACGCCTTACACACGCTTTTCGTAACGCGCACATAAAGGAAAAACGAGATATTTCGAACCGCGGTTGTGCAGATTCTTGAATGGTTCAAGTTGAACCCGATTAAAAATCTACTCTCTATATATTAAGTGAGCAGGGCTTCAGCATGAGTAAAGAAGCCGGAAAATATGTACTTATGAAAAACGCGTGAAAAAGAGACCGTGAACGGCTTATGAGCGGAGCGAATTGCCTGAGCGGCCGCGTTTTCACGCGTCTATTCAGGAACAGATAGTTTCCGTTTTCGATTCTTGTTCATGCAGGAGCCCTGTCACTAAAGATAAAGCGCATTGCCTAATTTACAAAAATTCGGTATTATCTAAGCACTACTACCATCTTAGGAGTTTAAAATGAATAAATTATTTTCAGTATGCGCCGGCGTATGTTTGTCGGTACTGCTCTTTTCCTGTGTGACCACATCGGGCCGCAAGGTTCTCGACATAAAAGTCGTTCCGGAAGAAAAAAAGACCGAACGCTTTTATTCTTCGATTGAACTTCCGAGTTTTCCCGCACATCCGGCTTTAAACGCGGTTATACAAAAAATCAAAAACGAGCGTTTTGCCGAATTCGACCTCGACTCAACCGAAAGCTATCGGATGGGTTCGAAAATGCCCCACTCTTTTTCGATGACGTGGGAAGCTGCCGAACTTTCGGATTCGCTTATCAGCATAAAAATCGAAACGTACCAGTATACGGGCGGAGCAAACGGCATAAATTATATTGATGTCGTAAACTGGCTCCCCGCCGAAAACAAGCAGTTGTCTCCGGCCGATTTACCCGCATATTTGGGCTTAAAGTATACGCAGGAACAGTGGCTCAATCTGCTTTCCCGCACTACGCGCGAAATTCTGGAAAATAAAATCAACAAAAAAAAGGAAGCATCTTTGTCCGAATTCATCACGGAAGGAACCAAGCCCCTTGCCGACAATTTTAAAAACATAACGGTGTCGGGAAGTAAAATCACCGTGTGGTTCGACAAGTACCAGGCGGCTCCCGGCTCGGAAGGCATTCTTTCCGCAACTTTTAATCCTAAAGACGCACGCTGAAGCGGAAGTTTTTAATTTAAAGCCGGCACCGATTTCGCTCATCAAGCGTAATCGGTGCTTTTTTTTCAAAAAACTTTTTCGACAGTTCAAGCTGTCTGCAAAAGTTTTTTAGGAGGAGTATATGGATTTTTTTGAAGCTGTGGAAAAACGGTTCAGCTTTCGCGGAACGTATGCCGACAAAAGCGTTCCCGAAAAAGATATCCGCAGGATTTTGGACGCGGGCATACGCGCACCTTCAGGATGCAACGGGCAAACCTCATCGTTTATCGTTGTAACCGATAAAAAGACGCTGGAAAAGATTGCGGCGGTTATCGACAAACCCTGCGTGCATACGGCGCCCGTTATTATCGCGGTTTTGACCGAAAAAGTCGAAGTAATTCCGGGAAGGTCGTTCGAAATTGAAGATTACGGCGCGTGCGTGGAAAACATTCTTTTGGCGGCAACGGCGCTCGGTTACGCGTCGTTATGGCTTGACGGTTATACGCAAAGCGGAACGAATTCCGCCCGGCTCGCCGAGATTTTAGACGTTCCGTCGAACTTGACCGTTCGTACGATCCTTCCCGTCGGAATTCCTTCCGAACAGGGAACGCAGCGTGAACGCAAAAGCTTTGACGAGCGGGTACGATACGAACACTACTGAACGCCGTAAATTCCCGCTTATAAAAAAACGTAATTATTTTTATAAACCCTGTAACCTTTTTCTTATAGGGGCGTTTATTTTGTGTATTGCATGAGCTAACAAACAGCAATAAGCAGTAAGTACCGTTCGGAGGAACGCCAACAGCCTTCGAACAGGGTTTTCTGCATCCTCCTCTCCTTTTGCCCCTCCGTGAAAGTTTTTCGCGGAGGGGTTTTTCTTTCGTTCACGCCTTTCCCAATTCTTTAAATAAGGTGTTGCGTTCTTCTTCGGTCAGTTCGCGCCAACTTCCTTCTTCGAGCGCCGGATCCAGCTGTAAGCTGCCGATTGAAAGGCGCTTTAAAAAAACGACCTTGTTCCCGACGGCGGCAAACATTCTTTTTACCTGATGGTATTTTCCTTCAAAAATCGTGAGCGTACAGGACGCGTCATTTTCGCCGAGCCAAACAAGGCGGGCGCTTTGAGCCCTAAAGGCGGGCTCGCTTCCTTCAGGCGGCACGTCGATTCCCCGTTCAAAAGAACGCACATAGTCTTCCCTGTCGGCGGCCTCGTCGCGCAGCAAAACAAAGTAGGTTTTGGGAATGCGGCGCTTGGGCGAAATAATGCGGTGCGTTACGTCGCCGTCGGTGGTGCAAAAAACCAAACCTTCGGTATCCGCGTCAAGACGGCCGGCAATATGCAGCTCGCCGCCTAAAAACCGGCGGTTCAGTTCTTTCGGTAAAAGTGAAAAAACCGACCGATAGGCGCCGTCGCGCGAAGAGCATAAGGTACCCTGCGGTTTGTTTATCATAAGATAGATGTGGGTTTTAAGCATTATTTTTTGACCTTCGACGCTTACGCTGTCTTTTTCCGGATCGACGGCGGTATCGGCGCTCGTGCAAACACTGCCGTTTACCTGCACTTTTAAAGCGCGCAGCAATTTTTTTACGCCGCTTCGCGTTCCGAAGCCGTGGCGCGCAAGCAGTTTATCGAGCCGGAGCGTTTTCATAGTCCGTTTAATCCGCCGAGCCGTAACCGATCAACCCGTAATCGGTCAATTGCGGCGCGCCATGGGTATGTAGCTGCGCTCGCTCATAACATTTTGATACGCCGGGCGGTATATGCGGCCGCCGGACACAACTTCTTCTATGCGGTGCGCCGACCAGCCGGCAATGCGGCTGACGGCAAAAATGGGCGTAAACAGTTCGCGGGGAATATTCAGCATGGAATACACAAAGCCCGAATAAAAGTCCACATTCGCGCAGATTTGCTTATCGCCGCCTTTTTCTTCTTCCAAAATTCTCGGAGCAAGCGTTTCGATAAGCCGGTACAAGCCGTATTCGTCCATGCAGCCCTTTTCGCGCGCAAGCTCTTCGGCCTTTTTGCTCAGCAAAACCGCGCGCGGATCGGAAACGGTGTAGACGGCATGTCCCATACCGTAGACAAGGCCGCTGCCGTCTCCCGCTTTTTTTTGAATAATTTTGTGCAAGTAGGCGGCGACTTCTTTTTCGGACGACCAGTCTTTAATGCGCTTTTTTATTTCGTCCATCATTTCCATAACTTTGCAGTTTGCGCCGCCGTGACGCCTTCCTTTCAGCGAACCGACCGCGGAGGCGACAGCCGAATAGGTGTCGGTATCGGCGGACGAAACGACGTGAATGCTCAAAGACGAGTTGTTTCCGCCTCCGTGTTCGGCATGAAGAATCAGCGACAAATCCAAAAGCTCGGCTTCGAGTTTTGTGTATTCTTTTGACGGCCGGATAAGGCGCAAAAGATTTTCGCACGTCGATAATTCGGGCCGCGGATTGTGGATGTACATGCTTTTGCCGTCGTAGTAATGGCGTTTTGCCTGATACGCATAGGCGGCAAAGGTGGAAAAGCGCGCAATCAATTCGATGCACTGACGCAAATTGTTCGATGCGCTTCTGTCTTCCGCATTTTCATCATAGGAATAAGAAGCAAGCACGCAGCGCGCAAGCTTATTCATAATATCGCCCGACGGGGCTTTCATAATCATGTCTTCGGCAAAGGTATCGGGCAAAGAACGGTTTGTTCCCAAAAGCAAACGGAATTCATCCAGTTCCTTGCGCTCGGGCAATTCGCCGAACAGCAAAAGGTACACGGTTTGTTCAAAAGCGAACTCGTCGCAGCGTTCGGCGTCTTCGACCAAATCTTTAATATCGTAGCCGCGGTAAATCAGCTTTCCGGGAATGGCGGTCTTTTTTCCGTCAATCATTTCGTAGCCGACAACGTCGCCGACACGGGTAAGGCCGACAAGCACGCCGCGCCCGTCCGCATAGCGCAGACCGCGCTTTACGTCGTATTTTTGATACAAATCCTGATCGATAAGGCTGCGGGACTCGGCCATATCGGCAAGCCGCCGGAAAAAAGCCTGTTCGAAAACATCCGTCATGTTCACCCTCGCTGGGAAACGATTATACTCAAGAATAACGGATTTTGCAACAATAAGGGGAAAAGGGGTTACAACTTTTCCCCTTGTATAAAGCCGCATTTATTCGGTATGATGGGCAAAAGGAGCAAGTTCTGGCAGGCGATTATTCAAAACACTTTTTAATGACGTGCGACGACGTAAAAGATTATGTTGCGCAAAAGCTCCGCTATTTCGAAAAGGGCGCCGAGCTTGAATGTGCGGAAATCGGCGACGGAAACATCAATTACGTGTTCAAAGTTACCGACAAAAAAACGGGAAAATCCGTTGTGGTCAAGCAGGCCGACACAAAGCTGCGGTCTTCGGGCCGTAAGCTGGACGTAAAGCGCAGTAAAATCGAAGCCGAAATCCTTGCCGTTCAAAACACGCTTGCACCGGCAATGGTGCCGAAGGTTTACCATTACGATGAAGCTATGTGCGCGCTGTGCATGGAAGATATTTCCGCATACAAAAATCTGCGCACGGAGATGCTCAAAGGAAAAACCTTCCCCGCTTTTGCCGACCGTATTTCAACCTTTTTAGCCGACACGCTTTTGCCGACCGCCGATGTTGCGGCAAACACGGCAGCCGGCCGCGCGCTCAAAAAAGAGCGGGTGCGCCTGTTCACGAATATCGAATTGTGCGACATTACCGAAGATTTGGTGCTCACCGAACCATACGACGATTATAAGGGGCGCAATGTCATCACAAAAGGCAACGAAGAATTCGTGGAAAAGCATTTGTACCGCAACGAAAAGTTGAAAGCTGAAGTCGGCATGCTGCGCAATGCGTTTATGAACAATGCGCAAGCGCTTATTCACGGCGATTTACATTCCGGCTCGATTTTTATAAATAAAAACGGCATAAAAGTAATCGACCCCGAATTCGCCTTTTACGGCCCGATGGGCTACGATATAGGAAACGTTATCGGCAATATGTTTTTTGCCCTCGCATACGCCGTTTTTTCAAAACCGGAGCGTACCGAATTTATCGCATGGGCGGAACAGACGATTGCCGACATTGCCGACGGAAGCGCGCAAAAGCTTTCGGAAAAATACGACGCTATAGTGCACTTTCCGCTTTACAACGGGCTTTTCAAAAAGCGCTATCTTGCGCAAATTGCATCCGATTCGCTCGGCTTTGCCGGAACGGAAATAATCAGGCGCGTCGTCGGAGATGCAAAGGTTGCGGAACTTACTTCGGTAACGGATACGTCCGTAAAGATTCCGATGGAACGCGTCCTTATCGCAACGGGTGAAAAGCTTATTATGTCGCGCGCAAAAAAGCATACGGGAAGCGATCTTGTGCGCATGTTTTACAAAGCGGCAGCGGTACATAAAATCCGATAAAAGTGCGCAGTCGGGCGGCGCGGCCTTAAACGGCGGCATTGTCGCACAAAGAACGGCACTGTTGCAGCGGGAGAACGGCATGAAAAGAGAAGATGAAGGCTTGGCATTTTTGCTCAAATACGAAAACATCGCGTGGTACGAAAAAGGAGCGGTGCGCATTCTCGACAGAAGAATCTATCCCGTTAAAACCGAATTCGTTACGTGCACCGATTATAAAGAAGTTGCGCAGGCAATCCGCGATATGGTAACGCAAAGCGCCGGCCCCTACCTTGCCGCCGCAATGGGCATGGCTTTAGCGGCGTATCAGGCGGTACACGCAAGTGCGAACGCAAGCGCGAAAAACGCCGGCACCGCAAGCATATGTGCATACTGCGAAAAAGCCGCCTACGACTTATCGCACGCGCGGCCGACAACGGTCGAACAAATGAAAAGTATCGTCGAAGGTTCTCTTAACGTCATAAAAAAATATGCCGGCACCGCGTCGGCCGACGAAATCGTTCAAGCGGCGTTCGAGTACGCATTCAATTACGTAAACGGCAATTATAAAAAATACGCCGTTATCGGCGCACACACGGCCGATTTGATTCCGCAAAACGGCACCGTCATAACCCAATGCTTTGCGGATACCGTCACGGGAACCATGCTGCGCTCATGCAGAGAATCCGGAAAAAACGTACGTATCATTTGCGCGGAAACGCGGCCGTATTTTCAAGGCTCGCGCTTAACGGCAAGCGTCGCATGCGATATGGGCTTTCCCGTAACGGTTATAACCGACAACATGTGCGCCTTTACGATGAAAACAAAAAACGTCGATCTGTTTACGTCGGCATCCGACGTCATCACAATCGACGGACACATCGTCAATAAGGTCGGCACCTTTCAAATGGCGCTCGCCGCACGCTACTACGGCATCCCCTATTACGTTACCGGAACGCCCGATTCCAAGCATGCCGACCTTTCAACCGTAACGATCGAAGAGCGCGACGGAGACGCGGTGCTGAAAGCATGGGACGCAAAAATAACGATGGACGGCGTAAAAGGCTATTATCCCGCGTTCGATATTACGCCTCCGGAACTGTGCAGCGGAGTCGTTACGGACCTGGGCGTATATGATCCGCACCGCTTAGCCGATTATCTGAAAGATTCAAAAAAGAAATAAAAACAGGCATCTAACGGAGGAGTAAAACGATGGGAAAACTTGAGTATTACGAAGAACGGGCGCTTGTCGCGTCTTACATGAAGCGGTTGTACGACCGCCGGCTCACGACGATAAGCGGCGGCAATATCAGTTTGCGGTTGGATGAAGAAAAGTTCTGCATAACGCCGTCCGGCCTCGACAAGGGCAATTTGACGCCGGAAGTAATCGCACTGGTTAAATTCGACGGAACGAATTTGACGCCGTATATAAAACTCAGCATCGAAACGGAAATGCACCGCTTGGTGCTGCTTGCCCGCCCCGATATACAAGCCGTCGTTCACGCGCACCCGATATACGCAAGCGTGTTTTCGACCCGTATGCCCTGCTCGCTGAATACGAAACTGACGGCCGAAACCTATTTTATGCTGGGCGAGGTTGAAAATGTTCCGTACAAACGCATGGGAACAAACGATTTGGCGCAAAGCGTCGCCGAACACATAAAAACGCACCAAGCCCTGCTCATGGAAAACCACGGCGTTATCACCGTCGGTACCGAATTGTTGAGCGCCTTCGACCGCATCGAACTGCTCGAACAGGCGGCAATGATGACCTGCATAGCATTCGGCCTGCCCGGCAGCCATAGTCTTACAGCCGGGCAAATAAAAGAATTGGACGATATGAAGCAAGGCTGAATCTCTGCCGCGTGCAAACTTTTTTGTTTTATGATATACTCGCGGTATGAACCGCAATTCGACTGTCGATGCGCTCGTGCTTTCGGTAAAACCGGCGGCGGGAGAAAACAACAGGCTTGCATCGGTACTCAGCCCCGATAAAGGTATTTTCAGTGCCGTCGTGTACGGCGGAAGAAAGGGGCGGCTCAAGTCGCTCGTGTCGCCGTATCACAGCGGAAAAATGTGGCTCTATTCGGACGCGGTTAAACATTCGGTAAAGATTACGGATTTTAATCCGGAGCATTACCGTTCCGGCATTCGCGACAACATATACAAAGCATGCGCCGCAGCCCTATGCGCCGAATTGATTTTAAAAACGCAGGGAGCCGCCGACACAAGTTCGGTATGGATTCTTGCAAACGGTTTTTTGGACGGCCTGCACCTGTGCAGCGAAGAAGAAGCGCACACGGGTGTCTTGCGCTTTTTGTGGCGCTACATCGGCCTTATGGGCGTGCAGGACAATTTATGCACGTGCCGGTATTGCGGCTCGAATACGCCCTCGTGGTATTCGGCCTACGAAAACGCCTTTATATGTGCGGACTGCATGCCGCAGGACAAAGCGCATGAGCAAAATTATCGGCAATCGCTTTTTCCGCTGAATACGGCTTGCGTGGAATTTTTACAAGTCGTGCATTCAAAGACGCCGAAAGAAGCGCGCACGGTCCGTCTGCATTCGGAAAGCATAAAACAGCTCAAAGATTTTTTGTATTTTTTTGTACAAAAGGCCGCCGAAACGAAACTGAAAACGCTCGACGCCGGCAAAGGTATTTTATAAAGAATTATTTACAGAACAGAGGTATGATTCGCACATGGAATGGCTTAAAAAAGATATTGCAAAAGAAACCGTAAAAGCGCTGCACGATCAATACGGCTGCGACGCCCTTACCGCGTCGATTCTTGCCCGCCGGGGAATAACCGAAGGCGGCGACATCCTCTTTTATTTGGAAGACGACAAGCGCTATCTGCACAATCCCTTTTTGTTTGAAGCCATGGAAGACGCCGTCGACCGCATTTTGCAGGCACGAGACGAAGGCGAAAAAGTGCTGATTTTCGGCGACAGGGACGTCGACGGCATAACGAGTACGACGATTTTATACGAATACCTTTCCAAGCTGGGCATGGACGTTTCGTGGCGGCTGCCGCACGGCAACGACGATTACGGACTGAATACGGAAAGTGTCGAAGAATTCGCGCGTCAATACGGAAGCCTTATCATAACGGTCGACTGCGGAATTTCAAACAACGAAGAAATCGCGCGGGCGGGCGAATTGGGCATCGACGTAATCGTTGTCGATCATCACACCGTACCGGAAAGGCCGCCCGAAAACACCGTTATCATCAATCCCAAAATGCCGAATACGGCCTACCCGTTCAAAGAAATTTCGGGCTGCGCGGTCGTATACAAATTGATTAAAGCCCTGCGCTTTGCCGAATCGGAATTGTATAAGCAGGAAATATGCCTGCTGAACGTGCGCCCGCTGAACGACGCCTATCTTATCGAAGCTGTAAAAACGGTGAACCTGCACGAAAAAGAGCGCATTGCCGAAACGGTGGTTCCGGGTATGCTGTCGATAAACGAAACACGCCTCGTCGATTTTTTGCGCGGTCAGCAGATTTTTTGCTGGGACGCGCCGCTGCAAAAAAAGCTTTTGGCAAAAACGTTCGGAAACGGCGTCGAATTCAACATGCTCGACATCCGGGCCGAAATCGCGCGCATAAACGAACAGCTTGCAAACATGAGCCTTTTACGCTTGCAAACGCATTCGAAAATCGCACGCTACAACGATAAGGCGAACGGCGAGCTCGACGTGTTTTTTAATCTGTTTGTAACATACGCGGAACGCAAAAACCCGGTCGCGCAATCGGCCGAAGACGCGGAATTGCAGCTGGTCGCCCTTGCGGCCATAGCCGACATTATGCCCCTGCGCAACGAAAACCGTATTTTAGTCAGACAGGGACTCGCCTCGCTGAATACGGGAAAAGCGCGGCAGGGACTTTCGGAAGTGCTTACGAGATTGAACCTGCAGGGCGGCAAAATAAGCAGCACCGATTTATCGTGGAAGGTCGTTCCGCTTTTAAACGCGGCGGGCAGACTCGGTAAGGCCGAAGTCGCCGCCGAACTGTTTATCGAAAAAGATGATCGGAAAAGAGCCGCCCTTGCCGAAGAGCTTTTTTCGCTCAACGAAAAGCGCAAAGAATTAACCGAAGATGCGCTCGGCATTGCGCTCAAAGCCGCGCGGGAAAGCCTTGAACGTTTCGGCGGCAACCTTGCGCTTGCGGCGGACAAACGGATTTTCCGCGGCGTTACGGGTATCGTCGCCGGCCGGCTTGCTTCGGCGTTTCAAGTTCCCGCCGTCGTCATCACTTTTTTCGACGACGGGCGGGCTGTCGGCTCGGTGCGTTCGGCTTTAGGCTACGACATTACACCGCTTTTAAACTCGTGCGCCGATTTGCTTTCAAACTACGGCGGGCATGCCTTTGCAGGCGGCTTCAGCTTTATGAGCGCCGACTTCGACAAACTTGCCGACCGGCTCGAAAAACTCAGCGGTTTTATGGAATTGGATAAAAAGGCCGCGGAACACGAAACGCTGTGCATCGACGCCGAGCTTCCGAAAGAATACATGACGAGCGAACTCTTGCAGCTTATCGACCGCTTCGAACCCTACGGCGAAGCAAACCCTCCCCTTTTGTTCAGCGCTCAAAAACTCAAAATACTCGCGGCCGACATCATTACGGGGAAAAAAGAAAAAGCGCATTTAAAGCTCACCTTCGACTGCGGAAAAAACAAATGGCCCGCTTTTTTTTGGGAACAGTCGGAACGTTTAAAGCGCGACTTCGATGCGGGCGACCGCTTGGACATCGCCTTCCAAGTGGAACGCAATATATTCAACGGTATGGAAAAAGCGCAGATAATATTAAAAGACTGCAAAAAAAGCGCCGATTAATAAAACGCAGCTTCACGCAGATTCACGGGGGATACAATGAAAACAACCGTCTGTACACAATGTGCTGAAACGCCTTCGCGCCGCACCTTTTTTTTCCGCATGAAAACAGCCGTCTGTGCCGCACTTGCTTTAGTGCTGGCGTGCATAGCCGCGCAGGGGACCGCACAAACCGATACGGTAAGCGAAAGCGCCCTGCCGCCGATGCAAAACGTGTTCCCCGACGGCAACAAAAAACTGCACATAACCTATACGGACAAGGTTTTTCCCGGAGATGCGGTGTTCATCCGTTTGGCTCTTGAAGACGGTATTTTGGAAAAAGCACAGGCTTTGCTGTTTGTCGATACAAACGAAAAAGTACTCGCAAGCGCCGAACTGTACGAAGTTCCTCCCGCCGACCGGGGAAGACTGTATATTGCGCTTATTCCCCTTTCGTCGTGGTACGAGCCGGGGGATTTTCACATAAAACTTACCTACCGCCTGCGCGGTAAAAAAGAAAAAGCGCTGTCGCTTCCGGTTGCAATGCAAAAAAAAGACTTCGTGAGCGAAACCGTACACCTTGACGCAAAGAATACGGCCATTCGGACAAACACCGCCGACGAAAAGCGCCAAGCGCAAATCAAACGCTTGAACGACATTCTCGGCACGGTAAACTATTCGGCCGTGTATCATTCCGGACAATTCGGCTTGCCGGTAACTCAAACGCGGCGCACATCTTTTTTTGCCGACCGCAGAGTATACGCGTATTCAAACGGCAAGTCGGCAACCAGCCTGCATTACGGCATAGACTTCGGCGTCCCCGAAGGCACGCCCGTCTTTTCATGCGGCGACGGCAAAGTCGTTTTGGCCGAAAACCGCATAAGCACGGGCTATTCGGTCGTTATAGAACACCTTCCGGGCATGTACAGCCTGTACTACCATTTGAGTTCATACAGCGTAAAAGAAGGCGATACGGTAAAACGCGGCGAACAAATAGGACTTTCGGGCGCAACGGGCTTGGCAACCGGCCCCCACTTGCACTGGGAAGTACGCCTGCTCGGCCAAGCCGTAAACCCCGACCTGTTTGTACAGTATTTTCCGAATTAACACGAATTAACCGACGCCTTGAAGAAAAGCGCAAAAGATGATATGACTATGCTATGCAGCATACATTGATTAAAGATATCCTTGTTTCAAAACCGGACGGAAGAACCGTAGACATATACGGCTGGGTGCGTACCAAACGCGATTCGAAAAATCTGTGCTTTATCGAAGTAAACGACGGCTCATGCTTTGCCTCGATTCAGCTGACCTTCGACAGAGAAGGCGCGGCGCACAGCGCACCGGGAATCTCCGCCAAACAAACGGAAAACGAACTGAAAAAAATAACGACCGGAGCTTCGGTTCACGCTTCGGGAAAACTCATACCCTCTCCCGCTTCGGGGCAGGCGGTTGAAGTTGCGCTCGAGCGCATAGAAGTACTCGGAGAAGCGAGCGCGGAAACCTACCCCTTACAAAAAAAAGGCCACAGTTTTGAATTCCTGCGCGAAATCGCCCACTTGAGGCCGCGCACCAACGCGTTCGGCGCGGTAGGGCGCATGCGCAACCAAATGGCATTTGCCGTTCACACCTTTTTTCAAGAGCGCGGCTTTAACTACGTGCATACGCCGATTATCACGGCAAGCGATGCCGAAGGCGCAGGCGAAATGTTTCAAGTAACCACGCTCGATTTAAAAAAGATTGCGGAAGCGGGCATCATTGCCGGCGCAAAGGGTATGAAGTCCGAAAAAGCCGCAGAACTCGTCGATTACACCAAGGACTTTTTCGGCAAAAGCGCAAACTTAACGGTGTCCGGACAATTGGAAGCGGAAGCGTGGGCAACCGCCCTTTCACGCGTCTACACTTTCGGTCCCACCTTCCGTGCGGAAAACTCGAACACGCCGCGTCACTTGGCCGAATTTTGGATGATAGAGCCGGAAATGGCCTTTTTCGACCTCGACGACGACATGGACTTGGCCGAAGACTTTATCAAATATCTGGTGAATTGGGCGCTTACAAAGTGCAGCGAAGATATGGCGTTTTTCGACGCGCGCATTCAAAAGGGGCTCATCGATACGCTTAAAAAGGTCGCTTCGTCGGACTTTAAGCGCATAAGCTACACCGATGCCGTCAAAGAGCTTGAAAAAAACAACGGCCGCTTTGAGTTCAAAGCGTTTTGGGGCTGCGATTTGCAAACCGAGCACGAACGCTTTTTAACCGAACAGCTGTTCAACAAACCGGTCATGGTGTACGATTACCCGAAAGAGATAAAAGCCTTTTATATGAAATTGAATACCGACGGCAAAACCGTCCGCGCGGTCGACGTGCTGGTTCCCGGCATCGGCGAAATTATCGGCGGCTCGCAGCGCGAAGAAAACTACGACGTGCTTTTGTCGCGCATAAAGGAATTGGGCTTAAATCCCGAAGACTATCGGTGGTACTTGGACTTGCGCAAATACGGAAGCGTCGTCCATTCGGGATTCGGCTTAGGCTTTGAACGTCTTTTGCGCTACGTTACCGGCATGGCAAATTTGCGCGACGTTATCCCCTTTCCCCGCACCCCGAAGTCCGCGGAATTTTAAAGCGACATATTTTAATCTTCGCCCGATGCAACCGTGATGAATTCTTTTGCGGCCGCGATAACCTCGTCGGCGATTTTGCCACTTATCGGATCGTAATGGTCGAACGAGGTTTCAAAACTGCCCGTACCGCTGGTCATCGAGCGCAAATCGATCGCGTATTTTAAAAGTTCGGCTTGCGGCGCCTGTGCGCGGATTTCTTCAATACCGCCGCCCAAGGGGCTTTGTCCCAAAATACGCCCGCGCTTTGACGACAAATCGGACATAATGTCGCCCAAATACTTCGATTCGACCCACACGGTAATGTTCATAATCGGTTCGAGCAGGATGGGTCCGGCCGATCTCATCGCGTCGCGGAACGCATTGCGGGCGGCGATTTTAAACGCCATTTCGGACGAATCGACGGGGTGTTCTTTGCCGTCAAGGACGGTAACGCCCGTATCGACGACGGGATAACCGGCAAGTACACCGTTTTCCATCGCTTCTTTTACGCCCTTTTCGACGCCGGGAATATACCCCTTGGATATGGCGCCGCCGAATACGGCGTTCGTAAATTTATACGTTTCGCCGCGCGGCAACGCTTCGACCGAAAGCACGACGCGCGCATATTGACCGTGCCCGCCGGATTGTTTTTTGTGCGTGTATTCGGCTTGCGCTTTTCGCTGCACCGTTTCGCGGTAGGCAACGCGCGGCACGGCCGTTTCTATATTGATTTTTGTTTGGCTTTTGATTTTATCGAGCGTAATATTGATGTGCAGTTCGCCCATGCCCGAAACGACATTTTGCTTTGTTTCCGGATTGTATTTATAAAAAAGCGTTCTGTCGTCTTCGGCAATGCGGGCAAGCATTTCGCTCATCTTGTCTTCGTCGCGTTTTTCTTTTGCCGAAACCGCCATCGAATACACCGGCTCCGGATGGCGAAGGCGCACAAACGGAATACAAGCGGCATCCGAGGCGAGCGTATCGCTCGTGCGCGCCGAAGGCAGTTTTACCGCAATACCGATATCGCCCGCGCACAGCGATTTTATTTCTTCAAGTTTTTTGCCCGTACAGCGGTACAGCTTGCCGACCTTTTCTTTGCGGTTTTCACCGATATTGAACACTTCGCTGTCGGCATTAAAAGTTCCGGTTATAACTTTAATATACGACAAACGCCCCGAAAACTGATCGCTTGACGTTTTGATTATCAACGCGCTCATCGAGCCGTCGGAAGAAACTTTTACCGCTGCCGTTTTACCGTCGGGGCCGACGGCCGTTTCTATTGCCTGCGCCGGATCGGGGGCAATGTCGGCGATAAAATCGAGCAGCGGGGCAAAGCCCGAATCCTGCAGCGTGCTTCCGACAAAGGCCGGAACAACGCGGTTATTCAGCAAAGCGATTTTTAAACCGCGCTCGATTTCCTCGTTCGTCAATACGCCGTCATCTATGAATTTTACCAAAAGCTCTTCGTCGCCTTCGGCGGCGGCTCCGGCAAGCACGGCACGCGCATCTTCGTAATCGGCCATGTAGGCATCGGGAATATCGGAAGCGCTTTCTTTTTGGCCGGCCGCCGGAACAAGGTATGCCTTTCCCTGCATGACGTCGATAACGCCCTTATAGGATGCCCCCTTGCCCATCGGAATCGTAACGGGGCACACTTCGACTTTAAACTTTTCACGGATATCTTTTAAAACGGCGGCCGTATCGGTTCTGTCTTCTTCGCAGCGGTTGATAAAAATCATGCGGGGCTTATTGCGCCTGTCCAAATCGCGCCATAATTTTATCGTTTCTATTTGAGCGCCGCTTCTTCCGTCTATGAGCATAAGAGCCGATTCGGTCGAGCGGAATGCCGCGATAACTTCACCTGCAAAGTCCGAAGAACCGGGGGTATCCCACACGTTTATATTGATGTTTTTCCACGTAATATGGGCAAGGGACGCATATATCGAAATCTTCCGCTCGATTTCTTCGGGAGAATTGTCGCTGACCGTCTTTCCCGATTCCGTGCTTTCCGGCTTGGAAATGCTTCCGCCGGCATAGAGCAAGTGTTCGAAAAAGGCGGTTTTTCCGGTTTGGCCGTGCCCGGCAAGGGTAATATTGCGAATTTGACTCGTTGTAAAATCCATGAGAACACTCCTTTATTCCTATTCCTTATTCTTTCAATGATAAGGCGTGAAAAAGGATATTGTCAAGTAAAAAACGCTTACTTATGCCGGTACCGATCAGTTTGTTACTGCCGCGGCGGTTTCCAGCGCGATTTCCATCATTTGTTTAAACGTAAGCTGGCGTTCTTCGGAAGATGTACTTTCGCCGGTTGCGATGTGGTCGGACACGGTAAGGATTGCAAGCGCTTTTTTGCCGAATTTTGCCGCAAGCGTGTACAGTTCGGCAGCTTCCATTTCGATACCCAAAACGCCGTAGCGCGCCCACAACTTCCAGTTTTCGTTTTCGTCATAAAACAAATCGCTCGAAGCGACCGAGCCTACGTGGTGCGCAACTTTTTTTTCGAGCGCAACCGAGCGCGCTTTTTCGAGCAGTTCAAAGTCTGCAGTCGGCGCAAAGTGCAAAGAACCGAAGCGCTGGGTCATCAAAGATGAATCGGTGCATGCACTCGAAGCGAGAATAACGTCGCGCACTTTTGTACTCGTATGAACGGCGCCGCAGGTTCCCACGCGGATTGCGTTTTGTACGCCGTAAAACTGAAACAGTTCGTTCACGTAAATCGACAGCGAGGGCTGCCCCATACCCGTTCCCTGAACGGAAATGCGCTTTCCTTTATACGTTCCCGTAAAACCGAACATGCCGCGCACTTTGTTGTAGCATTCGGCGCCTTCCAAAAACGTTTCCGCTATAAACTGCGCGCGCAGCGGATCCCCCGGCAGCAGCACCGTTTGTGCAATTTGACCTTCTTTTGCGCCGATATGCGTACTCATTAGAACCTCCGAATTTAAAGGCAGCGCGCTATGCGCAAGCCGATATTTTCGCTGGCGCCTGAAGCTGTTTGGTCAGCAGCCGTTCGATAGGAACAAGCCGCTTCATTCGAGCCAACGCCCCAATTACCACCGCGAGCAACGCGGTCGGTACCGCTAGCAGCGCCGGTATAGTCAGGCGGCAGCGGATCAGGCAGGCTGTCATATATATCCCAGCACCATTCCTGTACGTTCCCGCTCATATCGCGTAAGCCGTAGCCGTTTGCGGTTTTTGTGCCTACTTGGTGCGTCGTATTGTTTGCATCCCCTCCGTCGCTATCGACATACCACGCATAGTTTTTCAACTGCGCTTTTTCGTTCGTTCCCGCCCATTTATTTTGCGTACCGCCGAGAGCAGCCCATTCCCACTCGGCTTCGGTCGGCAAGCGGAATCCTTTCGCATCCCATTTTGCATGCGGAATAGTGTTGCTTGCGGCATCCGTTGCCGTATATGCGGTGCTGAATGCGGCATCGGTATAATACACGCATTCGCCTGCTCCCAATTCAGTCACTTTTTTGGTCAGCTCGTTGCAAAAGACAATGCAGTTCAGCCAGCTTACCTTTTCTACCGGGTTTTTAAGGTTACCCGTAAAGTTACTCGGGTTGTCGCTCATCACTTTACTCCACAGTTCCTGTGTTACTTCGGTTTCGCCGATGTAATAGGCGGAAATACTTACCGGATGCGGCTTGTTATCGTTTTCATCGTCGTGCCCGATATTTTTGTCAGATACGGCGTCTATGCTTTTTAACGTAAAGCGTACTCCGTCTACCGTGTACGTTTTATCGGTAGTAGTAGGAGGTGTTACCCCTCCGCCGCCTGTACCGCCGCCGGCACTGTTGGAGCAGGCACTAAAAATCGTCAAAACTGCAAATGCCAGCACTGCAGATATAATAAGCGGCGCAGCTCCCGTGAGTGTAAAGGCAAAAGTTTTTTTGTTTGAGTTTGTCATACATGTTCTCCTTATTATGGTTTCTTTTAATCCGTGGTACAACTATACATATTATATCATACTTGGACGGATAAGGGAACTGTCCTGCAAAATATAATTTCCACACATTCTTATTTACATATTTATGCAAACTCCTGTATACTGTTTCCAACTTTTTTTTATGATTCGGAGGAGATGAAGCATGCAAAGAGAAACGTTGGCAAGCCGCTTGGGCTTTTTATTTTTGTCGGCCGGGTGCGCAATCGGATTGGGAAACGTGTGGCGCTTTCCGTACATAACGGGCGTTTACGGCGGCGGCGCCTTTGTCATTATGTATTTGATTTTTTTAATTATCCTCGGACTTCCCGTCATTATTATGGAATTCTCGGTCGGGCGCGCATCGCGGCAAAACATCGGCGGCGCCTTCCGCAAGCTCGAACCTGCGGGTACCAAGTGGCACGTGTTCGGTTACGTTGCCATCGCCGGCAATTATCTTTTAATGATGTTTTATACGACGGTTGCAGGCTGGATGCTGTATTATTTTTACGCAATGGTAAAGGGCGATTTGAGCGGATTGAATCCCGAACAAACGAGCTCTTTTTTCGGTTCCATGCTCGCAAATCCTTCCGTAAACGTTCTTTGGATGCTTATCACGATTGCAATCGGTTTTCTCGTGTGCGCGGGGGGCCTCCGCAACAGCGTTGAAAAAGTCGCAAAAATAATGATGTCGTTTTTATTCGTGATTATGCTGCTGCTTGTTATCCGCGCGATAACGCTGCCGGGAGCATCGAAGGGAATCGCCTTTTATTTGAAGCCCGATTTTAACCGCATGATTGAAAACGGACTTTGGAGCGCCGTTTACGCCGCCATGGGGCAAGCCTTTTTTACGCTCAGCCTCGGCATCGGCGCAATGACCATTTTCGGAAGTTACATCGAAAAAGAACGCAGCTTAACCGGCGAATCCTTAAGCATTTTGGGCTTGGATACCCTGGCGGCTTTTATGGCCGGCATGATTATCTTTCCGACAAGCGCGGCCTTCGGTGTCGATGCGGGAGCGGGTCCCGGCCTTGTATTCGTTACCCTGCCCAATATTTTCAACGCGCTTCCGCTCGGAAGACTCTGGGGCAGCCTCTTTTTCGTATTTATGAGTTTTGCCGCAATGACGACCGTTATAGCGGTTTTTGAAAACATCGTTTCGTATGCGATAGATATTCTGCATTGGAGCCGCAAAAAGGCCGTCATCGTAAACGCCGTTGCGATAAGCATTTTGTCGCTTCCGTGCGCTTTGGGCTTTAACGTGCTTTCGCATATACAGCCCTTGGGAAGCGGAACGAGTTTTTTGGACTTGGAAGACTTTATCGTCAGCAACAACCTTTTGCCGCTCGGCTCTATGATATTTTTGCTTTTTTGCTGCCGCAAAAACGGCTGGGGCTGGAACAACTTTATCGCCGAAGCGGATGCGGGAAAGGGCTTGCGCTTTCCGACAAAACTGCGCTTTTACGTCACGTGGATTTTGCCGGCAATCGTATTCGCGATTTTTATTCTCGGTTACATAGAAAAGTTCGGCAAGCGTTAAACATTCGAAAGGAGAGCGATGGAAAAATCCGCACAAAACATCGACTTTACCGAAGGCGCGATAGGCAAAAAACTTTTTTTGTTTGTGCTGCCTATTCTTGCAGGGAATATACTGCAGCAACTGTACACAACAGCAGATGCCGTCATTATCGGAAAATACACGGGAAAAATCGGCTTGGGCGCAATAGATTCGGTACATGCTTTATTGCGGCTTCCGGTACTCTTTTTTACCGGCTTTGCCACGGGAGCCGCCGTTATCATTTCGCAATATTACGGTGCAAAAAAAAACGGCAAATTGGCACAGACGATTCAAACTTCATTGTTGTTTGCACTTGCAGGCGGATTGGGTTTATCGGCAGCAGGCTTTTTCGCCGCACCGTACGTGCTCAACTCAATAGCGGTTCCACAAGACCTGTACCCTTTTGCTTTAACTTACGTGCAAATATATTTTGCAGGATTTGCGGGTATGATGCTTTACAATATCGGATCGGCTATATTGCGCGCGCTGGGAGATTCAAAAACGCCGCTGTATATTTTAATCGGTTCGTGCGTACTCAATATCGTTTTGGATTTGATTTTTATAGTTTATCTAAAATGGAATATTTTAGGAGCGGCTGCAGCTACCGCCGTATCGCAAGCGCTCAGTGCGGCAGCGGTTTGTACAATCGTTATAAAATCAAAATTTGCCGGCATAGTGGGTGTTCCAACCGATACAGCATGTGTTTCGGACGCTATAACGGGTGTGCCAGCCGGTATGCCGCACAAACACAAAATAGGATGCAATGCTGCAATACTTAAACGCATTGTGCAGCTCGGATTTCCGGTAGGCATTCAGTCGGCGGTGTACCCTTTGGCAAACCTATTTATACAATCGAGCATAAACGCCACCGGCACCAACAATATTGCGGCGTGGGCTTTGTGCGGCAAAATGGATTTTTTAGTATGGATTGCTTCATCTTCCTTAGCTTCCGCCGTTTCGGTTTTTTCCGCCCAAAACTACGGCGCGCATAAATTCGGCAGAATAAAAAGAGGAACGCTCTACGGCGCCCTCATAAATGTTTGTACGATAGCGATTATAAGCGCCGTTTTGTATCTGTACGGCGGCACATTGGCAAAATTATTTATAAGCGCATCCGACTACAATATAATTCCCGTCACAGTACGCATACTGCATTTTATAGCTCCCTTTTATGTTTGCGACTTGTTCGGCGATTTGTTTGCCGGCACAATCAGAGGAACGGGTAAAACCTTTACCGCCATGCTTATAACACTTATCAGCGCATGCGGTACGCGCATAGCGTGGATACTGTTTGCCGTGCCGCACAACAACGATTTACTGTATATTTTGGCAAGCTTCCCGCTTTCATGGGCACTCAATTCACTTGCTATAAGCGTATATTACGTAATATATGCGCGAAAGAATTTTAATTCATCGACTTACTGTGCAAGTACATCCAAAATTGACGCGGCGTTACGACAAAAGAGGTTGCAGGAAAATGTTTTATATTACCCGTAATGTGGAATATTCGGCAATGATTTCCTCATTGTAGACAGGGATAATTTTACCCGCATACATATAGTCGATAATATAGCGCGGAACGGAATTTTCTTTTAAGAATGCGGAAACAAGAACATTCGTATCAATGACGGCGTACAAAGGCACCCCATTATCGCTTGCGAGCGGCATCGATTTCGGTATTAATTTCTTCGAGGCTCATGTCGGAAATACCGTTTGACATAGCGCTTTGCGCCATTGCCTGCATTGCCGATAGTACGTTTTGCGGAATCCGTGTTCTTACGGTATCCCGATCATAGTTTCCCAATTTCATACTAAAAGGAATACCATTCTCGGCAATACTGCGCTTAAAAAAAATACGTACCGCTGTCGATAAATCAAGCCCGAGATTTTCATAGACGGCTGACACATCGTTTTTTAACTTTTCATCAACACGGATTTGAACCAATGTACTTGCCATACTCAACCTCTATTATAGTATTATACTATAAAAAAATGTTTTTGCAAGTACATTGTAATGCAAATACAAAATGCTTTATTGTACCTTCCACCATTTTGAACGGAGCTGTTATGCCCATAATTATTCTTTGTGTAATGCTTACTCATCTAGCATAAAAGCCGGAAAAGCGCTATAGTGGCGGCATGAAAGAAATGTTGACGCAGCATCTTCCGTGGGTGTGGTTCGGTCTTGCCGTAGTGTGCTTTGCGGCCGAAGGCATGACAATGCAGCTTACAACCATTTGGTTTGCGATTGCCGCGCTCGTTATGGTATTCGTGTCGCTTTTGCCCATAGCGGCCGTGTACCAAATATGCTTGTTTTTAATTCTTGCCTGCGCGCTGCTGATTTTAACCCGCCCCTTTGCGCTGAAAAAACTGAAAGCGAACAAAACGAAAACAAACGCCGACTCGATTATCGGGCAAAAAGCCCTCGTAACCCAAACCATAGGCGAGCTTGAAAAAGGCGAGATAAAAATCGAAGGCAAACGGTGGTCGGCAAAAAGCGCATCGGGCACCGGTATCGAAAAAGGCAGCGAATGTCTTATCGAAAAAATTGAAGGCGTTACCTGCGTCGTGCGCAAGGTACAATAATATTTTAACCGTTTATATTTTGGAGGAACTATGTCGTTATACGCATTTATTGCCGTCGCTCTGTTGATTTTGATTGTCATCATTCCGAATATCAGAATCGTCCCGCAGTCAAAAGCCTTTATCGTTGAACGCTTGGGCGGCTACATGTGCACGTGGTCGGTAGGACTTCACGTAAAAATTCCGTTTATCGACCGCATCGCAAACCGGGTATCGCTCAAAGAGCGCGTGCTCGATTTTAAGCCGCAGCCGGTTATCACCAAAGACAACGTTACGATGATGATCGACACCGTCATTTATTTTCAAATAACCGACCCGAAACTGTTTACCTACGGCGTCGAGAATCCGATGAACGCCATCGAAAATCTGTCGGCAACCACGCTGCGCAATATTATCGGCGAGCTTGAATTGGACGGCACGCTTACGAGCCGCGACGTTATCAACACGCGAATGCGCAGCATTTTGGACGAAGCGACCGACCCGTGGGGCATCAAAGTAAACCGCGTTGAAGTAAAAAACATCATTCCGCCGGATTCCATTCAGGAAGCGATGGAAAAGCAAATGAGGGCCGAACGCGAACGGCGCGAATCCATTTTGATTGCCGAAGGTCAAAAACAGTCAGCCATCCTTGTCGCCGAAGGTAAAAAAGCATCGTTGATTTTGGAGGCCGAAGCTGCAAAGGAAGCCGCCATACGTAAAGCCGAAGGTGAAGCGCAGGCGATCCGCGAAGTGCAAAAGGCAACCGCCGACGGTCTTGCGATGATTAAAAACGTATGCGCCGATGAAGCGGTTATCCGGCTGCGCAGTTTGGAAGCGCTTGAAAAAGCGGCAAACGGTCAGGCAACAAAGATTATCATTCCGTCGGACATCCAAAATTTAGCCGGAATCGTTACCTCCGTTGCCGAACTTGCTTCAGGCGGCGTAAAAAAAGCCAAAGCGTAACGCTTTCCCGTTTATGCTGAATTCCTGCTTCAGCTGCAAGTATAAAATTCGGCAAAGGCTTTCGATATATACTCCTGGTCTTGCGTGCCGCCGAGTTCACGTACGGAATGCATGGCCAGGATGGGGTTCCCGATGTCAATGCTCCGTATGTGCACATGGGCGCTTGAAATGGGGCCTATTGTCGAGCCGCCTTTTATATCCGATCGGTTTACGAATATTTGACAGGGAACATTTGCACGGCGGCACACTTCTTTGAACACGGCCGATGAAACGGCGTCCGATGTATAACTCATCGACGCGGCGCTTTTTATAACCGGTCCCTTGTTTATAAGCGGAAAATTGGTTATATCGTTTTTTTCCGGATAATTCGGATGAAGGGCGTGCGCCTGGTCTGCCGAAATCATAAAGGATTTTGCAAGCGAGCGCTGCATACGTTCATACGTATTATCCTTGCATACGGCCGAAGCGATACGGTACAGCGTATCGTGGAAAAAGGGACTTCCGGCCCCCTGGGCGCTTGCAGAGCCGACTTCTTCGTTATCGAAGACAACCGCAACCTGTATGCAATCGCAGGGGTTTGCAAGCGCGAGCGTTTCTACGGACGGATACAGCATACCCAGATTGTCGATTTTGCCGCACGAAAAAAACTCGCCGCTGGCTCCCGTAAAGCAGCCCTTGTGCGTATCGTAGAGGTACAAGTCGAAGTCGGAAATGCGCTCGGCGGGAACGTCCAGCTTTTCGGCAATCAACGTAAGCAAAAAGTTATCGGCTTCGCAGGTATCGTTCAGTATGCCTAAAAGCGGCAGCGTATCTTTTTGCTTATTGATTGCAAAGCCTTCGTTTACCTCACGGTTCATATGGATCGCAAGATTCGGAATCGTCAGCACCGGTTTTTCAAAGTCGAACAGTACGCTTTCGCAGCTCAAAATGCTTTCGCCGTTGTTTTTATTTTTCAAAACGACGCGGCCTGCGGCCGACAGCGGACGGTCGAACCACGTCGATAAAATAGGCCCGCCGTATACTTCCGTGTTCAGTTTTACGTAGTGGTTTTGAACGGCGATTTCCGGCCGCGGTTTTATTTTAAAACCGGGAGAATCGCTGTGACTTGCGATAATTCTAAAACCGTTTTCGATGCCGCCCGTGCGGCTCATCCGCCAGGCGACAAGGGCGCTTCCGTTATATTCCGTATAGTAAGCGCCGCCTTTTTCCAAGACATAGTCGTCTTCACGTTTTAAGCGCTTAAAGCCGTGTTTTTCCAAAAGAGAAGCGGCGTTTTGCACCGCGTGGAATGCGGAAGGGCTCGCGTCTATAAAATCGATAAGCTGTTTTGCTTTTTGCGTATTCATGCGCTCAGTATAGCGAAATGATGTGAGGGGGAAAAGGGGGAAGGCTACAATTCACTCAAGTTACACCGATTGAATTATCCTTACAAACTCTTTTTTCACACTTTTTTCATCCGCAACGCCTATAACATAGATGAGCGGTTATCCGCTCAAAACCTGTGTTCAAAGGAGGCGCGTATGGATTCTCTTCCCCGTCACAAAAGCGTAGAGGAGCTGACTTTTACCGATGATTTTATGTTCGGTACTATCATGAAAAACAAACCTATTTGTAAAGGCGTGCTTGAACGCTTACTACATATCAAAGTCGGCAAAATTGAATACCCGTCTTTGCAAAAGACTATCGCTCCGTTTTACGAACGTAAAGGTATCCGCCTTGACGTCTATGTTGCCGAGCCTTCCCGTGTTTTCGATATCGAAATACAAACGTCAATTCCACCCGATTTACCCAAGCGTACACGATACTATCAAAGCCTCATGGACGTGGATTGTTTACTGCGCGGTCAAAGTTATGCGGAACTCAAAGAGAGCTATGTTATCTTTATTTGTACACAGGATCCGTTTGATAAAGGACTTCCCGTATATACCTTTGAAAACACATGCAGAGAAGATAATACTCTTTTTCTTACAGACAAAACGGTAAAAGTGTTTTATAATGCAAGTGCATACGGCAAAGAAAAAGACGATGAATTGCATGCGTTGTTGCGCTATCTGTGCGAAAAGCGGGCAACAAGTCATTTTACGCAGAATATCGATGCGCTTGTTGAAACGACTAAAAACAATGAAAGGTTCAGGAGTTTGTATATGTCATTAAATATTCATAAAGATGATTTACTTAGACAGGGTTCCCTTATAGGCGAAAAAATCGGCTTTGAAAAGGGTGCCTATCAAAGTAAACTCGAAACGGCAAAGTTGATGAAAGCGGAAAACTGTAAGGTTTCCTTTATTCAGAAGATGACTGGTCTTTCCAAGCAAGAAGTCGAAAGTATTTAAGTTAAATATTTTGTCTGACTTCTTTCCCACTCTACACAAAAAGCGTTTTATGCTATACTCGTGTTATGTCGTTACGAAAAACAAAGATTGTCTGTTCAATAGGGCCCGCAAGCAATAACGATGCTATCGCCTCAAAGATGATACGCGCTGGTATGGATATCGCGCGCTTTAACTTTTCGCACGGGACGCACGAAAGCCAAAAAGAGATGATGGAGCGCATCCGGCGCCTGTCGCGCGAAATCGGCAAGCCCGTCGCGCTTATGATGGATTCCAAAGGCCCTGAAATCAGAACGGGTATTGTGCCGGACAATAAAACGATTACGATAAATAAAGGCGAGCGCGTCATCGTCACTGCCGACGACAGCCCCGTTACGGCGGCAAACGGAAAGGATGCGGCGCATATTTCGCTTTCGTGGCGCGACTTGCCGAACCGTATAAAACAGGGGCACAAAATCCTCGTTGCCGACGGCCTGCTCGAACTGGACGTCGAATCCTCCGACGGAACAAAGGTTTTGTGTACGGCGGCAAATACGGCGGCGATCGGAAGCAAAAAAAATGTCAATCTCATCGGATTGCACGCGGGACTTCCGATTATGAGCGAACAGGATAAGGCCGACATCGCGTTTTCCGTACGGATGAACTGCGACTTTATAGCCGCAAGCTTTACGAGCTTTGCAAGCGAAGTGCATGAAATACGGCGCTATATCGAATCGCTCGGTTCGAATATGAAAATTATCGCAAAAATCGAAAATGAAGAAGGGCTCGACAATATCGCCGAAATCGCGCAGGCGGCCGACGGCGTTATGGTTGCGCGCGGCGATATGGGTGTGCAGCTCCCGATAGAGCGCATTCCGCTTGCGCAGAAGCGCATCATCGAAGAGTGCCGCAGGGCGGGAAAGCCCGTCATCACCGCGACGCAAATGCTCGACTCGATGATCGTCAATCCCCGGCCGACGAGGGCGGAACTGACCGACGTTGCGAACGCCATCTTTGACGGCACGGATGCGGTTATGCTTTCGGGGGAAACGGCAAACGGCGCCTACCCCGCCGAGGCGGTCGAAACAATGGCGCGCATTGCGGAAACGGTCGAAGACAGCGAACAGTACTGCAAGCGCATAAAGGCCGCGCTGCCGCAAAGGGGCGCCGATATCGCGATAGGCAAAATTATGGCGCAAATGGCGTACGAAACGGCGGATAAAATCAAAGCGCTCGCGATTGTCGTTCCGACGATGAGCGGAAATACCCCGCGCATGATAAGCACCTTCCGCCCCGAACAGGCGATTCTCGCCGTTACGCCCAATGCGCAAGTACAGCGGCAAATGCTCCTCAACTGGGGCGTCTTTCCGCTTCTTTCGAAAGCGGTTGACGACAGCGAAGACATGGTGCAAAACGCCGTCA
>CAJPNP010000020.1 GCA_905372025.1 uncultured Treponema sp. | reverse complement strand
GGCGTGCACAGTAACGGTTTTTCTTTATAAGAAAAATTATTTTTGACCATAAAAACATTCCGCTTAACACTTATATAGAAGAGCTTCAAAAAACCTTGCAGGAAGAACTTTTAACGCCGACAAAAATTTATGCAAAAGCGGTGTTAGCGGTTTTGGAAAAACACAAAATAAACGGGCTGTGTCATATCACCGGAGGCGGCATATACGAAAACGTTCCGAGAGTTTTAAGCGAAAACCTTGATGCAAAATTGTACGAATCCAAACTGCCGCAAAAGAAAATATTTCAGCTGCTGCGGCAATGGGCAGATATTTCCAAAGAAGAAATGTTCGGTACCTTTAATATGGGTATCGGTATGCTGCTGTTTGTGGAAAAAGAAGATGCGGAACCGATAAAAAGTATTTTAAAAAATTTAAATGAACAAGTGTATGAGGTCGGAGAAGTAATAGAAGGGAACGCACGGGTAATTTTACAGGAGGGTTAATGTATGGATAAAAGAATTTTTGTTAAAAAAAGAAAAAAATATAATCAAGAAGCGCTTCAATTGCAAGAAGCGTTAAACACGGAATATCATTTACAATTAACCGACTTGGAACTGTATATAATTTATGACATCTACAATATAGACGAAAAAACATACGAACTTGCAAAGCATTCCGTATTTTGTGAAATTACCGTTGATCAAATTTTTGAACATATAGCATTACATGAGAATGAATATTTTGCGTACGAAACGCTTCCGGCGCAGTATGACCAGCGCTCTGACAGTGCCGAACAGTGTATTAAACTATTAAATCCGAATGCAAAAACCGTTGTAAAAACAGGTACATTGGTCGTGTTCAAAAAGAAATTAACTGAAGACCAATTAAAACAAATAGAACAGTATTTAGTAAATCCTATCGAGTCACGAAAAAAAGATTTGAGCATATTGCAATTTGCGTTCAATTCAAAACCGAAGGAATTAAAAGATTTAACGGGGTTTAACGGATTTTCAAAGCAAAAACTTGAATCGTTGAAAAACGAAATGAATTTGGCATTACATATACAAGACCTCATTTTTATTCAAGATTATTTTAAAAAAGAAAACAGAGATCCTACCGAAACGGAAATTTATGTTTTGGATTGTTATTGGAGCGATCATTGCAGGCACACAACCTTTGAAACAATACTGGATACCATAACAATCAAATCGGAATTATTTCAAAAAGAAATGCAAAGCGCATTCGATATGTATTTGGATATGAAAAAAAGTTTGCACAGCAATAAGCCCGTAACTCTTATGGATATGGCGCGCATTACCGGTACATACCATAAAGATATTTTATGCGATGTAAATATGGAAGTAAGTGAAGAAAATAATGCGTGTTCGTTTTTTACGGATATTACGAATAACGGCAAAAAAGAAAAGTGGCTTATTCAATTTAAAAACGAAACGCACAATCACCCGACGGAAATAGAACCGTTCGGCGGAGCAAGTACGTGTATAGGCGGGGCGATACGGGATCCCTTATCGGGCAGAAGTTATGTGTATCAGGCGATGCGTATAAGCGGCAGCGGAAATATTTTGCAAAGCCGTGAGCAAACACATCCGGACAAATTGCCTCAAGCTTATATTTCAAAAAAAGCTTCGGACGGCTATTCTTCTTACGGTAATCAAATAGGTTTGGCAACTACGTATGTAAAAGAATTATATGACGATTCATATATCGCAAAGCATATGGAAGTAGGAGCCGTGGTCGGCGCGGTAAAGGTCGGCAATTATAAAAGAGAAAAACCTGTAAAAGGAGATATTGTCGTCGTTATAGGCGGCAGAACCGGCAAGGATGGAATACAAGGTGCAAGCGGTTCAAGCGTAATGCATACGCAAGATTCATTACAAACCTCTTCAAGTCAAGTGCAAAAAGGAAATGCCGTTGAAGAAAGAAAATTGCAGCGGTTATTTAGAAACCCGAAAGTAACTTCACTTATAAAAAAATGCAACGATTTCGGGGCCGGCGGAGTGTGCGTAGCGATAGGCGAATTATCCGAATCGATCGAAATACATTTGGAAAAAGCTTTGATGAAATATGAAGGCTTAAACCCTACGGAAATTGCCATAAGCGAATCGCAAGAAAGAATGGCTGTAGTAATAGATAAACGCGATTACGATTTATTCATTAAAGAATGTGAAAACGAAAACATAGAATATTCGCGCATGGCGGAAATTACCGATAAAAAAAGATTACAGATGTATTACAACGGACAAAGGGTTGTCGATATAAGTGCCGATTTTTTAGCGACAAACGGAGTAAAACAGCATGCCGAAGCGGTGCTGACGGATAACCGTTTGCAAAATCCTTTTGCAGATAAAATCTTTTCAAAACAAGCGCTTTTAGAAGAATTAAGCAGTTTAAATGTTACCTGCCAAAAAGGACTGGCATCAAAATTCGATTCTTCTGTAGGCGTTACGACCGTGCTTATGCCCTTTGCCGGAAAACACCGCCTTACGCCCGTCCAGGCAAGCGTACAATCCGTTCCCGTTCCGTATTCGGTAAGCGGTACTGCAACGATTTTAGCGTACGGATTTATTCCTAAAATATCGCACTATTCTCCGTTTTTATCTGCAATATATGCAGTACTGGAATCGGTTGCAAAGGTCTATGCAGTAGGCGGAACTAAAGATTCGCTTTATTTTTCTTTCCAAGAATATTTTGAAAAATTGGGAGCCGATCCCATAAAATGGGGAAAGGTAAGTCAAAGTTTACTCGGAAGCATTTATGCGCAAAAGGAGATCGGCAGACCGAGTATCGGCGGCAAGGACAGTATGTCGGGCACCTTTAACGATTTACATGTTGTAGAAACGCTCATTTCTTTTGCCTGTGCTCCTTCGAATATTGAACAAATCATTACCCCTGAATTAAAGGAAACCGGCAATAAATTGTATTATATTCCCGTGATAAAAAACGCTAAAGGTTTTCCCGATATAAAAGCAACCGTCAAACAGTATGAGCTGATGCATACATTTATTAAAGAAAAGAAAATAGTATCTGCCTATGTACAGGAAGAAGGAAGCCTTGCTTCTTCTCTGGTAAAAATGGCAATCGGAAACGGACTCGGATTTACCGTAAATAAAAAAGATATTTTGCATTTTGCTCCGGCTTCTATTGTAGTGGAATCAAAATACGACTTGCCTTTTGAAATGATCGGCGAAGTTTCCGATACGATTGTTATCAATTCGGTTCAATTTGAATACGCTCAAATATATAATGCGTATACCAAAACCTTAAACGGAATATATCCGCTGTATCATAATGCCGATAAGGGTAATTGTGAAAATATAAGCGTACCGTGCAAGAAAAAAATATATTATCCGCAATACGTTAAAGATGTTACGGTGGTTATTCCGGTGTTTCCCGGAACAAATTGCGAATACGACAGCGCAAAAGCCTTTATGGAAGCGGGTGCCCGTATCATAACGGTTATAATAAAAAACAAAAAAGAAAGCGATATACAAAATTCAATAGATGCGTTTGCCGATGCAATAAAACAGTCTCACATCATTATGCTGCCCGGCGGTTTTTCAAATGGAGACGAGCCGGACGGCAGCGCAAAATTTATAGTGAATGTTTTAAAAAATAAAAAAATTAAAGATGCCGTTCATAATCATTTAAAAAATAAAAAATTGATTTTAGGGATTTGCAACGGTTTTCAAGCGCTGATAAAATCGGGATTATTGCCGCACGGTAAAATTACGGATTTAACCGAAGACGATTTAACGCTTTATCGTAACGACAGTTATACGCATGTATCTACAACGGCATTAACGCGCGTTGCAAATACCAATTCTCCGTGGACGCAAGATTTTGATGTAAACACCGTGCACGAAGTTGTCTTTAGCCATGGGGAAGGAAAACTTGCCGGAAACGATGTGGAAAAATATAAAAACTTGGCTGCTTTTCAATATTGCGATTTTGACGGTAACGCATCGCTTAACGGGAAATATAATCCGAACGGCTCTTGCTATGCGATAGAAGGTTTAATCAGTGAGGACGGTCTTATTTTGGGTAAGATGGGGCATAGCGAACGGTACGCAGAAAACTTATATAAAACGAATACCGTAAAAGGCAAACAAGACATTTTTAAAAACGGGGTTAATTATTTTAAACAGGGAACATTATGTTAAAGATAGCGGTATTGATATCGGGCGGCGGAACAAACTTGCAGGCGCTAATCGATGCGATAAAACAAAAAAAAATCAACGCAAAAATCGATGCGGTTATTTCAAATAGAAAAGACGCTTACGGTTTAATACGCGCAAAAAATGAAAACATAGATGCGCTTTGTTTTTCAAAAAAAGATTTTCCCGATAGCGAGCAGTACGATGCTCGGGTAATTACAGAATTGAAAAAGAGAAATATTGACTTGGTTGTTTTGGCCGGATATTTAAATATTTTAACAAAAAAATTTATTGCAGAATACGGCGGTAAAATTATCAATATTCATCCGTCATTGATACCTGCATTTTGCGGAAGCGGGTATTACGGCATACATGTGCACAAAGCCGTAATAAACAAAGGCGTAAAGTTTACGGGTGCGACAACGCATTTTGTAGATGAAAACATAGATACGGGCGCTATCATAATGCAGGATATAGTTCCCGTTTTGCATACGGACGACGCGGAAAGTATTGCAAAAAAAGTTTTAAAAATAGAGCACTGCATACTGGTTAAAACCGTAAAAGCTTTTTGTGAACGGAGAATTATTGTAAAAAATAATAAAGCTGTAATAGCGGAAGAAACAGAAGATACTAAATGAAAAACGGTATAGCGATGGTATTTGCATCCGTAAGGCATTTTAGACACTAGGAGGGAACAATGAAAGTATTGGTAGTGGGTAACGGCGGACGAGAAGATGCACTTTGTAAAAAGATATCCGAAAGCGGTAAACTGACAAAGCTTTACTGCATAAAGGGAAATGCGGGAACCTTGCGTTATGCCGAAAATCTTGATTTGCAAAGCACTTCTGATATTTTGGATTTTTCTTTAAAAGAAAAAATCGATTTAGTCGTTATCGGTCCGGAAAATCCCCTGTGCGAGGGCATTACCGATTTATTTTCAGCAAACAATATACGGGTTTTCGGAGCCGATAAAAAGAGTGCGCAGCTTGAAGGCAGTAAAGATTTTGCAAAGCGGTTTATGCAAGAATACGGTATACCGACGGCGCGGTATAAAACCGTTTTTTCAAAAGAAGAAAGCAAATATGTTTTAAAAGAATTTTCTTATCCTCTGGTTATTAAAGCTGACGGTCTTTGTGCCGGAAAGGGCGTTCGGATTTGTAATAGCAAAACCGAAGCTGAAAAATATATAGCTGAATTATTTGACGATAAAATTTTCGGAGAGGAAGGAAAAGCCGCCGTCATAGAAGAATTTTTAACCGGAAAAGAAGCCTCTCTTTTATGCTTTGTTTCGGGGAATAAAATAATTCCTATGGAAAGTGCACGTGATTATAAAAAAATATTCGATAATGATTTGGGCGAAAACACAGGCGGGGTAGGCTGCTATTCTCCAAGCGAATTATTTGATGATACGTTAAAAACGCGCGTTCATACGGTTTTGGAAAAAATTTCAGTCGGTCTTAAAAACGAAGGGTTAGAATATTTCGGAATTTTATTTATCGGATTTATGATTGACGGTTCGGACATAAAAATATTGGAATTCAATGTGCGCTTCGGGGATCCTGAAACGGAAGTTGTGTTGCCCAGGCTGAAAAGCGATTTACTGGAACTGATAGAAAAAGTTTTTAATAAAACACTTGAAGAAAAAGATCTTAAATGGAAAAACGAAAAATGCCTTACCGTCGTTCTTACTTCCGAAGGTTATCCGGGAACATATAAAAAAGGAAAAGAAATTTCCGGTTTAAAAACTGCATGCGATGATAGGAATGTTTACATTTATCATAACAATACAAAATATAAAGACGGCAAAATCCTATCCGACGGAGGCAGGGTACTTTCGGTTACCGGTTTAGGAGAAAGTTTTGAAGAAATCAGAAAAAAAATATACAAACGTATCGAAACAATCCATTTTGAAGGAATGCGGTTTAGAAAAGATATAGGCTGTATATAAAATTTGTCTTTTTTAATATTTAACCTTCAGAGTTTCGATGTTTTCCTCCACTGTTGTGTCAAGACCAAAACCCAACCTTGTTGCTTTTTCGGCGTAATACGTTTTAACATCCGACCATTTGTAATAAAAAGCGTTTACGGGCTTAATTGCCGCTGCAAAAGGTATTTCTCTTTCATTCAAAAGCATTTTTACGAGAGGTTCCTTGCCTTCGGCTGTGTATATAATCCATTCCAAATTCGCCGCCATCGGCCCGTAATAACCCGCATCCCAATATTTTACAGCTTCCGGAATCTCTTCGGCGAAATCGGCGGATTTTCCGATTTCAAAAAATCCTACAAGAGGAACTACCGTTTCGGCATGGCAAAAGTCGAAGATTCCGAGATATGCAGATTCGCCTTTTAAATATGTATCGACTTCGTTAATCATATTTTTAGCTAACGGAGCCATGATGCTTAACGCGATGGAATCTTTCCCCGCATCGCCCGGTCCCTTTGTATAGAATGCTTTTGCATTTTGATAATTTTCAAAAAACCGCAAATCCGCTTTCGTAAAATATTTTTTCATATCAATACCGCTAAGTCCGTCTTCCTTTAAAGCAGGCAAAATGGTGTATATTTCCCATAAAGAATAAGCGGCGGAAACAAGATTGTTAATAACAACTTCATCTTTTTCACTTTTGAATTCAAGGCCGCCCTTATCCAGCTTGTCCGAAAATTCGGGTTTAAAAAACGGAGAAACGATTCTTCGGGCTGCAACTTCGGCATTGTTTATCTTAGGAAAGGCATCGATTTTTTGCTGCCATTTACCGGCTTTTTTATATTTTTTATATTTTGCGGCAATATCAAAAGGCCTTAAATACGGGTCTGTGTTTTTTTCGCTCCGGGTAGATGTAATTTCGCCTTTATAACCGGACTCTTTTAAACCTTTTAAGAAATTATCTCTTGATTCCCAAGTTCTTTCCTTGTAGGTGGCTTCAGCCAACAAAGGTTTATTGCTGCCGAATAAATTTTTATATAAATTCCCTGTTCTTTTGCCGATTTTGTAAAGTTCATTTTTACCCAAACCGGTCAATAATCCGTAGCGACCTTTTTCGTGTTCGACGATTTTTTGAATTTCTTTCAGCAGAACTTTACCTTTTTTCGTTAATTGCCCTTCCGATTCGGCAAAGACAAGCAATTCCAGCCAAGCTTTGTCATACTTAAAGCTGGACAGATTTCTGGACCCGTGGCGGTTCACCCAATAAATAAAATTTGCTTCATAACCTTCCGGTATGGGCGTTAATTCGGCTTTACCCGGCCCCGGATACGGGATTTTAGATCCCAAGTACATATCGTACAAAGGATAATCTTTTTTGGTTCCCGCAGCCTCATTACCGAAAGCAAAAATCAACACGGATGACAATATCATAATAAACAAACATGCTTTTTTCTTCATTTTTAACCTTTGAATAGTTTCCATATTATTCTCCCTACTACATATCAAGGAAACTGGGGATGTTTCAAAAGTTTGTTACTTTTTCGACAGCCCCATCCCCTTTAGTTTTGAAGCGAAAGCCAAAAATCGCTGACGTCCCGAAGTTTATGGTAGATTTCCGTTCTGTCAAGATCGGGTATATTGATGTCGGAAAGAGGCAGCGGATCGACCGGCGTTATGTCATCTCTCAGGGGCCAACCGCCGATTGTGTTGAACGGTTTAAAGCCTTCACCTTTTCCGTCCGCCTCGCCCATAAGATAACGGATTAAAAGTTTTGCGCCGGCAGGATGCGGCGCTTCGTTTACAATGTACAATGTATTCAAGCCTGCCAAGCCGGTATTCGGGGTAATTTGCGGAATCACCTGCAGCGCATAGCCTTTGTCGGCACGGTCGCGCATCCGCGAAGAAGCGGCGAACGCAACGGGAGGATGTTCCTGTCCTCTAATTCCGACGGCTTCGGCAAGTTCGGCATTTGAACCGATAAACACCGGGTCGTTTTCCATAAAGCGTTTAAGGAATTCATAGCCGGCGTTTTCCGTGCCGTGAAGCGTAATTTCTTCACCGAACACGCGCTTGTAATCGTCGGCAAGCGCGTCGGCATCGAGCACAAGGCCTACATAAATACACATATGCGAATGATTATCCAACGGATTCGTAACCAAAACCCTGCCTTTCCATTCGGGTTTTGTTAAATCCCACCAACTTGTAATCGGTGGGCCGTCGGGATACGCTTCATCGTTGTAAAACCATTCGGTTAATTCCATAAAAAACGGCATTGCATACCGGCAATACTTGGGATCAATGTGCTTAATTATATCCGCCGGTTTATAATTATGCAGTTTTCCTTTTTGTACATAGTCGAGATACAGCGAATGGTCTTGATCCTTAATATGAATGACATCCGCGGTGCGTATGCCCGAATCGTATTCGCGGGAAAGTTTTTCGAGCACTTCATTTGTCGGAAGGGCATATATTTCAAGCGTTATGCCCGGATATTGTTTTTCAAAGCTTTCTTTTACATTCCGCATGCGTCCCGCAATGGAATAAATGACGACCGCCCCTTCTTTTTTCGCTTTTTCGTAAAGTTGTTCGGGCGTTTCTTCTTTATATAATTCAACATCTTTTGCCCAGCCGGTAATTTCGTTTTGAATGCCTTTACTTGCCGTTTTTTTACCGCAGGCAGCAAATCCCAAAACGCAAAGCAGCACAACAGAAAGTACAAATATCTTTTTTCTCATAACTTCCTCCTTGTATTGATACTACCCTAAAAAATCAGCCGCGCAGCATAACTTGCCGCTCGCCTTTGCCGCGGCACGGACGCCGCAACAGCCGATTGTCTGCGAGAATGCGAAGCATTCTCGGTATAAAAATCGTACACGGATGTACGATTTTTAGCCCTGAATTGACAGCCAAAAGTCGGCGACATCTCTGACTTTATTGTAGATTTCATCGCTGTCTATTCTTTGCGTATTGATGTCGGAAAACGGAACGGGATCGACCGGCTCAACGTCATCGCGGATAGGCCAACCGCCGATTGTGTTAAACGGTTTAAAACCTTCGCCTTTTCCGTCCGCCTCGCCCATAAGATAACGGATTAAAAGTTTTGCGCCGGCAGGATGCGGCGCTTCGTTTACGATATACAGCGCATTTAATCCCGAAATACCGGTATGCGGCGTTATTTTTGAGGCAATTTGAATGGCAAAATTCTTCGCTTTTCGTTCGCGCATTTTTACCGAAGAAGCAAATGCAACGGGAGGATTTGTTTGTCCGCGCGTACCGACCGACTCAACCATCTCCGAACCGGAATTCATAAAAATAACATCGTTCGCCGAAAGCCGTTTTAAAAGTTCGTAGCCGGCGTTTTCCGTGCCGTGAAGCGTAATTTCTTCGCCGAATACACGCTTGTAATCGGCTTCCAGCGCAGGAGCATCCAAAACCAATCCGGTCAATATCGATAAATGTGAAATATTGTCAAGCGGATTCATCATCAATATTTTACCCTTCCATTCGGGCTTGGTTAAATCCCACCAACTTGTAATCGGCGGTCCGTCGGGATACGCTTCGTCGTTATAGTACCATGCGGATAAGTCCACATAAAACGGCATTCCCTTTTTGCAATAAAACGGATCGATATGCGAAATGATGTCCGCCGGCTTATAGGCATGGAATATTCCGGGTTTAACGAACTCGGCATAAATCGACCCGTCCTGATCTTTGATATGAATGACGTCCGCAGTGCGTACACCCGCTTCATATTCACGCGTAATTTTTTCGAGCAATTCATTGTTTGAAATATCATATGCTTCAACGATTACACCCGGATACTGTTTTTCAAAACTTTCCTTTACCTTTTTCATGCGGCTCGATACTGAATAGATAACAACTTTACCTTCTTTTTTCGCTTTTTCATACAATTCTTCGGGCGTTTCATCTTTATACAACTCGACATCTTTTGCCCAACCGGTAATTTTGTTTTGAACGCCTTTGCTTGCCGTTTTTTTACCGCAAGCGACAAATCCCAAAACACAAAGCAGCACAACAAAAAGTACAAACAGCCTTTTTTTCATAAGCTCCTCTTATAAAAACTTTTGCAGGAAACTTGGGTTTCCGAAGAAGTTTTTAGCCGCGCTTTCGCAAAGCTCGGTTGAGAAAGCGCAATAAATAAACGAGTTTGCACCGCAAACTCGGCATAAAAAGCGGCGCCGCTATTTTAGGCAACGCTTTTTATCGCTCCTCCTATCCTTGTAACGACAGCCAAAAATCGTTTACATCCTGTAATTTGTAATAAATATCCGTTCTGTCAAGATCGGGTATATTGATGTCGGAAAGGGGCACAGGATCGACCGGCGTTATGTCATCTCTCAGCGGCCAACCGCCGATTGTGTTGAACGGTTTAAAGCCTTCACCTTTTCCGTCCGCCTCGCCCATGAGCCAACGAATTAAAAGTTTTGCGCCGGCAGGATGCGGCGCTTCGTTTACAATATACAGCGTATTTAAAGCTGACAAACCGGTATTCGGAGTGATTTGCGGCATAACTTGCAGCGCATAGCCTTTTTCTTTTCGTTCACGCATTTTGGAAGAAGCCGCGTAAGCGACGGGAGGACGCGATTGGCCGCGGCTGCCGACAGCTTCAACCATCTCTGAACTGGAACCGCTGAAAACGGGATCGTTTTCCATAAGTCGTTTGAGGAATTCATAGCCGGCGTTTTCCGTGCCGTGAAGCGTAATTTCCTCGCCGAACACGCGTTTGTAATCGGCGGCAAACGCAGGCGCATCCAAAACGATTCCCACGTATACGCACATATATGAATGGTTGTCCAACGGATTTGTAAATAAAACCCTGCCCTTCCATTCCGGTTTTGTTAAGTCCCACCAGCTTGTAATCGGCGGTCCGTCGGGATACGCTTCGTCGTTGTAAAACCATTCGGTTAATTCCATAAAAAACGGCATTGCATACCGGCAATACTTGGGATCAATGTGCTTGATAATATCGGCAGGTTTATAGTTATGAAATTTTCCCTTTTGCACATAATCAAAATACAGAGAATGATCCTGATCTTTGATGTGAATAACATCGGCAGTACGAATACCCGCTTCGTATTCGCGCGAGATTTTTTCGAGCACTTCATTTGTACGCAGAACATACACTTCCAGCGTTACACCCGGGTATTGTTTTTCAAAGCTTTCCTTGACTTTTTTCATACGAGCCGAAATGGAATAAACGACGACATTGCCTTCTTTTTTTGCTTTTTCATACAATTCTTCAGCAGTTTCTTCTTTGTATAATTCGACATCTTTTGCCCAGCCGGTAATTTCGTTTTGAACGTCTTTACTTGCCGTTTTTTTGCCGCAGGCGATAAATCCCAAAACACAAAGCAGCACAACAGAGAGTACAAACATTTTTTTTCTCATAATATCCTCCTTGAATTGATACTACCCTAAAACATCAACTGCACAGCTCAGTTCTCCTCACTCGGCTCCGTTTCGTTAGTTTTGAATCGACAGCCAAAAATCGCTGACATCCCGAAGCTTATAATAAATTTCGGTTTTATCTATATCCTGAATATTGATGTCCGAAAGAGGAATCGGATCGACCGCTTTTACATCGTCTCGGAGAGGCCATCCGCCGACTGTATTGAACGGTTTAAAGCCTTCGCCTTTTCCGTCCGCCTCGCCCATGAGCCAGCGAATTAAAAGTTTTGCTCCGGCAGGGTGCGGCGCTTCGTTTACAACATACAGCGTATTTAAACCCGACAATCCGGTATGCGGCTTTATTTGCGACACGACTTGCAGCGCATAACCCTTTTCTTTTCGTTCGCGCATTTTGGAAGAAGACGCATATGCAAGGGGCGGACGTTCTTGGCCGCGCGTTCCGACCGCTTCAACCATCTCCGAACTGGAACTTATAAAAACGGGATCGTTTTCCATAAAGCGCTTAAGAAATTCATAGCCGGCGTTTTCCGTGCCGTGAAGCGTAATTTCTTCACCGAACACGCGCTTGTAATCGTCGGCAAGCGCGTCGGCATCGAGCACAAGGCCTACATAAATACACATATGCGAATGATTATCCAACGGATTCGTAACCAAAACCCTGCCTTTCCATTCGGGTTTGGTTAAGTCCCACCAACTTGTAATCGGAGGGCCGTCGGGGTACGCTTCGTCATTGTAAAACCATTCGTTCAATTCCATATAAAACGGCATTGCACGCTCACAGTATTTCGGATCGATGTGCTTGATAATATCGGCGGGTTTGTAATTATGGAATTTTCCCTTTTGCACGTAATCGAGGTACAAAGAACCGTCCTGATCTTTAATGTGAATAACGTCGGCAGCACGGATACCCGAATCGTATTCGCGCGAAATTTTTTCGAGCACTTCATTCGTCGGAAGATTGTATACTTCAAGCGTTACGCCCGGATACTGTTTTTCAAAACTTTCTTTAACCTTTTTCATGCGAGCTGAAATGGAATAAACGACGACATTGCCTTCTTTTTTTGCTTTTTCGTAAAGCTCTTCGGGCGTTTCATCTTTGTATAACTCGACTTTTTTCGCCCATTCGCTCGTTTGAGCGTTTTGGGCAGCAGGCTTTTTGCTGCAGGATATACATCCTAAAACGGATACAACAATCAGCATTGCGGCGATAATTTCTTTTTTCATAACTTCCTCCTATAAAAACTTTTGCAGAAAGCGTCAGCTGGCGACGCTTTTTATCGCTCCTCCTAATTATTTTGCTCGCTTGATAAGGTTTCCGCTTGCTTCATCGAATACGTTTATGTGATCGGGATCGATGTTCAAAAATACGGCTTCATTGCTCCGATAATTGCTGATGCCCAGCTCTTTGGCAAGAAGCTTCGATTTGTCCGCTTTAAGCTGAATCAAGGTTTCGGAACCGGCGGGCATACTGGTATATATCGCAGCGGGAATGGCGTTTTCGCTTTTAGTTTGCGAAATCGCAATTTGTTCCGGCCGAATGCCCAATTGACAATCGAAGGGGAACGCGGGCGTTTCGGGAAGAAAGTCGGCGCGCGCAAACGAAAACGTACCGAAATCGGAAGAGACGGCGACTTTTCCGTCGTGAAGCTCCGCACGCGCTTTGAGCAAATTGATGCGCGGGTTGCCGATAAAATCGGCTACGCGTAAATTCTGCGGATTATTGTACACGTTCATCGGCGAATCGACTTGCGCTAAAACGCCTTCAAAAAAGACGGCAATCCGCGTCGACATGGTCAGCGCTTCAACCTGATCGTGGGTTACGTAGATTACCGTTGTGCCAAGCTCTTCGTGCAAGCGTTTTATTTCCGAACGCATATCGACGCGCAATTTTGCATCGAGGTTCGAAAGCGGCTCATCGAGCAAAAGCAAATTCGGCTCGGAAACAATCGCGCGCGCGATCGCAACGCGCTGCTGCTGGCCGCCTGAAAGTTCCGACGGATAGCGCTTAACGTATTTTTCGATGCGCATGCGCTCAAGCGCATTGTGCACTTTGCGTTTAATTTCGTCGCGGCCCACGCGCTTTACGGTAAGACCGAATGCAACGTTGTCGAACACAGTCATGTGCGGCCACAGCGCATAACTTTGAAAAACAAGGTTGAGCCCGCGTTTGGAAGGCGGCGCAAAATAGTATTCTTCGGCATTCACAATCTCTTCGCCGTCCATCAAAATACGGCCGCTTTGCGGTTTTTCCAAACCGGAAACGACACGCAGCGTTGTAGTTTTGCCGCAGCCGGACGGTCCGATCAAGGTCATAAATTCGCCGTCGTTTATCGTAAGGTCAAGATCTTTTAATACGTGATTTTTTTCATAAAACTTATTGATTTTTTGCAATTCTATTCGGCTCATATTAACCTCCTATTCCCGATGAAAGATCCGCATTGCTGATACGATTTGCAATAAGATAAACCAGCAACACAATCGCAAACATAATAACGGCGACGACGTTTGAAAACTGCGGAAAATTTCCGTTTGCATACGAAAACGCCATATACGGCAGCGTTCCGAGCTTGGGCGTGATTACAAGTATAATCAAGTCCAGTTCTTTCATAATGCTGATAAAAATAAGCATAAAGCCGGATAAAAAGCCCGCCTTTGAAAGCGGAAATACAATCCGTGCAAAGCGTTTTGCAAAAGAAGCTCCGGCAATCGTTGCGGCTTCTTCAAGTTCAATGCCGATTTGAAGCATATTGCTGGTACCGGCGCGGCACGAAAACGGCAAATGCTTTACGACGCTGACCAAAACCAGCAGCGCAAAGGTTCCGTAAAGCGACGGCAAAAACAAGTGAGGCTGCGAAAACATGGAAAGGTAAATCGCGCCGAACGCAATTGAAGGAATCAAATAGGGCAAAAACGTCAGCTGTTCAACGACGCGGCCGGAAAGCGTTCCCCTTCCGCGCGAAACGATATAGCCTAAAAGCTGCCCGCACAGGGTTGCAACAATAGCGGTTGTAAACACAAGGCGCAGCGTATTCCAAACGCTTTGCCAAAAAATCGGGTTTTTAAAAACGCCGGGTTCGTTTTCAAAAATCATCGGGTTGGGGCTGCCGATCCAATAATGCAGGGTAAAATTCGCCAACGAATAATCACCGCCGCGCAGCATAAAAGTTTGCAGCAGCAAAATCACAAGCGGCAAAAAAACGCCCGCTCCGATAAAAAGCAGCAGCACAATTAAAATCGGATATTTTGATTTTCCGAGCGTTATCGGCGTGCGGCGGCCGCCTTTTCCGCCTATGGTCGCAAACGATTTTCGCGACCCGATAACCAATTGATTTATATACACGGTGATTGCCGCAATCGAAATTAAAATCAAGCTCATCGCAAAGCCGGTGTTCGTTTGTCTTTGCCGTATATTCGAATACAGCATAGTCGAAATCGTATAGTAGTTGATTTTCATTCCAAGAAAAGCCGGAACACCGAAGGTTCCGATCGATTTTGAAAAGGTTAAAATAAACGATGAAAGTACGGCCGGAAGAATCAGCGGGAATGTAATTTTCCGCAAAATTTTCGCTTTACTCGCGCCGACAATTTCTCCCATTTCTTCCAGTTCGCTGTTAATCGAACGCAGCGCCGCAGACACAAGCAAATACGAATACGCATAATAATGGAGCGAAAGCACTAGGATTATGGCGATGGGACCGTATGCAAGCCAGTCGGGTACCGTAATCCCGATGGCGTTTAAAAAGCCCTGCGAACCGCCTATGCGTTCGTTTTTAAAAACCGTGAGCCATGCAAGCGATTTACACCACGACGGCAGCATATAAGGAATAATTACAATCAGCGACAGCGCTTTTTTCCACGGAAGGTCGGTGCGCACCATAAGCCATGCAAGCGTCGCTCCGAAAATGATGGAAATAACCGAAACACTCATTCCGATCATCAGCGAGTTCCGCAGCGGAACATAGAGAAGCGATTTGCTGAGATTGGAAAACAGTACGCGTTTCCAATGATACAGCGTAGCGGCGCCGACTTCGGCTCCGCGAATCTGCCGCAAATCGGCCTGCGATACTAAAAACGTCGTTTTAATCATCTCGTACATCGGAACGAGAATAAGATAGGTCAGTAAAACAAGCGCCAAAATAACAATCACGTTATACGGTTTTGTTACGGCTTCGCGCAGCCAATTCTTCAACTTACGCGTCTTTGAATAATGTAAACAAATTTCATCATTCATACGAGCTCACTCCTTTTTACCATTTTTTTTCAGAATCTTTACGATTTCGATTAAATCCCGTATGACATAATCGGCATCCCGTTCACCTCCTTGTTTTTGTTCTTTTAAAAAAGACGGATCGATTCTGAACGTCATTCCATACCCTGCGCCGCGTGCGCCTGCAACATCTTTGTCTATCCGGTCGCCGACATATGCGCATTCTTCGGGCTTAACATCCAAATCCGCAGCCGCAATTCTAAAAAGAACGGGATCCGGCTTTTTTAAGCCGTGCAAACTTGAAAGTCCCACGTAGTCAAAAAAATCAATAAGTTTGTAATTTTTAAGCGTCCAAAAAACCTGCACAAACGAGGGAGTATTGCTGATAACGCCCAAACGGTAACCGCTGCGCTTGAGTTTTACAAGCATTTTTTTTGCATGCGGCCGCAGTTCGCGATGATGGAAGGTTGTTTCCCATATATGGGTAAGCCGCTCGCTGATTGCCTGCAAAATGTGCCGATCGACTTCGGGGTAATCCCGTAAACGATAACGATCCCATACTTCAAAGGGCGTAAGCTCAACACCGCGCTTATCGCTGACCTTTTTATATTCTTCATATGCACGAATAACTTTTTCGGAAAAATCGGCAGGATCGCAATCAAGCGTAATGCCGTGGCGTTTCATGTACGCCAATAAGGTCTTTGCATTGTTCAGCCGCGTTTCGCTCGTGTTGTAAAGATATTCAAGAGTCCCGCCCATATCGAAAATCACCGCTTTAATCATCTTAAAGCCTCCTTTTTTGTTATCAGGCCATTTTTGTCTTCGACAAAAAACGCGCTGCTGCGGGCTCCGCTTTTCGCTCCGGCCTCCTCGCTGCGCTGCGGTGGCCGCGCCCTCCGCATCCCTTGGCCGTCTAAGCTCGCAGGGGGAGAAAGTTTAATTTTTTACCAACCAGTCTATCGTACACGGATGTGCAATTTTTAGTTTTTTACGCCAATTGAAAATCGGCGACGACCGCATCGTGATCCGAAATTTGCGTTCCCTGCCATTCGGCATAGCGCGAAAGCGGCCCCAGCGCTTTTTCGTCAAAAACGGTGTTGACCACCTGCGGATTCGAAGCGGTAAAGCCGCGCATAAAAAACCAATCCAAATTAAGAAGCAAATCTTTTTCGCCTTTAATCGGTTTGCGGCGCGTCGTTTTATCGATGAGATTACAGCCTTTATAATCGAAGCCGCGTTCCTGCGCATAGTGCAAAAGCGGTTCTATCGACTCGACCTCTTTTATGCGGCGCCGCTGTTCGCTTTGATTTTGCGCAAGCATAAGCGCTTCGGCATTATCCGCGCCGTTCATGCAGTTCGTATTCATGTCGCCGCCGAGAATAACCGGCATGTCGCCAAAAAAATCGTTTACGCCGTTTAAAAAACATTCCATTTGTGTGAGGCGGCCCGAAGGCACCGTACGGTTTTCAAGGTGAACGCTCGAAAGGCCGATGTGTCTGCCGGCGAATTCGACAACGACAAAAACGGCGTTCCTGCTGCCGAGGCGCGGCTGCTCGCTTTCGCGCCAATCGAATACGCGCGGAAGGCGAAGCAAACCGGCTTTCAAAATCGGAAAGCGCGAAAAAACCGCATTGCCGTGCAGGGCCTCTTTGTTTCCCGATTTTTCGCCGTCCAATGCGACAAATTCGATGCCGTACGCATAATTAAGTCCCGTCGCTTCGGCGATTAAGGCGGCGATATTCCGGTTTTTTGTGCGCTTCATGCCCCAGTCAAGTTCGTTGGCAAGGATGACGTCTGCCGTTTTTAAAAGCGGATGTTCTTTTAAATAGATTAAAAGCGGCTCCAAGCCGAAGCCTCTTTCGATGTTGAAAACCGCAGCCCGAAGCATATCTCCGGAAAGGACTTTTTGTGATATTTGATTACGGATTATAACTTCATCCAAGGGCGGAATTGAAGTATTATTTTTGTTGTCCGTTGTATGTTCCGACATCAACATACCTCCACAATATTTCAGTATTATATCGAATTTTCAAAACGGTATAATTCGCCCGATTGAAAAGAATCGCGGCAGCCAGCGGCAATCTCCAAAGTACGCGTTCCGTCGTAAACCGTTACCGAAGGCTTTTTATGTTCAACAATACAGGAAACGAATTCTTCGATTTCTCTGAGATAAGCCTGTTCAAAGCGCTCCAAAAAGTTTTGACTGCACTCGCGCCGCACGCCGCCGATATCCAGAATTTCCACAAGGTTTTTTTGAGGAACGGATGCAATTCTTAAAATGCCTTTTGTACCGATAATTTCGGTTTCGACATTATAACCGTGAGGTGCGGTACGTCCGGCAAACAAAAAGCACATCGTATCGTCTTTAAACTTTAAAAGACAGCCGACATTATCTCCGTCTTTATACTGCGCAAACTCCGGATGTGCATAGCAGCCGCCGATCGCCCATGCACTTACCGGCTCGGTCCCTATAAACCAGCGGGCCAAATCGATATCGTGTACAGCCATGTCCAAAAATATTCCCCCGCTGGTAGGTGCAAAAGAAATCGCCCCATCTATAAATTTTTCAGGATCCTGGCTGTAACAGCGAACCAAAACCGGCCGGCCGATTTCGCCATTGTCGATTTTTTCTTTTACATACAGGTACGAAGGATCAAAGCGGCGCATAAAACCTATCATGCATACCTTATCAGGATGGCGTTCAACGGCTTTTTCCGCACGCTTACAGCCTTCAACATCCACGCCGAGCGGTTTTTCGGAAAAAACGTGCTTACCGTTATCAAGCGCGGTTTCTATATGTTCGGGGTGAAAGGCCGATGAAGATACGACAACAATCGCATCCAAGTCGGAGCAACGCGCCATATCGTCGAAGCGGGTAAATGTATGCGGCACACGCAGAATTTCGGCCGTTTCTTTTAATTTTTTTTCATCCATATCACACAAGGCGGTCAGTTCGGCACCGGAAATTTTTGATGCGATATTTTTTGCATGCTGAAGCCCCAACCTTCCCAAACCGACCGAACCGATACGAATTTTTTTCATACCATTCCTCCTGCAAAAATAAAAAGTTTTTAATTAAGCTTTATGCGCGTTTTTACGCATATCAAAAATAACGGCAGCAACAATGATGATACCTTCAACAACCTGCTGCCAATAGGCATGTACGCCCAATAAGGTCATACCGTTTTTGATAACGCCCAAAATAAGCGCGCCTGCAACGGCACCCCAAATCGTACCTATACCGCCGGTTTGGCTGGTTCCTCCGATTGTAGTTGCGGCAATGGCGGTCAATTCATAGCCCGTTGCTGCCCCCGGATGGGCGCTGCCCGTACGCCCCAAAAAAACGATTGCAGCGAGCCCTGCCAAAAGTCCCGAAATCATATAGATGATAACGTAATTGCGCTTAACATTTATACCGGAAATTTCCGCCGCGGTACTGTTTGCACCGATTGCAAAAACGCTTTTCCCGAAACGCGTATAGTTTAAGATTACCGCCGATACGGCGATAACCGCCGCATAAATGACAACGGGAACGGGAATAACTCCCCAAAGGCGCCCGCCGATTATATTAAAAACAGGATTTATATAACTAACCGGTTTACCGGAGCTGAAAATCAATGCAAAACCGCGCGCAACGGTCATCATTCCCAAGGTCGCAATAAAGGCATGGATTTGAAATTTAGCGATTAAAAACCCGCTGACCGCTCCGCATAAACCTCCCAAAATAAGAGCTGTAAAAAATACAATCGGGAAAGGTAACATCGGAAGATTCGGAAATATTTTTCCGACCGCATCGGGAAGCTGCGAAAAACTAGCCGCAACAACGGCGGCAAAAGCCAAAATAGAACCGACCGATAAGTCTATTCCGCGCGAAATAATAACAAAGGTCAAGCCTATGGCCATTATGCCGAAAATGGCAGTTTGATTTAAAATATTGAATATATTGCGGCTTGTTAAAAATTCCGGTCTTAATAAACTGATAATAATGACTATTAATAATAAGACAAACAAGATACCGTATTTTTTTAAGACGGAATGAAAAGAAACAGGGATTCCGTTTTTTTGCATTGTATTCACTATAAGTCCTCCGTTATTTTGTATACTGGGCTTAAATGACTCTAATCCGTTAGGCGACCGATTCTTTTTTGTATGCGCCCGTCGCATAGGCCATTATATTTTCCTGAGTAAATCCGTCGGAACGTTCAAGAATTGCGGTAACGGAACCTTCATGGAATACGACAATACGGTCGCTCAAGCCGATAATTTCGGGCAGCTCCGAAGACACCATTATGATGCTTTTACCGCTTTGTGCAAGTTTTTCAATCAATTTATAGATTTCCGTTTTTGCCCCGATGTCAATACCGCGTGTCGGCTCGTCCATAAAAAGAATATCCGGCGATGTTAAAAGCCAACGCGCCACCAATACTTTTTGTTGATTGCCGCCGCTTAAAAACTGTATTTGCTGGCCCAAACTCGGCGTTTTAATATTAATATCACGCACGTATTTATCGCAATCTTCTTTAACCGTTTTAAAGTTTAAAAAACCGCTTTTGCGCAAATATTTTTTCATGTTGGCGACAACCATATTATAATCAACGGGCAAAACGGGAAAAATGCCGGTTTCGCGCCTCTCTTCGGTAAGCAAAGCCATTTTGTGGCCGATTGCATCTCTGGCATTATTGATACGGACTTCTTTGCCGTTCAACAGAATTCTTCCGCTTGTTTTAGGCCGCACGCCAAACAAAGTTTCGACCACTTCAGTTCGCCCGGCACCGACCAAACCGGCAAATCCCAGTATTTCGCCTTTTTTAAGCGTAAACGATACGTCTTTAAACTTCTTGCCCGAAGAAAGGTTTTGGACTTCCAAAATTATCTGTCCCGGTTCAGCCGTTTGCTTTTGAAATAACCCGGAAACGTCGCGGCCGACCATAAGGTTTATAATTTCATCCATCGAAATATCGGATGTATCCGCAGTTTTTATATACTTACCGTCCCTAAAGATCGTAACCCTGTCGGCGATTTCAAAAATTTCGTCCATCTTGTGTGAAATATAAATAATCGAACGATTTTGAGATTTTAAGCGCCTGATAACTTGAAACAAATCTTCAACTTCGTGATTTGTAAGAGAAGAAGTCGGTTCATCCATAATAATAAGCTTTGCATCATACGATACGGCTTTTAGGATTTCCACCATTTGAATTTTTGCTACGGTTAAATCGCGCATTAAGGTTTTGGGATCATCCTGCATATCGATCGATAAAAGCAATTCAAGCGTATCTTCATACATTTTTTTATGATCCACAAAGCCGAATTTATTCAGCGGTTCGCGTCCCAGCCATATATTTTCCATTATAGGACGATGCAAAACAGGAGATAATTCCTGATGAATCATCGAAATTCCCAAATCCAAAGCTTGCTTTGTCGTACCTATATCGCATTTTTTACCTTCAAAAAAAATCTCGCCTTTTGTCGGTCTATACATTCCGATAATGCATTTCATAAGGGTTGACTTTCCCGCTCCGTTTTCGCCTATGAGTGCATGAACTTCACCCGTGCCGACTTCCATGCCGACATCTTCCAACGCTATAACACCGGGAAATATTTTTGTAATATTTTTTACTTCCAGTAAAGGATCGGCGGTATTCATATTCGTTTCCTCCACGTTCGGTATCCAATTGAATTTTATGCAAAAAAAATTATAACGAACCCTCTGGTACGGGAAAACGGGGAGTTTCACGGTTTAATCGAAATTCCCCGTTATATTTACTTTATCAATTAATCAAATTCTTTTACGTTTTCAGGAGTAACCAATTTAAAAGGTACCCAAGTTACAATTTCAACTTGCTCCTTTTTCAAGACTTTTAAAATCTTTCCGATAGCTCCTTCTCCTTGAGCTTTAGCATCCTGCAAAACGGAACCGGTTAAATCACCGGCCTTTATTGCGTTCCGTGCATCAGGGGTTGCATCAATGCCCATAACAAAAATGTCGGTTCTACCTGCGTGTTTAAGAACACGCATTGCACCCAACGCCATTTCATCATTGTTTGCAAGAACAGCATTTAAAGAAGCACCATAAGCTGTTAGCCAATTTTCCATAACAGCCATAGCTTGGTCCCGCTGCCATTTAGCGCTTTCTTTTGCAAGTACTTTTATACCGGGAAATTTTTCGGCAATAATTTTTTCATTACCTTCGGTACGTTTTACGGCACCTTCAACACTTAATGCCCCTTGAAGAATGGCAATTCCGCCCTTCCCGTTCAGTTTTTTTCCGATGTATTCCATCTGTATTTCACCGGCGGTAATCTCTTTCGGTCCGACATAGTATACATTCGGCGGAACTTTTCCGTCAGGAAAGGGATTACGATTTACATAGCACAGAGGAATCCCCGCGTTGGCGGCAGCGCGCGTAATCGGTGCCATCGCGCTTGTATCGACGGGAACAACAATCAATGCATTAACACCTTTCGTAATAAGCGAATTGACTTGATCCTGCTGAATAATAACGTCTTCCTGTCCGTCGGCAGTAAGGAATTCAACTTCAGGTTTATCGGCTAAATACGCTTTAATTGCATCGACAATATAAGTTTGAAAAGTATCGTTGAAGTTGTTGATACAATAACCTATTTTAATTTTTTTCCCGGACGATTCTTTTCCTCCTGCGGCAAAAACCGAAGCAGCAAAAATAAATACCGCAAACGCCGTAATAACACGTTTTTTCATTCATTTCCTCCTAAATTTGAAACGGTTTTTATCGTCAATTCGCTTCCGCTAAAAATATTTTTACGCAAACGAATATAACGCAGAACAATCCAGCAAGGGGGGGCGGCGACGCTTACCGCCGCTTCCCTTCTTATACTTTTTACTTTCCAACCTTTACGGGTGTGCCGCCTTTATCGCTCGATTTTTGTGCAGCAAGAGCGATAAGAACGGGCTGCAGTCCGTCGAATGCGCCGACGGGCGTGTCGGTGTTTTTCAAACAAGCGTCGACGAATTCCTTCGCTTCGGCAATATAGGCGTCGTTGTAGCGTTCCAGGAAAAAGTGCAGCGGTTTTTCGCGGTTTACGCCCTTATCGGTGTACACGACCGTATTGTTTGCCGTTTCGTTGTCGGCGATAATTTGTCCTTTTGAGCCGAATACTTCGACGCGCTGATCGTAACCGTACGACGATTGGCGGCAGTTGTCTATAACGCCCAGGCAGCCGTTTGCAAAACGCAGCGTAATAACGCAGGTGTCCACATCGCCCGCCTTTCCGATAGCCGGATCGACCAAACAGGTGCCGGCTGCGCTCACTTCAACAACTTCACTGCCGGAAAGATAGCGCATCATATCGAAGTCGTGGATCGTCATATCGGCGTAGATGCCGCCGGAAACTTTTATGTATTCGACGGGAGGTGGCGCGGGATCGCGCGAGGTGATTTTTATAATGCGCACTTGTCCCACTTCACCCGCTTTAACGGCTTCTTTTACGCGGCGGAAGTTGCGGTCGAAGCGGCGGTTAAAACCGACTTGATACTTTACTCCGCTTTCTTTAACGGCGTCGAGCACTGATTTAATTTTTGCGATATTGTGGTCTATGGGTTTTTCGCAAAAGATGTGCTTGCCGGCTTTTGCCGCCGCAGCCGAAATCTTAGAATGCGTATCGGTTGACGAGCAGATAAATACGGCTTCAACTTCCGGATCCGCCAACAGCTTTTTATAGTCGCTGTAAACGGCCGGAATTCCCAATTCGGCGGCAAGCTTTTCCGCGCTTTTTTTATCCACATCGGACACGGCGGTGAGCTTTGCTCCCGGAACGCGCGTCGCCAAATTGAAAGCGTGCAGCTTTCCGATACGGCCCGCTCCGATAACGCCGATTTTTAATTGTTTTTTCATCCATACCTCCAAAAACTTTCCGATTAATGCCCGCTTTAATATTTACGGGCGGTTTTTATATGTTCAAGCTGATCTTTACACGCATCCCTGTTCGCCTTGCGATCGGACACTTCGGCAAATCCGACGCGCCACCACGAACCGTAGCCGTCAGTCATCGATTTGGGAAGCACTTTTATATCGAAGAGAACCGGAACGTCTTTTACTTTTTTTGCTTCCGCAAAAGCTTTTTTCAGTTCTTCTTCGGTACGTATTGTCCACGCGCGTGCCCCGTAACCGCGGGCAATGGCGGCATAGTCGACATTCAAAAATTTGCCGCGCAGTTTGCCGTCCGAAGAGCGGTAGCGCAGTTCGGTACACAGGGTTTCGTTTCCCTGCCCCGTCTGCAAATTGTTTATGCAGCCGAAGCTTGCGTTGTCGAAAAGGCAGAGGTGAATTTTTTTATGTTCCTGCACTGCGGTCAGCAATTCCGAATGCAGCATCACAAAGCTTCCGTCGCCGACCATCGAATACACTTCTTTATCCGGTTCGGCAAATTTAATACCCAAAGCGCCCGACACTTCATAGCCCATGCACGAATAACCGTATTCCATATTGTACGTATCGATCGCACGCGGCCGCCACATGCGCTGCATACAGCCGGGAAGACTTCCGGCAGAACCGATAACCACGGCGTTTTTTTCGGTCAACATATTGATAAGGCCGAGTGCGCGGGTTTGCGTCAAACTCGTGCCGACGTCCTTTGCAAAGCGTGCGGCCGACGACGCATTCGCATCGTTTATATTAGGTACATAGTCCGAATCGAAGCGCAGCGAATCCAAGCGTTCAAGTTCTTTTATCCAAGCGTCTTTCGCCTTTTTAATGTCGGCGTCGTAATTCGCTTTATAGCCCTTTAACAGTTTTTTTAAGTCTTTAAGAGCGGTTTTCGCGTCGGCGATAAGCTGCACGGCGTCGAGCTTGGCCGCTTGAAACGGCGATACGGTAATGTTTATAAAACGCGCTTTTTCGTTAAAAAGCCATTTCGACGAAGTTGTAAAATCGGTATAGCGCGTTCCCACGCCGATTACAAGGTCGGCCGTTTTGGCGATTTCGTTTGCGCACGCGGTTCCCGTAACTCCGATACCGCCCAAATTGTAAAAGTCCGTCCACACGACGGCGCTTTTGCCGGCTTGGGTTTCGCCGAAGGGAATGCCGAATGTTTTTGCAAACGAAGCGAATTCGGCATGAGCTTCCGAATAGCGTACGCCGCCGCCGCAGATAAGCATGGGGCGTTTTGCCTTTTTAATAAGATCGGCCGCCCTTTGCAAAGCTTCTTTTTCGGCAGGACGGCGGGCAAGATAATGCACGCGTTTTTCAAAAAACGAAACCGGATAATCGTAGGCTTCTCCTTCCGTATCCTGCGGAAGGGCAATGCACACCGCCCCCGTATCGGCAGGGTCGGTCAGTACGCGCATTGCGTTGAGCATGGCGGACATAAGCTGTTCCGGTCGCACAATGCGGTCCCAGTATTTGCACACGGGACGGAACGCATCGTTTGTCGAAAGCGACAAATCGTGAGTTTGCTCGATTTGCTGCAAAACCGGATCCGGCTGGCGGCATGCATAGACGTCGCCGGGCAAAAGCAAAACGGGAATATTGTTCGCCGTTGCCGTCGCCGCGGCCGTTATCATATTTGCGGCCCCCGGCCCGACCGAAGAAGTTACGGCAAAAATCTGCTTGCGCTTGCGTTGTTTTGCAAAGGCTACCGCGACATGGGCCTGCCCCTGCTCGTTTTTGCCCTGATACACTTCAAGGCGCTTTGCTTCCTGAGTCAATGCCTGCCCCAAACCTACAACGTTCCCGTGTCCGGGCAGCAAAAAAACGCCTTTTACAAAGGGCTGTTCATTATCGTCCCAGCGTATATACTGATTTTCCAAAAACCTGACCAGCGCTTGGGCCGTCGTCAAACGTACCGTTTCCATTTTATTCTTCCTTATTATTCTTTAAAGATATGATCGTTTGCATCGCTTTCCCAAAGCCATGCATGCTCTTTATCGTCGATGCGTGTTTTTTTCCACGGATCGCCGTCCAAATGCCGGATACCCCATACATAACACATCGCGTAGCCGGGCGCCGCGCCCTGAGAATGAAAGCCGCTCGTAATAACGGTTAAGCCGTTGTGTCCCGACTTGAAGATTTCGCCGCCTGCAAAACTTACGCCGAAGCCCTGCGGTTTATCGAAGCGGTGAAAATATACTTCCGGCTGGGGATGGTGGTGCGGCGGATACGACGACCACTTTCCGGGAAAATTCAGCACTTCGCCGAGTACCATGTTCGAATACGGCGCGTTGTCGTAGTCGAAAAACGTTTTTATTTCGCGCCGCATACAGCCCATCAATTCGCCCTTGTTTCCCGCATGCTGAACAATCACATCCGAAGGCGCATAGAGCCTCGATTCGAAGCTGCGTTCGTTTATCGTTTTTTGCACATACAGTTCGCTGTGCTCGAGCGCGGTAATCGTAACCTCGGTTCCGGCGCATACGTGCAGGCACCATCCGTCTTCTTCAAATTCGTTTTTGCGGCTGCATTCGCGCTCGATTCCGTTCCATTTAAAGCGCACCTTTCCGCAAAACAGCAAAAAAACCGCTTCCGATTCCGTACCGGGGGAAACAAAGCTTTCTCCGGCATCCAAAATCAAAAGCCCCACATCCATCATCGTTCCGCAATCGTCTTTTTTTGAATCGATATAAGAATTGTATCCTTTTACGGCATTTTTTTGTATATACACAAAACCTCCCGCATACCGGCATACGCATAAAAAGCGGCAAAACGCACACCTTTTACCGCCTCGCCGAATTGAATTTATAACTATTATGATACATACAAGCTACCATGACTTTACAACGATGTCAACAAATATTTTTAATGCACAGGCAACAAATACTAAAACTTACTCATAAGAGAACAAAGAGTTTACCCGACCGCTTGTATGTCGGTTTTGAATCTTTTTATCAGATATGTGCTTGCCAAAATAAGCACCGCTGCGGTCATTATAACGGAAGCGGCGCCCGAATAACCTATCTGCAAATTCTTTGTACCGTACTGATAAATATACTGACTGATTGTTGCGGTTGAATTTGCCGGCCCGCCCCGCGTTAAGATATTGATTTTATCGAACAATCTGAATGTATCTATCGTACGCAGCAAAACGACCATGCCTATGCCCGTTGAAATATCGGGAAGAATAATATGAATTAATTTATTCCAATATGAAGCCCCGTCTATATCGGCGGCTTCATACTGCGACAGCGGAACGGTTTGCAGTTCGGCATAAATGAGCAAAAAAGAAAGCGGCGTATACTGCCAAATATCTATAATAAGAATCGCATTAAACGCCGTCTTTACATCCATAAGCCAGTTTACCGGAGCTATTTTGACAAACTCGAGCATCTGATTGATAATTCCGTTGTTATTTGAAAACATCGTCTGCCATATGAGGGCCGCCGTAACGGTAGGCACAAGCATGGGAAGCAGCAAAAGCGTACGAACTAAGTGCTGACCTTTTCGCAAACTGTTTACAAAAAGCGCCAGCACAAGCCCGAAAAGCGTTTCGGCGATGACGGCCAGTACGGTAAACTTAACGGTATTCCAAAGCGATTTTTGAAAATACGCGTCTTTAAAAATATTGACGTAATTGCGAACTCCTATAAAAGACGAGCGTGTTTTCGACAGCAGATAATAATCGGTAAAGCTGTTTTTTATCGTAAAAAACAGCGGAAAAATACTGAGCACCGTCAACAGCACCGCCGAAGGCAATATCATGGAATATATAAAAGATTTGTTTGTCTTTATCATATATTATTTTGCCATTATTTCTTCTATAGCTTTTTTTGCGGCGGCCAAACCGTCGTCGATGCTTTTTCCTGCGGAAACGACATTCGAAAGTTCTATGCCGAATGCATTTTCAACGGACGACCATTTCGGTGTGCGCGGACGTACGACCGAATTATTGGTACCGTCGTAAATAACGCTGAAATACGGATATTTTGCGGTTATTGCGGAATCGGTAAAAACGCTTGTACGTGTAGGAACGCCGCCCTTATCAACTGCGGCCTTTTGCACTTCCGCACTTGTTAAATAAGTTAAAAGTTTTAAAGCCGTTTCTTTATGATTACTGTTTGCGGTAATACCCATCATCCAATTGCCGATCATACCTGTTGCGTGTTTTTCCGAAGAAGAGGATACGCGATCGGGAATTGCGGCATAGGCGGCTTGAGCGTTTGCCGACGAAATAAACCACGAAGGCCAGCCTAAAGCCATACCCGCGTTGCCGTTCGCAACCGAAGCGACAATATCGTTCTTTTCGTAATTGGCGCCGGCGGCAAACAAATCGCAGTACATTTTTAAAGCTTTTTTCGCTTCGGGCGAATCTACGACAACGTTCCAGTTTTCATCAAATACATCGCCGCCGTAAGCCCACAAAACCGGCAAAAAATCGGACACAATGGGATTGCCCTGTTGGCCGCGGATTACATAACCGGCTTTTCCCGTCGATTTTATTTTTTTTGCGGTTTTCAGCACATCTTCCCACGACGACGGAAGCTGCATTCCCGCCTCTTTTAAAACGGAATCGTTGTAAAAGAAAAGCTGAACGTTTCCCGTAAAAGGCAGCGCGTAAGTATCGCCCGCCGCATACGGGCTTTTTCCCAAGGCTAAGGATTTTTCCACAAAGTCCGTATCGTCCTTATAGCCCATTGCGGTTAAATTCTGCAAAACGCCGTTTTCCGTAAATTCGGGCATAACAGGATCGTCGATCATCACCAAATCGTATACGCCTTTTGCGTTGATGGAATCCAAGGCGGCGTGCTGTTTTAAATCATCCGCGCTGAAAGCAAGTACATTTATCGTACAATTATTTTTTTGTTCGAAATCGCCCTTTACGGCTTCGATAACATCGGCATGCGTACCGCCGCGCGCGGCAACGGTTAAAACGATTTTTCCCGCAGAGGATGCCGAACTTTCATTCTTTCCCTTGCATCCCGAAAAACATACAATCCCGGCAACAAAGATCGCAAGGATCGCAGCGCTTTTTATTTTTTTCATTTTCTCCTCCTAAAAATATATTAAAAAAGTTTGCCGCTTCGGTAAGGCTAGCCTTTTACAGCGCCGCCGGCCAAACCTTTTATAAGATACGTTTGAGCGAAAAGCACAAAAAGCGATACCGGAATAACCGAAAGCACGCCGCCTGCGGCTATATTTCCCCATTGCGCCAGTTCCTGTTCACTGTTTAACGTCGCCAATATAAGGGGAACGGTATAGTGATCCGATTTTTGTACGAAAATAACGCCGTACAGATATTCGTTCCATGAAGTCATAAAGGTTAAAATCAGTACGGCTGCAAGACCGGGAAGAATAAGCGGTAAAATAATTTTCAAAAAGACCGTCCATTCTCCCGCGCCGTCGATTTTCGCGCTTTCCTCCAATTCTTTCGGCTGGTTCGCAAAAAAGCTTACCAAGTACCAAATAATAAAAGGAATGTTTAAAAGTATATGTGATAAAACTATGGGAATTTTCGTACCGAGCAAGCCGATACGGTTCATCATAACGTACAGCGGAATGGCAAAAGCGATCGGCGGCAAAACTCTGAGCAAAAGCACCCACAAAATTCCCGTCTTTTTCAAACGGAAAGCAAAACGTGCGCGCGAAAATATATACGCGCAGGGAACACCGGCGCACACCGCAATCGCAAGCGAAACCAAAGCAACCTGCAAACTGTTTACGATCGAATTACCTATATGCTTAAATTTGAACAACGAAACAAAATGGCTAAAAGTAAAAGAGTGAGGCACAATGGAAAGCTTTGCCGTCAATTCCGCACTGCTGCGGATGGAAAGCGACAGCATCCAATAGATGGGAAACAAAGTCCAAAGCAAAACAATCGCAAGGAACAGCGCTTTAAGAGGCCGTATTTTATATTTCATAAAAACATCCTATTCCCAAAACACGTTTTTATAAGGAAACGGAGCGTACGTCTTCGGCGGTATAAAAGTTTTCTATATATTTGCGGACATCGGCGCGCGTTCCCCGGAAGGGGCCCTTTGTTTCCATCTTAAGCGATACGAGCGCGGTTGCAAACAGCAAAGCTTCGGGTATGGAAGAAGTGTTGCGCTCGGCGATATAGGTTGCAAAGCAGGTATCGCCCCGCCCGGTGCGCCCGGCAAGAGAGCGCGCCTTTATCGGGCAGCTGTACAAAAACTCGCGCGTGCGCACGATAACCTCGGTATTGTGCGTAATGAGCACTTCTTTTGCGCCCCAATCGCACAGCTGCGCGGCGGCCTTACGCGTATCGGATAAGCCGGTAAGGATTTCGCCTTCTTTTGCGTCGGTTTTAAAATAATCTATATAGGATAAATACGTGCGTTTATTTTTCCAATCGGCATAATCCATAGAACCGGAGGTTGTCGGGCGCCGGAGCAGGCATTGCGCATCGACGGCGATTTTACCGTGTCCGAGTGCGGCGACAAAGAGCGTATCGTCAAAATCGTCCGTCGTTAAACCTGCAAAATGGTAAATGCGCGCCGGAACTTTTAAAATATCGCAGGCATAAAAGGGATCGGATTCGCTGATCAAATCGCATTTGCGCTGTTCTTTGTCCGCCGTAAAATAGGTATTGCGGATCGACGTCGTGTCGGCGCTGAAAAAGCGGTACACGTCCATGGGCGCCTTATCCAATTCGGCAAGCGTTGAGCCGTCCGTATCGTTGCATTTGGTGCACACGGCTGTTTTAAAACCCGCGCCGTACGCGGCATAGCCCGATTGAATTATCGCGCCGCCGAGCAGGCGGTCTTCGTTGCCCAAGTGGTCGATCATAATGTCCTTGGACACGGGGCCGATACATACAATATCATACTGTCCTTCGACGCGCTTTGTGCGCGCACTCAACAGGCATTCCGACACTTGAATGACGCGGTTTGCCGTTATACCGTCAACACCGAAATCGGCCATGCGCTTTACGTCGTTTGCGCCGTCAACCGTCCATACAAAAACCTTCAGCCCCTGTGTATGACAAGCATCGACAAGGTCCTTCGAAACGTCTTTATAATACAAATTAAGCGCTTTTAAGCCCGGCATTTTTTGTTTTAAATCGCGCAAAAAAGAATCGGCGCCGGACTTTAAAGAAGCACCGTCGATATTGAACAATACGCGGTCTTTGCCGTTTTTAAGCGCACAAAAGCTTTCCTGCGAAACCGAACCGCTGAAAAACGCGCGGTACATAAAATTCTTTTGTTCCAAATATTCGGCAAGAGAACATACAATATCTTCTTTTAAATCGAAGTTGACACAGACGGAAGGCTTTTTACCCAAAAGTTCGAGCGCTTCATCGAGCGTTACGGCGGACTTTCCGTGCGGCGCATCATGCGAAAGATAAAATCCGTCCGCATTTTTGCGCACATCGACTTCGATAATGTCGCAGGGCAAATCGAGCGCCTTTTGTATATATTCGGCGGAATTCTGCGCCGTATTTTCACAGCCGCTGTGGGCCGTCAGTAAAATCAATTTTTCAGACATAGCATTCTTCCTTTAGAATATCCTTTAACGATATGATTCAACTATAACATGAGAATTCGGCGCTGTCAAATATTTTAAAGAGTTTTTCAAAAATCGGTTATATTTTGAGTAATTATATGTGTATTTATGAATTTTCTTGCAAATTTTATCGTTATGCTCTATGATTAAAGTATAAAAAACTTTTTCGGAAGGGACGCTTCCTGCAAAAGTTTTTGGAGGAGTGTGTATGTTTAATAAGGATTCCGTTTTTTTGGGTATTGCGCCGATCGGCTGGTGCAATGACGATATGCCGGAATTGGGCAAAGAAAATACCTTTGAGCAAATTATAAGCGAAATGGCTTTGGCGGGTTTTACGGGCTGCGAAATCGGCAACAAGTATCCGTCGGATCCGGTGGTTTTAAAAGAAGCGCTCGACTTGCGCGGTATGCGCATTGCCAGCCGGTGGTTCAGTTCTTTTTTGCTGACCAAACCGCTGAAAGAAAACGTCGCTTCTTTTAAAAAGGAATTGGATTTTTTAAGCGCCGTAAAAGCAAACCGCATAAACGTGAGCGAACAAAGCTACAGTATACAGGGCAAGATGGACGTTCCCGTTTTGCAAAATAAAAAGTATGTCATGAATGATGACGAATGGAAAACCTTTACCGCAGGCTTAAACGAATTGGGAAAGGTTGCGGCGGACAAGGGCTTTAAGCTGTGCTATCACCACCATATGGGAACGGTTGTACAAAGCCTTGCCGAAACGGAACGCATGATGGAACAAACCGACCCGCGTTATGTGTACCTGTGCTACGATACGGGACACTTCACTTTTGCCGGCGAAGATCCGGCCGCTATTTTGAAAAAACACATAGGGCGCGTCGGACACGTACACTTAAAAGACGTACGGCCGAAAGTCCTCAAGCAGGTAAAAGACAACGGCTGGAGTTTTTTAACCGCGGTTAAAAACGGCGCGTTCACCGTTCCCGGCGACGGCTGCATAGATTTCGACACGGTATTCAAGCTGCTTGCCGACAACAAATACGAAGGTTGGATTTTGGTGGAAGCCGAACAGGATCCGGCAAAAGCGAATCCGTTCAAATACGCCAAAATGGCGCGCGCCTTCATAAAAGAACACGCAAAGATATAGTTTAAGGATTGTACGTCCCTGTACAATCCTTAAGTCCGGTTTGCCGCGGAAAAGGCAAACCGGATAACCTTTTGCTTTTCCGGCATCCCTGCCGGGAAAGCGCACAACGGCGCCGTGCAGTAAAGCCGAAGTCCGCCGTTTTTCCGGCTAATTCTTTTCCCACGCCTTTTCTTTTAAGTTCGTATAAATGTACACGCCTGCCGACACGGAGCACAGCAAAAACATAATGACCGAAAGTGCGGCCGCGCGTTCGTAGCGCAAATACTTATTGAATTGATCGAACAGCGAAATGCCGAGCATTTTCGGGAAATTGCCGCCCATCAAATACGGCGTCGTAAAAGCGCCTACATTCGACATAAACACAAAGGTTCCGGCAACGACAATGTCTTTGAGCGACAGGGGCAAAATCATCGAAAAGAACACGCGGATTTTACTCGCACCGACATCGCGCGCACTCTCGATTATCGAATCGGGAACGGCGCTCAAACCGGCGGTAATCATAAGAGCGGCAAAGGGAATATTAAACCACAGATTCATAAGAATCATGCCGCCTGCATGATACATAAGCCCGAGCTTAATGTCCGCACCGAACACGTTCGAAATGCGGTTTATAAGACCGGAATCGCGGATAATCGTAATCATCGCATACACGGCGACAAGGCCGGGAACGAATCGCGGAAGCAAATACAAACTGCCGATTGCACGCGAAAAGGGCGAATCGACAAAGCGTAAAAACAGAGCCAAAAGATAGGCAACCGTAATCGCGATAACCACCGTCATAACGACGACGAACAAGGTAAAGCCCAAATTGGTCAATTCGCGTTTTGTCGTAAAAAAGAACAGGTAATTTTCAAACGTGAACCCTCCGGTTTTCGGGTGCGTAAAACTTTTTTGCACCGCAGCGATAATCGGAAGGGCAACGACCGCCATAACCGTTAAAAACGCGGGCATCACCAAACCGTACGCGACTAAGCGCTGTTTAATTGTTTTATTCATAACCGCCGCCCCTTTTTAAAACTCGTGATATTGGTTTAAGCCCAAATGAACTTGCTGTCCGGGCGCCAGATTTTTGGCCTGTTCGCGCGTCGCAAAACAGCGCACAATCGAATTTCCGCATTGCACGGTTACTTCTTCGTAGTGGCCGAGTACCATAATCGTGCGGATCGTACCGGAAAAATCCGAAGCTTTTTCGCTTATCGTAATATCTTCCGGACGGGCGGCAATAATTTTTCCGTTGTGATTCAAAAAGTTCATATCGCCGATAAACGAAGCAACGTAGCGCGAAGCGGGCTTGTCGTAAATTTCGGTGGGAGTGCCGATCTGTTCGAACACGCCCTTATTCATAACGACGATGCGGTGTGAAATTCCCATCGCTTCTTCCTGATCGTGCGTAACAAACACAACCGTAATGCCCAATTCCGATTGAATCTTTTTGAGCTCTTCGCGCATTTGCTGGCGGATTTTTGCATCAAGGGCCGAAAACGGCTCATCGAGCAAGAGCACTTCGGGCTTGAGCATCAAAGAACGCGCAATCGCAATGCGCTGCTGCTGACCGCCCGAAAGCTGCCCCGGATATTTTTTTTCGCAGCCGCTCATGGACACGAGTTCCAAATATTTTTCGATTTCGGTTTTAATCGTCGCTTTCGGAATTTTGCGCAGCTTAAGACCGAAGGCAAGATTTTCGTAAATGGTCATGTGCGTCCACAAGTTATAGCTTTGAAAGACCATAGCCGTCGGCCGTTTTTCCGGCGGCAGCGCAACAATCGATTTATTGTCGATTAAAATATCGCCCGAAGTTACATCTAAAAAACCGCCGATCGTACGCAAAATGGTACTTTTGCCGCAGCCGGACGGTCCGAGCATGGTTACGATTTCGCCCTCATAAATACTTAAGTTTATGTTTTGTACCCCGTCGCCGTTTTTATACAGCTTCGACATATTCCGGATTTCGAGCTTTACCGGCCGATTTTCTTTATTTTCATTCATCTTTTTCCTCGTATTGTAAACATTTTAGAGATAACTTTGAAAACGCGTTTTTATTTCATTTTAAAACCGCCGGCAATAGCGGCAGGTCCGATATATTTTCTCATTGCCAATATAAGCACCAAAGACGGAACAATCAGTATGAGCGCAAAAACGGCTCCGGCTTGTCCCGGGTAATCGAGAATAACACCGTACATTTCGACCGGCATGGTTTTTATGCGCCCCAAGCCAACGAGCATGGTTCCCTGGGCTTCTTCCATGGAACCTAAAAAAGTATACAACGTCGCGACGGCGATGCCGGGCATGGCCATCGGAAGCGTTACCGAAAAAAAGGTGCGTAAGGGACCGGCACCCACATCGCGCGCAGCTTCTTCCTGCTGGCGGTGTACGGAACGGAACGCACTTGCGGGAAGCCACACCATAAACATCATCGAATTGATCATGTGAATGATGACGACGCCGGCAAGGGTGCCCATCAAATTATATTTATAAAACAAAATACCTATGGACGTATAAATTCCCAATTTGGGGAAGGCGTTCGTCAGTAAAAACGAAAGCATAAAAATCTTTCTGCCGGGGAATTTAAAACGGGCAAGCGCATAGGCTGCGGGAATACACAGCACCATCGAACACACAGTCGTAATTGCGGCAACGGTAAACGACTGAACAATCGAAGACACGAGGCTTTGCTGGCCGAAAATAAACTTCCACCATTTTATTCCCCATTGCTGGGGAAATACGGCCGGCACCGTGTACGTGTCGGCAAAGGCCAGCATGCACATGTTTAAAAGCGGGCCGTAAAAAAACAAAATAAATACGGCAAAGATGATAAACTCGATAAACCGTTTGCGCCCGACGGCGAAATAAAAACGTTTGGGATTCAAATACTTGAACATAAAAACTCCGAAAAGCGATTCAATCGGGAAACGCCGATTATTGTTTGGCTGCTTTCTTAAATGATTTTAAAAGGCTGTGAAAAAACGCGGCAAGAAACTTCAGCGGAGGGCGCCGAAAAGTTCACCCTTCAGGCACCCTCCCCCTGTTTTCTTAAAAAAACTACTTCAGCGTACTGATTTCCACATCCCAGCGTTCATTAAAGGCGGTCGAAAGATCGCCGATAGACATAACACGGAATTTGCTTACGTCGAGATCGCGCAAATCTTCATAGCCGGTTAAGTCCATCTTTGTCGTATCGACAAGCGGAATGGCGGCCATTTTGCGCACGAGCATGGTTTGCGCCTGTTCGCTCAAAATGTAATTGATAAACGCAAAGGCGCCATCGCTGTTCGAACCGAAATTCGGAACAATCAAGCCCTGAACGGAACCGGTAAAAGAAGGTTCGATCGTGCACATTTTGATGTATTCGGGAACCGTTCCCGCCGCCCGCTGCGAAAGCAGCATGTCCGCCCATGTGGGGCACATGTCGATTTCACCGTTGGAAAGAAGGTCGAGCGTTCCCTGATTTTTATTCGGGTACACAACCGCTCCGCCGGATTTATACATATAAGGATGGATTTTCGCCAAATAATCGAATCCGGGATTCCATTCTTTGATCCATTTTTCATCATCGCTCATCACTGCCGCAGGGTCGGCAATAAAGTTGTACACGGCCGTGCGCACAAACGAATCGCCGGAGCCGCCGGTGCCGGGTGTGTTGTAGGAAAAACGTCCGGGATGATCCATAATCCACTGCGTTAATTCGTCGGTGGTTTTAGGCGGATTGGGAACCGTTTTGGAATTGTATGCAAGAACGACGGTCGTTCCGCGATACGGCTGCAGCATACCCTTTGCCGTCGGCGGCTGAGCCGAAACACCCGCCGCATTGGGCACCTTGGCCGGATCGATTTTCAAAAAACCCTGCTCGCCGATAAGCGAAACGGTGCGCGATAAATCGTCGCCGCCCAAATCGACCAAATCGTAATCGGTATTCGTTTGTTTTGCCTTGTAAGCGGCGGTAAGCATATCGACCAAGGTTTGGGTACCCGTACCGCTGAGCATAAAATTCAATTTGATTTCATACTTTCCCGCGTATTCCGAATTCGTGTTGAAATCGGTTGCCAATGCCTCAAATATTTGGCGGACATTGTCCGAACCCGTTGCCCACAGATTGACGGTTTTGTTGTCTTTTGCCTGCGCTTTTTTTCCGCACGCAGTGAACAAAAGCGATAAGACGGCGCACACGGCGAGAACCGTGTAAATCCGATTTTTTTTCATGTGTTCGTACTCCTTTTTGTGAAAAAAATCTAAATGTGATTTAAATATTTTATCACGGGAATTCCGATCACGCAAGAAAAAAAATAAATAATTTAGATACCTTATTTCCGCTTTTTCGAATCGGCGCTTATAAAAATCAACAGCGCGATTAACAGCAGCGTTAAAAACGCAATATAGCCGAGCGTAATAACGTCGATACAGTGCGAAAAAAACGGTACTGCCGCGCCCGCAACCAAGGAGCCAAGCCCCAAAACGAGTACAAAACGCGAACTTATAAGATTCAAACGGCGCAAAGCGCGGTGCTCATCGCCCGCCATCGCAGGCGACGAGGTTTTACGCTTTATAAAAATGCGGGCGGCAATGCAAAAGATTCCCGCCGCAATAAAAAGCAAACAAAAAACGACGGTTTTCATATTCATTGCCCCCTCATTATGCTTTAACCTTTTTCACTTCGCCGATAAGCCGCGTTATTTATTTGCATCGAACAAGGTTTTGCCGCGCCATGCCGACGGGTTGCCCGGCCCGACCCAGCGGTTCAGGGGGAACGAAGCATTCAAACTTGCCTCAATAAATTTTTTCGCAAGCAAAACCGCATCGCGCACCGAAAGCGAACGTGCAAGGCCTGCCGTAATCGCCGCGGCGACCGTACAGCCGGCCCCGTGAGTCCATTCGGTTTTAATTAAGGGACTTTCGATAAATTCGGCCGAAACACCGTCGTACAAAAGATCTACGGCAACGGACGAGCCGGCAAAAGAAGCAAGTTTTGAGCCGCCTTTTATAAAGACGTTCTTTGCGCCCTTGTCCGCAATAATGCGGGCGGCTTTTTCCATGTGCTCCGTCGTTTTTATTTCGCCGACTCCCGCAAGCTGCGATGCTTCAAATAAATTCGGCGTAACAATCGTGCACAGCGGAAGCAGTTTTTTTTCTATATCGCGGTTCAATTCCGGATGCAGCGCTTCACCCGCCCCCTTGCACACCATAACCGGATCCAAAACATAGGCGCAGTTTTTCGACTGAATGTACTCGCGCGAAAGCTCTATCGCATAGGAGCTGCCGAGCATGCCGGTCTTTACCGCATCGGGCCCCACTCCCGTAAAAATCGTTTCCAACTGCGCGCGCAGCACTTTTTCTTCAAGCGGAAAAACCGCGTGCGCCCAATTATTGTGCGGATCCATCGTTGCAATCAATGTTACCGCCGCCATACCGTATACGCCGTATTCTTCAAACGTTTTCAAATCGGCTTCCAAACCGGCGCCGCCCGAAGCATCGGAACCGGCAATAGTCGCTGCTTTAATCATAGCATACCTTCCTTAATAGATGACGGCATCCTATCATATTTTCGATAAATTTGTAAGAGCACGCCGTTTTGTGATTTTTTTATATTTTTCTTTGCAGATAAATCATATCGATTAGCTGCTTACCGCATTCGAAAATAGCATGATTATAATTATCAATAAAAAAGTTTTTAACAATATGATGCCTGACGAAACCGCATTTTTCATAGAAAGAAATCGTCAAAGGGCTGTCGCCGGTTCCCGCTTGCAAAACGGAAAATGTATCCTTATACTCATTCACCGCAAATTCTATAAGCGCTCGTGCGTAACCTCTGCCTTGAAATCTCGGTTCCGTTGCAATGTTTTTGATTTCTAAAACACCGTTGCCTTCATCGGTTACGACACATTCGGCTTTAACGCCGTCATCATCCAAAACATACATCGTACCTCTCTCAAGATAGCGGTCTATCATACTTTCCTGTTCGTCTGCAAGCAAAAGCAAGGGTAAAAATTGTTTTTTATTATCGGTTATTTTCCTTATTTCCATATCAACCTTCATCCGAGCGGAACGATACCCGTATCGGGTGATCGATTATGCCGGCTTTTTGCAGTATTCGCTTATATAGTATTATTAAAGCAAAAAATACAAAAAAAGCGCCGATTAGTCCGCTTGCCGCGACTAATCGGCGCCGAGTTTAAAGGTGCGCCTTAACGTTTACCGTATCGCAATGCGCGGCTCGTTTTAATAGGTTCCGTACATGGGGCCGTAGGCTTTGCATGCACGGAAGTCTTGGCCTTCTTTATCCATGCCGAACGCGTTCCACGACGAGGGGCGGAATATTTTGCATTCGCACACGTTGTGCATGCTGACCGGAATGCGCAAAATGGAGCACAGGGTAATAAGGTCGGCTCCGATATGGCCGTAGCTTATCGCGCCGTGGTTGGCGCCCCAGTTGTTCATAACGTCGTAGGCCGATTTGAAGGCGCCCTTGCCGGTTACGCGCGGAGCGAACCACGTACACGGCCACGTATAATTCGTGCGCAGCCACAGCTTGTCGGTAACTTCATCCGGCAAACGCACGGTCCATCCTTCGGCAATTTGAATGACGGGGCCCAAGCCTTTTACAATGTTCAACCGGGTCATCGTTACCGGCATTTCGGCATTGGTTACAAAGCGGGACGAAAATCCGCCGCCGCGGAAATAGCCGAAGTCGGCCGCGCACCAGGTCGTCGCTTTAAGACAGGCTTTTTGATCCTCTTCGGTAACTTCCCAAAACGGCTTTATAACGCGGTTACCCTTTTCGTCTTTCATTTCGGCGCTGGCGTCCAAACAGCTTGCCCCGGAATTGATAAGATGCAAAAATCCGCCGGCTTCTTTTGCGACTCCTTCCAATTCATAGCCTGCAGCCTTTTTAACGGCATCGGCGCTCCAATACGTTCTCACGTCGGAGAAAATCTGCGAGCGGCCGGTAAGCAGTTTGCCGAAGAGCATGGAAACGCCGTTGAGCGTGTCGTTTTCGGTTGCCAAAACGTACGGCTCGCGCGCGCCTTCCCAGTCGAACGACGAGTTCAGCATAGCTTCGGGGAAGTCGCAGTTCGGGTAAAAGTCCGTCCATTGGCGCTGACCTTGGAAACCGCCGGCAATCGCGTTGTGCCCGACCTTTTCTTCCGAGCAGCCCTTGGGCAGGTTTTGATTTCCGTTGTACAAATCTTTGATAATGCACATCATCTTTACGATGAATTCCCAAGATTCGGCTTTTTCTTTGGCGGACTTTTTCATGTTGTCCGGATTCATATCGATGCCTTCGGGGCAGTTTTTCTTTGTCCACGCGAGGGCTTTTTCGTATTCGGCTTTATCGTACACGCCTTCGGTCATGCGGCGAATTATTTCGACTTCGTCTACCGATTCGACCCTCATACCCAAATAGCTTTCAAAGAACGACGGATCGACGATCGAACCCGCAATACCCATACAGATCGAACCGATTTGCAGATAGGATTTTCCGCGCATGGTTGCGGCGGCGACTGCGGCGCGGGCAAAGCGCAGTAATTTTTCCTGTACGTCGGCGGGAATGTTTTTCGCGTCGGCTTCCTGCACGTCTTTTCCGTAAATGCCGAAAGCGGGAAGTCCCTTTTGGGCGTGAGCCGCCAGTACGGCCGCCAAGTACACGGCGCCGGGGCGTTCGGTTCCGTTAAAGCCCCACACGGCCTTTATCGTCATCGGATCCATATCCATGGTTTCCGAACCGTAGCACCAGCACGGCGTAACGGTGAGCGTAATGTCTACGCCGGCTTTTTTGAACTTTTCGGCGCAGGCGGCGGCTTCGGCAACGCGGCCGATTGTCGTGTCGGCGATAATTACTTTAACGCTTTCGCCGTTCGTATAGCGTATATGTTTTTTAAAAAGCTTTGCGGCGGCCTTTGCCATGTTCATCGTCTGCTCTTCGAGAGCGGCGCGCACGTTCAAAGGCCCCTGTCTTCCGTCAATTGTAGGCCGAATTCCGATAATGGGATATTCGCCGATAAGTCTGTTTTTTGCCATGTTTTACCTCCTACGGCAATCTATTGTAATCCGATAATATGCAAACACTCATCGTTTGATAAGCGATGTCGGCAGCCTGAGTTTTTTGAACTCCGCTTCGGGATTTTCGATTCGTTCTATTATCATGCGGGCAGCCTGTGTGCCCATATCCTGCATGGGCTGGGCAACAAAATAGCGGCACCACGAAATAAGCGAGGAATAATACACGTCGTCAAAGGCGGCGAACACCATGCTTTTTTGCACGTTTTCGCCTTCTTCCATAACGCGTTTTGCCGCTCCGAGGGTAACCATCAAATTGACGCAAAAATACGCGTCCGGCCGTTCTTTCATCGCAAGCATTGTCTGCATTGCTTTGTAGCCGCCTTCCATGTTTAGCCCCGTCGAAGCGGTAAGTTTTTTGTCGCACGCGATACGCGCATCCTTTAGCGCCTGCACGTAGCCGGCATAGCGTTCGCGGCTCGTCATCGAACTGCTATCGCCGCCGAGAAAGGCGATGCGTTTAAAACCGTCGCGGATGAGCGCTTCGACCGCTTTGTACGAACCGCCGGTATTGTCCACCAATACGCAGTCGGCATTAAACGCGTCAAAATTACGGTCGACCAGCACGATCGGAATGTCTTCCTGCACGCGCTTAAAATGGCGGTACACGGGACTGACGGGAATGGCGATAATGCCGTCCACAAACTGAGAAGCAAGGTAGTCGAGGCGTTTTTTTTCTACTTCGACGGAATTGTTCGAACAGCACAAAATCATCGAATAACCGGCTTGGTGCAGCACCCGCTCGAAGCATTCGCACAAAAACATAAAAAAATAGTTGGAAAGTTCCGGTGCAATAACGCCGACCGTTTTGCTTTTTCCCATTTTCAAACTGCGCGCCGCAGGGTACAGCCGATATTTTAAACGGGCGATGGACGTAGTTACCGCACGCCTTTTTTCGTCGGAAACTTTTAAATCTTTGTTCAATACGCGCGACACCGTTGCCGTTGAAACTCCGGCATCCTGCGCGACATCTTTTATCGTAATCACGTCCGTCTTCCCGTCTGTATTTTTGTTACATCATCCGTGCATTGGAACTAGGCTTTGCGCGCGTTTTTACGCATATCAAAGTACACGGCGATAATGATGATCGTTCCTTTTACCAAAAGCTGGTAGTACGAATCGATACTCAAATAGGTCATGCCGTAGTTGATTATGCCCATCGTCAAAACGCCGACAAGCATACCGCCCATCGTTCCCACGCCTCCGGATTGGGAAATGCCGCCGACGGTAACCGCCGCAATCGCATCCAATTCCATGCCTTGACCGGTCAGCGAGTTTGCAAGACCGAGGCGCGAAGCCTGCAAAACGCCGGCTACTCCGTATAAAAAGCCCGCAAGCGCATAAACGACGACGAGGTTCGCTTCGACGTTTATGCCTGCAACGCGCGCCGCCTGCGGGTTTCCGCCGATGGCATAAAAGTTTGTCCCGAGCCTCGTATGCTTTAAAATGAGCCACACAATAAAGGCTGCAACGGCCACATAGACAACAAGGTTCGGTATCGGTCCGATAAACCCTTGCGCGATCGCTTTGTAATTATCCTTTACACTTCCGACAACCTTCGCCTGCGTATAGATAAGCTGAATGCCGCGCGCAAGCGACATGGTTCCCAGCGTTGCGATAAAGGGCGGCAGTTTTGCATACGCAACAAGCACGCCGTTAAACGCGCCGAACAGGGTACCGACCGCAATCGCCGTTAGAATCGGCAAAAACAGCGGAAAATTTACGCCCGGATACATCGCCGAACTGTAATCGGGATTTTGTGCAAAAGATGCGGCAATGCTCGTCGTAAGGCACACCATAAAGCCGATGGAAAGGTCGATGCCGCGCGTTATGATAATCATGCCGACACCCAATGCCGCAAAGGCGCGCACCGATTCGGCGATGACGAGGTTTTGCAGCGACGTCAGCTGCATGGAGCCCCCGCGCGTTAAAATGCCCAATACGATAAATAAAAACACAAAGGTAATATAGTTCGTATATTTGCCGCCGAATTCCTTTATTGTACCGCGGTTTATCGTCAATTTATTCATATTTATTCTCCTGAACCGTTTTCTTAAAAAAGTTGCTTCCGTAAAACGCTTCGTTAAAACGCTGTGCGTCAATCGGAAAATTTCGTGGCCAAACGCATAATCGATTCCTGCGTCGCATCCCGTTTACCCAACACGCCGGTGAGCCGTCCGTTGCACAACACCATAATGCGCTGCGACATGCCGATAAGCTCCGGCATTTCCGACGACACCATGATAATCGATTTACCCTCGCGCACCAAATCGGCCATAATCATATAGATTTCGTATTTTGCGCCCACGTCTATACCGCGCGTCGGTTCGTCCATAATAAGGATATCCGGCAGCGTCATAAGCCAGCGGCTTACGATAACCTTTTGTTGGTTGCCGCCGGAAAGATTTTGTATCTGCGTTTCCATCGACGGTGTTTTTGTGCGGAGCAATAGGCTCAATCCGGAGGCCATCTTTTCCACTTCTTTGTGCTTAATAAGGCCGAATTTATTCAAATATTTTTTTTCGGTATTCGTTGTAACGGCGGCCATCGCCGTATTTTTCGTAATCGACAGCAAGGGGAAAATGCCCGTACCGCGACGGTCTTCGGTAATGAGTCCGATTTTATTTTTTATCGCATCGCGCGGCGAGCGGATTTTTACCTTTTTGCCGTGAATGCTTATTTCGCCGACGACAACGTCGCGCAAGCCGAACAAGGCTTCAACCATCTCCGAGCGCTGAGCGCCGACCAAACCGCCTATGCCTAAAATCTCGGACTTGCGCAAATCGAAGCTGATGTCCTGAAACGAATGAGGATTCGGCGAAGAAAGATGTTCAACGCGCAAGCACACTTCACCCGGTTCCGTATCGATCAACGGAAAGCGCTGTGTCGTTACGCGGCCGATCATCAAATTGATAAGCCGGTCTTCATTCAATTCGGAAGCCGGATAAGTTCCGACCACCGTTCCGTCGCGCATAACCGTTACCTCATCGGCTATGCGGAATATTTCGCTCATGCGGTGCGATATATAGATAACTGCGACGCCCTTTGCGCGCAAGTCGTTTACGATTCTAAAAAGGTGCTCCACTTCTTTTTCCGACAGCGAAGAAGTCGGTTCATCCATAACGACGACGGACGCCCCGTAAGAAACCGCTTTTGCGATTTCGCAGGTTTGCTGCGCCGAAATGGAAAGGTCGCACATTTTGCTCGACGGCGATATAGGCATATTCAGTTCTTTTAAAAGAGTAGCCGTATCTTCGGTCATTTTCCGGTGGTCGAGCAGGGGCAGCGGACCGGATTTTAGAGGTTCCCGGCCGAGCCAGATATTTTCGGCAACCGTGCGCTGGGGAACGTTCGACAGTTCCTGATGAATCATCGAAATGCCAGCTTCGAGCGCGTCCTTTGCGTCGCGGAATTTTACCTCTTTACCTTTAAATATGATTTTACCCTTATCGGGATGATAGATGCCGAAAAGGCATTTCATGAGCGTCGATTTTCCCGCGCCGTTTTCGCCCATAAAAGCGTGCACGGTTCCCGGCTTGACATTTATCGATACGTTATCGAGGGCAAGAACGCCGGGAAACTCTTTTGTTATACCCTCCATGCGGAGAACATATTCGTCGTTCATTGGAATTCCTGTGGTCTTTTAAAAAAGGGCGGACGCAAACCGTTCCGTTTCCGGCGCTTCGGCAAGCAATTCCGCCCCTTTTCTTTTTTTATACCCGTTTATCTATGCTTACTTTACAATCGGTTTAAAGGGAACCAAAAAGCACTGATCCAAAATGGATGCATCCGTTACCGGATCTTCGCCGGTAACTTCTTTGGCTGCCGACAAACCGTCTTTGGTCGTATAACCGATCGCCGTACCCTTGGTTGCAACCTGATACACCAATTCGAAGGCCGTCGTTGATTGACCGATGGAATCCTGCAAAACGGTCGCGTACATTTTGTTTTCGTTCATCGAGCGCACGCCCGTTTCCGTTCCGTCAACGCCGAGAACGGGAACTTTAAGTACGGTGCCGTCGCCGTTCGTATCTTTTGTAACATCGCTCGGATCGTCGGTGTATTTATTGGTCAACATGGATTCGATTGCGCCGAGCGCCATGTCGTCGTTTTGCGTAACAACAACGTTGAATTTGCCGTTGTGCGCGGCAAGCCATGCGTCCATTTTTTGCTGAGCTTCGCCGGCTCCCCAGTTTGCCGTATCTTCGGCAACCATGTTTACCGTATAGCCGCGCGATGCAAGGCCTTCAAGAACGCCTTTTCTGCGGTTTACTTGTGCCGGGTGTCCGAGCTGACCGTTTATAAGCAGCATATTGATTGTTTTTCCGGGCGCCTTATCGGGATACTTTTTAAAATAATCGTCGATGATTTGAGCCTGAATGTCGCCTGCAACACTTTCGGGCGACGAAGCGAGGAAAAAGGTTTTGCCCGCTTTTAATGCGGCAACCGAAGGCTGAATGTTTGAAAAAGCCGCGGCTCCGCCCTTCGCACCGATTGCCTTCGCCATTTGTTCGGTTGCAGCAGTATCCTGCGGAACGATGACAAAGTATTTAACGCCCTGCGTTAAAAGCGTGTTCAGTTGATCGAGCTGGGTTGCGACATCGCTGTTGCCGTCGAGCAATTTCAGTTCGACATTGTTTTCATTTGCCAGTTTTTTTAAGTTGTCGGCATAATCGCGCAAAAACGTTTCGTTCAAATTGCGAATAAGGGCGCCCATAACGACCTTTCCGCCCGCAGCGCTTTTCTTTGCGCAGCCCGTCAATACCGCTCCCGCCATAAGGACGGAAACTGCCAGCACTAAAGCAATTTTTTTCATAAAAAACTCCTCAATTATATTTTGAGAATGTCGGAAAGCGTCCGCCTTCAAACATTCCGTGATACCTACATATTCCAATGACTTGCAACCGGTACGACACCCTTTTTTATAATAATGTTTCCGTATTTTACCGTTTCGCCGGTAACGACTATCGCAAAGGCCGACTTTGAGCGCTCATAAAACGCAAAGCGGTCTATGCGCGTAATCGCCGGCGCATCGGGATAAATATTTTTTATCGCCTTGATGTACGAAGCTTCAACGGCCGGGTCGAGCGTATCGCCCTTTGCCGCATTCATCATAACCAAAGGATCGTTTACATACGGATCTATATTTATAAGGCGCAAAATACCGTCCAGCAACGCCGGAATCTTTATGCCGTCCGCACGCAAAACCCGCGCATTACACGAATCGCCGGGATAAAACGCATCCGACAGCACTAATTCATCGCCATGCCCCATGCGGTGCAAAACGGAAATCAATTCCGGACTTATAACGGGTGAAACTCCGATCAGCATACAACCTCCATAAAAACTTTTGCAGAAAGCTTAAGCTTTCGAAAAAGTTTTTAGCCGTGCGCGCTCGCCGGATTCGGCAGCGGGCACATATAATATCGAGTTTGCAACACAAACTCGGCGTTGAAGCGAGCGGCGCCGTTTATGTCGCGAGCTTCAACCAACCTCCTGCATGTAAACGATTACATCATGTAATCGTTTACATACTCATAATCGCACTGAAATCAAAATCTGTCAAGAAAATTCTTTATATAAAATCACACAGAACCGTATATTTTTGTTCAAAATAGTACAAAAATCGGCTTGAAGTTTGCAGCACACCGTACATACATATTGCCTCTTTTTGTCGGTTTCAATATAATCGGATAAAATGGATCCTAAAGATATAAACAGCCTTGCGTTCGGCACACAGGAAAACGGCAGCGTTGAATTGGACAGTTCAACGCTTGCCGGATTGAAAAAAATGCCGATCGATATTTTTGACAACGTTTATCTGGGAGAGACCAAACCGGATGCGTTGATTTTATGCATCGATGTACGCGGGTTCAGCAATTTTTTATGTTCGCACGACGAAAAAGTCGTTTTTTCGCTGATAACGTCATTTACGTCGAATTTCCTTTCCTGTGTAAATCAATTCGGCGTTGACTGTTCCTATTACAAATTGCTCGGCGACGGCGCTCTCGTCATTTGGGACAAAACCGACGCCAAAACCTTAAGCGAAGCGATTACCGTCTTTGAAATGTACACCGAATTTACACGGGAAGAATTGTTTAAGCCCTACCCCGAACTCGGTTTGGGCGGTGCGCTCGTAAAAGAAGAAGTGTACAAATACGAGATTTCGGCCGAAGCCTCACTTTTAAAATACCGCGATTATGTCGGCTACGGCATTAACCTCGCATGCCGGCTGCAGGGGCTTGCCGCAAAATCAAAGCTCATTTTAAACGAAAAGCTTGTAAACCTGAACGTATTTAAAACCGCCACGAAAGATACACCCGTTCTTATGGAAGAATTGGCGCGTTTAAAAGGCGTCAGGCCCGAAGATAAAGAAAAAGTATATTTTTATACGGGAATCAAACAAAACAACGCTTTCGGAATTACAAAGTACAGCTACGACCGATAACGAAGAGGCCTGTGCGTCGGCTGCCCGGGCGCCAGCGGTCAGTTGCGGCCGGCCGTTTTTTGATAGGCAAGGCGCTCGCTTCCGTCGGCAAGAAAAATTATTCCGCAATAGGTAAAGCCGTGCTTTTCCAGCAAATGCCGCATGGGAATGTTGTCCCGGTGCGTGTCAATCCGTATGTTTTGAACGGCGGCAAAGCACCATTGCAGGCAAAAAGAGGCAATTCCGCACTTCGGCACGGCGACCGCAAGCCGGTGAATAAGACCGTAGGGTTCATCGTTCAGCCATGAGCCGCGGATCGACGCATAAGAAGGTTCGTTTTCCACGGCAAAATAAAAAGTGCCCGCAATACAGTCGCCGGTAAGACATACGTAGCTTGCGCCTTTTTGCATGTCGCGCGCAAGTTGATCGCGTCCCGGATAGCCGTTTTTCCACTGGCCGGGATTTCCCGTACTGCGCATATACGCGCGCGCCGTTTCATATATGGCAAGAATTCGCTCCGTGTCCGCCGGCTGCGCTTTACGTATTATACACTTTCCCTTCATAATAATCATTCGGTACAAACTAACTACGCACGGACCGCCGTATAAAAGCGCCCGGCTATAGCGTATCTTTGCTTGAAGTATAGCGCAACAAGGAAGGGTTGTAAATCAAAAAACGTATCCTTTTATTCATTATCGTCTCTAAAATCCCATGGCGCCTTTTCATCAAACGGGTGCTTTTTGCTGAATGTTGCCGATTTGTCAATATGACTAAATACCTTTTCAATGTTCGTTCGTATGCCGCTGTGTCCCGTGCACACGTATTTTATGTGCCTGTCCCTTACAATGTTTTTAAGTTTGATTAACGAGCGCTTGTTCATATCGGGATACTGCGTGAAAAAATCAAAGAAACTATAGCCGCCGTCATCGTTGACGGCAAGACAGTCCCCGCTGAACAATATAAAATCATCGACAATATAACACATATGTCCTATCGTATGCCCCGGAATGTGAAATGCTTGCACCTTTATAGTGCCGGCCGTTACGATTTCCCTGTCTTCAAGTTTTTTATAGCCTTTATCAAGTTGAACGCAATTTTTGATTTTAATGCCGAACTTTTTTATTCTATAAATTGATCTATTCAGATACGCTTCTTCGTCGCTTCCCAAATAAACTTGTGCGTTCGGAAATATATTCGTACCCGTTGAATCGATTCCTCCGCAGTGGTCAACATCGGCATGAGTAATAAAAACATGCCGTATATTATTCGGGTTTATGCCGATTTTATCAAAACGTGCCTGAATGTTCGGAAAATTCAAATGCCCCGAATCAACGGCAATGCTGACGCCGTCTTTTGTATAAAACCAAATGTTGACATCGCTTTCTTTGATACAGCTTATTCCGTCTGCTAAAACTCCCGTAGGGGCCGGATTGCAATATTTTTTTCCCCTGGATACATACGGTTTTATTTTATTGTCAAATAAATACATCAATTTCATATAAGCGCCCCCTATAAAAACTTTTGCAGGAAGCTTGCGCTTCCGAAAAAGTTTTTAGCCGCGCTTTCGCAAACACCGGTTGAGAAAGCGCATAAAATTGACGAGTTTGCAACGCAAACTCGATATAAAAAGCGGCGACACTATAACAGGCGCCGTTTTTTATCATGCCTCCTATAAAAACTTTTGCAGGAAGCTTACGCTTCCGAAAAAGTTTTTAGCCGCGCTTTCGCAAACACCGGTTGAGAAAGCGCA
>CAJPNP010000019.1 GCA_905372025.1 uncultured Treponema sp. | reverse complement strand
CTGCTTGCGCTCAACGGCAATCAGCATAAAGAAAAATTCGCCGAGCAGCATAAACACCGTTGTCAACGGATCGAAGATACGGCAGGCAACGAGCAAAAAGATGATGTACGTCAAAAGTTCAATATGTCCCTGCGACAGCAAATAAGCGCCATAAGAGATGACAAGCGGAAAGCCGAACCGGATAAGCACCGAGCAGCCGAAAATAAGCGCTCCGATCGCAGCTTCGGACTTGAGCGCAACACTCGTCGTTTCGGTAATATCGTCTTTGAGTTGCTGCACATACGAAGCCTTTTTATCGGAAGATTTTAACACCTTGATATTGTCTATCATCTGCTGAAGGGAATCGTATAGTGCATCTTTACACACAATGACACTTTTCATCTTTTTTTCCGACAACTTCCGGCAGCCGATAATGATAAAAAATCCGGCAAAAGCAAAAATAAAGATTGCGATAGTCATTCGCCAGTCTAAAAATGCCAATAATCCGGCCGCAATTAAGATTGAAATAATACCGCCGAACATTTCCGGCACGGCATTGGAAAGCAACTCTTCGATTATCGTAACGTCGTTCAAAAGCGTTGACGTTAAATACGATAAATCCTGCCTGCCGAAATAGGCCAGCGGAAGTTTACGCAGCGATTCGGCAAGCGAAATGCGCACATTCGCCGCTTCTTCATACGCACTGTTATATGTCTTGCCGTATTTTAGCTTTTCGAGGATAAACAATACGGCAATCATCGCCGCACCGGCTGCCGAAATGGCCCACACATTCGGCGCTTGAAAACCTTGCTGCATAATGCGCGCCAAAAAATACTGCAGCACATACAGCGAAAGCCCTAGCGGTACCATCAAAAACAAATTGATAATAGTCGCAAGCGTAATCGATAAACGCAAATTACGCGTTCCCGCATCCGACAAGGCAAAAAATCTTTGTAACATATCCACCTCATTAATTAGTTAAAACTAACATAACGACGTTATAATATAAAGAGCGGGAAAAATTGTCAAGGAGAAAAACGGCAAAACAAAAGAATTCAACATAAACGGAAAAGCCGCACATGTTTTAGGTAAAAAATTAATATTGCAACTTCAATAAGGTTTTATTGCGGCATAAAACAAATCACCCTTTCCACTTGGTAAGACCCGAGCGCAACAAGCGGAATTCGCGTTTGAGCAATATGAGGATGGGAAATGCCGTCGTCAATTCAATCAAAAAAGTGCCGTAATATACGCCCGCAACTCCGGTAAAGATCGGCAAAACAAGCATGGCCGGAACGTATAACACAATTTGCTGCAAAATACCGATGATTGACGCGATGTGTCCCTTGTTGATTACCGGAAAAAACGCAAGCGTCAAAAAGCTGAGCGGCATAACGGGCAGCAAGGCCATGTAAAGCCTGAAGTTAAACATATCGGACGCGCTCAGCGAAGAATTTTTCATCATAATCGATACGGCGCTTTCGGGAAAGATAAGCATGCACAACCAAAACGGTATAATGAGCGCAAGTGCAGCCGCCAAAAAGCATTTAAAGCCCGCGATAACCCGATCGGGTTTTGCCGCCCCGAAATTGATTCCGATAATCGGAGGCAGGGCAATCATAAGTCCCGAAAGCGGCTGCACAACAAAGCTGAAAAGGCGCGTAACGACGCCGTAAAACGCTATATCGGCTTCACCGCCGTAGGCGCTCAGCACATTCAAAACAAGCACGCTTTGCACGCCCATCATAATCTGCATAATAAAAGCGGACAGTCCCATACCGGAAATTTTTGCGATAATATTTTTGTCGAAACGGAATGCAAAGGTTTGCCGGAACAAACCGAATTCGCCGGCGAGCGGTTTGCGCAAAAAGTACGCAATGCTGATAAACGATTGTAGGGCCATGCCGATATTCGTTCCCAATGCAGCCCCGCGGATGCCCATGCCGAAAATCACCATCAAAACATAATTCGCACACGCATTGCACGCAAGACCGCATGCCATAATCAGCGCTCCGGTTTTCATCTTACCTTCCGAGCGGATAAGCGCATTGGAAGCGATTGCGTAAACCCAAAACGGAGCGCCGTACAGCAAAGTCCGATAATATGTTTCGCCGAGTACCAAAGCTTTGCCGCGCCCTCCCATCAAAAAAACGATGCGGTGCGAAAACGCAAAACCGCTGCACATCAAAAAGAGCGCGCTCATAAGCATGAGCGTATTCATATTACCCAAGAGTTTTTTTTGAATATCCTTATCGTCGGCCCCGATCGCAATGCTCAAAAGAGAACCCGCACCCGTTCCGCACAAAAGGGCAAAGCCGATTAATACAAGCAGGGGCGGAAGAACTACGGAAATGCCGGCGAGCGCTTCCGGCCCTACAAGGCGGCCTACAAAGACACCGTCGAGCACATTGTTCGCGCCCAAAAGCGCCATGGCGACTACGGCCGGCCACGAAAAATCGAAGATAAGCTTCCACAAACCGTCATTTAAAATACGCTGTTTTTGTTTTTCATCATTCATAATAACCCCTTGTGCAGTAAGGCGTAAAACGCAGGTTTTCATTTTCCGATGAGGCAATTATCGCACAGGATTTTGTACCAGCCGGCTTCGTAAAACTCGTCGAGCAGGGCAACATACTTGAGCGCGCCTTCGTAGGGAATGTCCAAGCGGACGGTTTCGAACAGGCAGTTCCAAAAGCTTTTGTCGATTGCCGAATACAGACGCAAATCTATGCCGGGACGCAGTACACCGCCGCACTCTTTGAGCGACGACAAAGCGCGTAAATCGGCTTTGTACGTATCTTCCATCATCAGTGAAAAAAAATCGGCATAGCGGGTGCCGGCCGAACCGCACACGAGCAGTTTTACCGCCCGGTAATTTTCGTACACAAAGTCGATCGTTTTTTTGCGGCCTTCAAAACGGAAGGCGCGCCGCTTTTCTATGTCGGGCGGCATCGTAAAAAAAGTCTCATACATTGCGCGGTGATTTGCCAAAAGAGAATCGTACACGTCTTTTACGAGCGCGTCGAAAAGCGCTTCTTTATTTTTAAAATGAAAGTACAGAGAACCGGTCGTAACGCCGGCAAGTTTTGCAACCTCCCGCATCGAACTTTTCGCCCAGCCTTTTTTCAAAAATTCGGAAGCGGCGCACTGCAAAATACGCTCTTTGGAATTCGGCAATTTTGTATCGTTTGCTTTCATATCGATTGTAAACAACGCTAATATGTTTTTATCGCTTTGTCAATGATCGGACGGCACAGGGCTTCAGCATGAACTAAAATCAATAAAAGAAACTACCTACTCCCGAAAAGATACGTGAAAAAAGAGGGCGCTCAGGCAATTGTCGCTCGGCTTCGCCTCCCGCCGTTCGCTGCTCTCACTTACCGAGTTTGCGGTACAAACTCGGGATAAAAAGCACAGGCATTATTTTAGAAGCTGCTTTTTATCATTCCGTTTTTTTCACGCATTTCTCATAAGCGTGTTTTCTTTTAGGCTCTTTAGTCCGCCGGAACTCTGTTCGCTTAAATAGCGCAGGGAGAATTGGTGAGCTAAGCTTTACTTGTATCATTCAAAATTTGCACGATTGAGACTCAAGATGTTTCATCTTTTTGTCTTACGCTATGCCAATTTTTTCATGCTGAAGCCCTGCAATGCGAACGGTTGACAACAACGGGCGCTTATTTTACAATTATATATGGCATATTTTTACGAACAAACTTCCCATACTTTTTCCGAGTATTTATTGATTCCCGGCTATTCGTCCGAGAACTGTATTCCGTCAAACGTCAACTTGCGCACTCCCGTCGTTAAATTCCGCAAGGACGAAAAACCGGAATTGCATATGAACATTCCGCTTGTTTCGGCCGTCATGCAGTCCGTGTCCGACGACAAAATGGCGATAGCGCTCGCAAAAGAAGGCGGTATCGCTTTTATTTACGGTTCGCAAAGCATCGAAAAGCAGGCGCAAATGGTCGCAAAGGTAAAAGGACATAAAGCGGGTTTCGTTCCTTCGGATTCAAACATCCGCCCCGACCAAACCCTGCAGGACGCCCTCAATCTTACCGCGCGCACGGGACATTCGACTATAGCTGTTACCGAAGACGGCACGAGCGAAGGACGCCTCGTCGGCATTTTAACCGGGCGCGACTTCCGCATTTCGCACACGCCGCCGAACGCACTCATAAAAGATTACATGACGCCGCTTGCCGATTTGGTTACCGGACGCGAAGGCATAAGCTTAAGCGAAGCGAACGATCTCATATGGGAACATAAACTGAATTGCCTGCCGATTGTTGCGCAAAACGGCTGCCTGACATCGATGGTGTTCCGCAAAGATTACGCGACGCACGAACAGCACCCGCTCGAACTGCTCGATTCGCGCAGGCGCTACATTGCCGGAGCCGGCATAAACACGCGCGACTACATGGACCGCGTTCCCGCCCTGCTCGACGCCGGGACCGACATATTCTGCCTCGATTCATCGGAAGGATTTACCGAATGGCAAAAACGCGCCCTGCACGATATTCATTCTTCATTCGGCGACAAGGTAAAAGTGGGCGCCGGAAACGTTGTCGATAAAGAAGGCTTTTTATTTTTGGCCGAAGCCGGAGCGGATTTTATAAAGGTCGGCATAGGAGGCGGCTCCATTTGCATTACGCGCGAACAAAAAGGTATCGGGCGCGGACAGGCCACCGCCGTTATTGAAGTTGCCAAAGCGCGCGACGAATATTTCAAAAAAACCGGCATTTACATTCCCGTGTGCTCCGACGGCGGCATCGTCCACGATTATCACATAACGCTTGCCCTCGCCATGGGAGCCGACTTTGTCATGCTCGGCCGCTACTTTGCCCGCTTCGACGAAAGTCCCACAAACAAGCTCATCGTCAACGGAAACTACGTAAAAGAATACTGGGGTGAAGGTTCCAACCGCGCGCGCAACTGGCAGCGCTACGACCTCGGAGGCGGGGCAAAACTTGCATTTGAAGAAGGCGTCGATTCCTACGTTCCGTATGCGGGCAGTCTGCACGACAACGTAAACGTTACGATAAGTAAAATACGGCACACGATGTGCAACTGCGGCGCTCTGAGTATTGAAGAATTGCAGCAAAAAGCGCGCTTAACGCTCGTATCGCAGGCATCGATTGCCGAAGGATCTTCGCACGACGTCGTCGTTAAAAACACGACCATCCGCGCCGAATAAAGCCAGGAAGTAATGTCCCGCGAGTTTGCCCTTACGCAAACTCGCGTTAAATTTGTGTAAGAATCCGCAATTTTTGAACTTTTTTTATACTGTCTGCGCCTATAATAATCGGTATGGAAACGTTAAAACCCAAAGCACGGCAAACGGTACCGCTTACGGCAAAAACGGCAGTGCCGGCGGAAAACCTGCGCACGGAAGCCGAACGCGGCAAAGATCGCTGTTCGGCACATTCGGCAGACGCCTTTAAAACGGGCATTAAATCCGGTTTTAATGCAGGCTTTCAAGCCGACGATCCGGTTTCCGATGCGGCGCAAAAAGTTTTCGGCATAGCCTATCTGTATCCGTGGCAGCGCATGGTTATCGCAAATATTTTGGAAAACGCCGAACAAACCGAGCGCGGCGGTCAAATCGTTCTTTTGCCGACGGGAGCGGGAAAGTCCCTGTGCTTTATGGTGCCCGCCCTGCTTTTGAACGGGCCTACTCTTATTATCTATCCGCTTTTGGCGCTTATGAACGATCAGATGCGCCGGCTCGAGCAGGCAAAACTCGATGCCGTTATTTTCCGCGGCGGACAAAGCGCCGACGAGCGCAAAGAGTGCTTCGAAAAACTGCGCAAAGGCGCCCGCTTTATTTTGGCGAATCCCGAAGTGCTGCAAAACGACGCGCTGATTCATCGGCTTTCGGAATGTTCGATCGCGCATACGGCAATCGACGAAGCCCACTGCGTATGCGAATGGGGCGACAGCTTCCGCCCCTCATACTTGGAATTGGGGAACATCATCAAAAAGCTGAAGTGTAAAACGGTAACGGCTTTTACCGCAACGGCCTCCGATCACGTGCTGAACAGAATCGCACAAGTGCTGTTCGACGGAGATGCTCACATTGTGCGAGGGGAAACGGACCGGCCGAATATTCACTATTCGGTCGTGTGGGCGGCGGCAAAACAAAGCGCGTTGATCGAACTTGCCGCAAAAGAAAAACGGCCGGCAATCGTTTTTTGTTCGAGCAGGAGCCGCACCAAGGAAATCGCCTTTATTCTTGCCGAATTTTTTGCACGCCGAGGTGAAACGGACACGGTGCGTTTTTATCACGCGGGATTGACACGCGAAGAAAAACACGAAATCGAGCAATGGTTTTACCCGAAGGAATCGGCCGTGCTCGTAAGTACCTGCGCATTCGGCATGGGGGTTGATAAAAAAGACATTCACACCGTTATCCATTACGATGCGCCGTCAACGGCCGAAGCCTATGTGCAGGAAGCGGGACGCGCCGGACGCGACGGTTCGCCCGCGCGGGCGATTTTGCTGTGGTCGCCCCGCGACAGCCGAAAAGCGCTTTCGTTCGCTCCGCAAAGCCGCGAAGCGGTTCTTTCGGCTTTCGCCCAATCATCTTCGTGCCGCAGGGCGATTTTGCTTAAAGCGCTCGGCGAAGAAAACTGCGTGTGTTCCGGCTGCGACGTATGCGAAAAAACTTTTTCGAACCGCGCCGACGACTGCGAACGCTTTTACGAGTTTATACGAAAGCGGCGCAAACACTACATAAAAAAAGAAGCGATAAATGCTTTTTGCAAAAACGAAAACCGCATAAGCGCTTCAAAATGGCATATGGCTGTGTGGGAGGAACAAAACGGCGCCGAAATTCTTGCCGAGCTGATTGTCGAAGGGCGGATTGAACCTAAAAAATTTTTCCGCAGTACGGGAACATGCTCTGTATCGTTCAAGCACATCTTGAAAGTGTTACAATCGCCGCAGCCGTTTGCCGCACTTATTTCACTTATCCCTTTTATTCGCCTGCAAAAGAAGCCGCATCAGAAACAGAATCTTCGCCCGAAATTTTTTCGCCTTCCGTACTTGCCGTATCTGTTTGCGCGCCACCTCCGGAGGCGGAAGAAGAGGCTGCGCCGGTATTTATCCTGATAAACGGTTTTTTTCGGAACTTTTTCTTTTTACGGTAGCGGGCTACATAAAAAACAAAGTTCACGTATAACAAAACCGCAACGCACGATAAAACAAGCCGAAGATCCGAAACGACGCGGAATATAATGGAAAACAGGTGTGAAATACCCATATATTTTAATATCGGCACGCACGCCTGAATTTAATATGTGAAATGAAATAAATAAAAGATATGTATCAGCATGCCGACAGAAGGCTTGCCGTATCTGTTATTTTTACCTGTTTCCATATTATGCTGAATCCCTGCCGGATAATTGACACAGTGTGCGTTGCAAAGTACAATGCGCTATGCTTGGGATCGTCGATTATAAAGCCGGCAACATACAAAGCGTGCGGCACGCGCTGGATTTTTTGCGCATTGAATATGTGATTTCTGACACGCCGAAAAATCTGGAAAACACCTCGTGCCTTATGTTTCCCGGTGTCGGAAACGCCTCTTATGCAATGGAGCGCGTCAAAAAAGCAGGCTTCGATTCTTTCCTAAAAGAACGCGCCGCGCAGGGAATTCCGCTTTTGGGCATTTGTTTAGGCGCGCAAATTCTTTTCGATTATTCCGAAGAAAACGATACGCCCTGCCTCGGCTTACTCAAGGGAAAAGTCAAGCTGTTTAAAAGCATAAAAGATTTTCCCGCAAACTTAAAAATCCCCCACATGGGCTGGAACGACATATGCTATACAAAAAATACCGCCGCGCTGTTTAAAGGAATTCCCGACCGCACGGATTTTTATTTTGTGCATTCGTATCTTATCTGCCCCGAGAACGAAGCAATCGTTTCGGCCTATGCCGATTACGGCATAAACGTTCCGGCGGCCGTGCATCAAAACAATATTTACGCCTGTCAGTTCCACCCCGAAAAATCGGGTACGCAGGGACTGCGTATACTGCAGAATTTTGCGGCGCTGCATACGCACAGCGTACACAGTGCGCAAAACGCCGATTAAGGAAAACCCTATGCTGAAAAAAAGAATAATCGTATGCCTTGACGTAAAAGACGGGCGCACGACAAAGGGCGTGCGTTTTAAAGACAACGCCGACATCGGCGACCCGATAGAAATGGCCGCCGAATACAGCCGGCAGGGCGCCGACGAATTGGTGTTTTACGATATTATGGCGTCCGCGCGGGGAACCGGCGCCGATTTGAATTTGATACGGGAAACGGCAAAGCGGCTTTTTATACCCTTTTGCGTCGGCGGCGGTATCGCAACCGAAGACGATATACGCGCCGCTATTTTAGCCGGCGCCGAAAAGGTAAGCTTAAACTCGCAGGCGGTAAAAAATCCCGCACTCATCGGCAAAGGCGCCCGCATTTTCGGCAACCAGTGTATCGTATTGGGTATGGACGCCGCGCGCGATTCGTCGATGCCTTCGGGCTACCGCGTATTCATCAACGGAGGAAGAACCGCCACGGAATTGGACGCGCGCGAATGGGCGCTGCAGGCGGTAAACTTAGGCGCAGGCGAAATCGTATTGAATTCGATTGATGCCGACGGAACAAAGGCGGGGTATGAGATTCCGCTTACGCGCCTTATCGCCGAAGCGGTCGAAGTTCCCGTTATCGCTTCAGGCGGCGGCGGAAACCCCGAACACATTGCGCAAGCGCTCACGGAAGGAAAGGCCGACGCCGCCCTTGTCGCCGGTATCGTACACGCAAAGCTGTACACGGTAGAACAAATCAAAAAAGAACTTGCAGCAAAGGGCATTCCCGTACGGCAGGAAAAAAATGGCATAAAAACCGCATAAAAAATAAAAGACCGCCGCATTGCCGCGGAACTTTTACCGCACGAGCTTTATCTTCGCGTTTTTTACGAAATCGAAGCTTTAGACGCGGCGCGCTTTAACCGTTTTGCGGCAAAAACGTCAAATTCTTTTTTCGATATGGGTTTTGAAAAATAAAAGCCCTGCCCGTGTTCACATCCCAGAGAAAGCAAATGCGCTGCCTGCTCCTCGGTTTCTATGCCCTCGGCGATAACCGAAAGATCCAAAGCTTTTGCAAGCTTTATAATAAAGGCCAAAATAATATCTTTACCCCGCCCTTTTTTATAGTTGCGGATAAAACCTATGTCCAGCTTCAGCGTATCGATGGGAATTTCATTCAGCATATTCAGCGAAGAATAAGCGGTTCCGAAATCGTCCATTTCGATATGCAGTCCCGCATCCTTTAAACGCTGTACGGCTTCGGCAATGTGCTTTCCGTCTTCGGCATAGGCGTTTTCGGTTATTTCCAAATGCAGATAATGCGCCGGTATATTGTAGCGAGCGAGGAGTCCTTTAAATTTACTGGGCAGGGACGGATTGCGCAAATCGCTGCGCGATACGTTTACCGAAACGGGCACTGCGAATTTTCCTTTGTCCAGCCACGAACGTATATACGCGCAAGTGGAAGTCCACACGTATTCGTCAAAGCGGGAAATAAAGCCGTTTTTTTCAAACACGGGAATAAATTCGCTCGGCGGTATAAGGCCGTCTTCCGGATGGTTCCACCGCGTAAGCGCTTCCGCACCGACCAATTCGCCGGTTTTCAAATCGCATTTGGGCTGCAAAACGACTTCAAACTGTTTTTCATTCAGTGCCGCATGCATTTGATTGGTGATGCGCTGATTTTTCATAACGACTTCGCTCAGCTTTTTATCGTACAACACAAAACAAGGGCCGGTAGTCCTTTCCTTGCACTTCTTTGCAGCTAAAATCGCCTTCGAATAAATATCTTCGAGCGCCATATCGTTGCGTTCGATAACGTAAATACCGACCGAAATACTCAATTCGTAATCGGAACGGTAACCGCTTACAAATTCCTCGACGGCGCGCTGTACCATGGCATTGAATACATCGATATGCCCTGCAAGCCGGCAGCACATGCCGAAAACGTCGCCTTCTATGCGTCCGATAATATAAGTTTGGAAAATAATCGCAAATTGCTTGATTTTAAATGCAAGGTACTGCAACAGTTTATCGCCTTCTTCCAAACCGAAAAAGGAATTTACAAGCTGAAAGCGGTTAATATCAAAGCGCAAAAACACAAATTTCTTTTTGGGATTTTCGTTGAGCAATTCCCGCGTTTCTTCAAAAAAACGCTGACGGGAATATAAATCGGTAAGCGTGTCGCGTTCTTTTTCTTTTAGAATTTCTTCGTAAGCGGCAAGTTTACGTTTCAACAGCGTATTTTCAACGGTAACATCAACACTCATTTACAAGTACTCCTCACAATACACCTCAAAAAGCGCAGTACCCACCCTGTTACAACGAATAAAACATACTAATTATGCACCGTAATTCAAATAAAAACCCGGCAAACAACTTCATTAAATCCATCCTCAGTGTATCTCTAAAGTCTCTTTTTTTCAAGTAAATATTGGTACGAAACTGCATAAAATGTCATAAAACGCAGAGAAAAATAAAAATATCTCCATTCTGCTGCTATTTTATACACGTAAAAAGTTTTTTTTGCTATACTGTGTCAATGTACGAAATCGAATTAAAAGCTCACGTATATAATCGGGCTGAACTTATTCCCAAACTGAATGCGGATGCCCGCTATCTGGGGACGGCGGAAAAAACGGATTGTTATTGGCGGCAAAACGTCTCCGTACCGAGCGGCTCAAAGGAGACGACGCAGACGGCCGGACAAGCACCGGCGGAAAATTCTCTTACCGTGCGTATCAGAACCGAATGTACGGAAACGCCGGCAAAAGAAAAAACGTGCCGCCACTTTGTTACATATAAAGAAAAGCGCCGCGAGTGCAAAGAAAATCCTGCACTCGAAGTAAACAACGAAAAAGAGTTTGCCATGTCCGACCGCGCCGAATTTGAGCAGTTCCTGCAAAAAGCGGGCTTTGAAGCCGTTTTCGAAAAGCATAAAAAAAGTATGCAGTGGACAAAGGACTGCGTGCTTATCGAATTATGTACGGTGAAACACTTGGGCGATTTTTTGGAAATGGAAATCCTTGCCGAAACGGCCGACAAAAAACACATAAAAGAGGCGCGGCTCAAACTTGAAAAGCTTTTAAAAAAATACGGAATTCCACTTGAACAGATTGAACCTATGTATTACAGTGAATTACTTAAAGAATAAAACTTTTTCGGAAGCCGAAGCTTCCTGCAAAACTTTTTATAGGAGTGGCGATAAAAAGTGCCGCCTCAAATAGCGTCAGCACTTTTTATGCCGAGTTTACGTTGTAAACTCGTTTATTTATTGCGCTTTCTCAACTCTCATTTGCGAAAGCGCTGCTAAAAAGTTTTTCGAAAGCTGACGCTTTCTGCAAAACTTTTTATAGGAGTGGATATGTTTGATCGTCAAGAGCTTAAGCGGCAGGCAAAAGCGCAGCTGAGGGGGCATTGGACAACCCCTGTTTTAATAACGCTGGTTACGGGAATAGTACTGGCCATCGTTACCGTTCCGCAAATGTTATATTCCATTTATCAGGAAGTTTACGGCTACGGAGATGAAATATCGTTTGCTTCGTTGACCCTGTTTCCGATAACGGTACTTGCAGTCGGTGTTTTTGAAATCGCCGCGGCAAGATACTACCTTATTTTTACCGCACGGCAAGATAATGCGCCTTTTTCCGTTTTTTTGGAAAGCTTTAACCTGTGGTGGCGCGGAGTTTTAACGTATTTATGGTTCGATCTGTGGGTAACTTTGTGGTCGTTCCTTTTTGTAATTCCCGGAATCGTAAAAGCGCTGGCCTACTCGCAAACCTTTTTTATCGTTGCCGAAAATCCGCATATTTCGGTACGAAAGGCAATGCGCTTGAGCATCGCGATGACAAAGGGCTATAAGGGCGATTTATTCGTGCTCGGTTTAAGTTTTATAGGCTGGGCGCTTTTAAGCACGCTGACCTTATACATCGGCTTTTTATGGCTCTCCCCCTACATTAACGCAACCTTGGTAAACACATACCGATTTTTAAAACAAAGCGCGTTCGACCGCGGCGTTCTTAAACCCGAAGATTTCGGGACAGCAAGCTTTACCGGGAACGTATAATGACGGATTCATACCCGCAAAAGCGAAAAGGCGGCTTAACAAAAAAAGCGAAAACCGGCTTAATCGTTTTGTGCTTTGTCATTCTTGCCGCAATAGCCGCCGCGGTAATTCAAATCGCTTCGTTGAGCGAAGGCGGAAGTTTTATTACGCCCATACCGCTGAAGCACGGCAGCCGGCTTTTTACGTTGGAAACGCTGAAGCGGCCCAAGTATTTTTTTTCTTCGTTTTCGCTCGATAATTACATTGCGGTTTTGCATGTTGAAGGCGTTATCGAAGACTCAGGCGAAACGTACAATCAAAATTGGATTTTGGATACGATCGACGAACTCGGCCGCGACCGAAAAAACAGCGGCATTTTGCTGTACATAGATTCTCCCGGGGGCGGCGTGTATCAATCAGACGAAGTGTACCTCGCTTTGGAAGACTATAAGCACAGTTCCGGCAACCGAGTGTGGGCGTACATGGGGCCCTTGGCGGCTTCCGGCGGCTACTACATAGCTTGCGCGGCGGACGTCATTTACGCAAACCGCAATACGCTCACCGGCTCAATCGGCGTTATAAGTGCCACGTCGGTCGATTTAACCGAACTTATGAAAAAATACGGCATAAAAATGACAACCGTAACGGCCGGCAAAAATAAAAATATGCTGAACATAAATAGTCCCATGACCGAAGAACATCGGGCGATTATGCAAGGCATTGCCGACGAAGCCTACGATCAGTTTACCGATATTGTGTCGCAAAGCCGCAATATGAAAATCGAAAAAGTGCGTGCGCTTGCAGACGGCCGTATTTATACCGCGGCGCAGGCCGAAGCAAACGGGTTAATCGACTACGTCGACACCTACGAAAATACCGTTGACAACATGCTCGATGCGATTGACGAAGAAGGCCTGTCCGTAAAGCATTTTCGGTTTGAACGCAAAAAAACCGTTTCGGACTATCTGTACCGAGGCGCATCGTTTTTTGCAAAAAAGACCGGTATTGAAGCCGAAGTTGCCGATTCGGTAAAACGCGTTTCGGGCATTCCGGAAGATCTGCCTCTGCCGGCATACTATTATCATCACCGATAATCGATTATCACCGATAATCGGCAAAATAATAATCGATAAAGTGAATGCGGGGAAAAACTATGATTCGCTTTCCACGGGAATTATTCGAGCTCTTGTATGGAACGGAACAAAGCGTTCTTGCCGCTCAAGAGTGCCGCTATGCAGCTTTGGCCGAACAATGGCACAAACGCTACGAAACGGACAATAAAGACGCGGATTCGGCACCCCTGCGTTTTTTCAGTTCGCCGGGACGCAGCGAAATCGGCGGCAACCACACCGATCACAATTTCGGCAAAGTACTGGCCGCAAGCATCAGGCAGGACTGCATCGCCGCCGTTCGGGCAACGGACGATAATACCGTTTACGTATATGATCCCGGCTACAATGAAGACTACAGCATAAACATCGGCGGCAGCGAAACGTTCGTATCGAACGGTACGAATACCGAAAATTTGTATTGTGAGGAAAAAGGCTCGGCCGCCCTTATCCGCGGCATTGTGCAGGGATTTAAAAACGCGGGCTATAAAACGGGCGGCTTTAAAGCCTGTTTTACGAGCGATGTCATCGCTGCGGCGGGCGTCAGTTCGTCCGCTTCGTTCGAAATGCTTATTTGCATTATTTTGAACAATCTTTTTAACGGCGGTAAAATTCCGCTTACGGCCTTTCCCGCAATCGGCAGCTTTGCCGAAAACCGCTATTGGAACAAAAAGTCGGGCATGCTTGACCAAACTGCTTGCGTTTTGGGCGGCCTTATCGCTATCGACTTTAAAAATCCTGCACAGCCGCTTATAAAAAAAATTCCCTTCGACTTTGATAAAGAAGAATATGCGTTGATGATTGTAAATACGGGAAGCGGCCATGCCGACTTGTCAGAAGCCTATTCGGCCATTCCCGCCGAAATGCAGTCGGTTGCGCGCGCTTTGGGAAAAGAACATCTTCGCGACCTGAGTTTTGAAGACATCTATGAAAATCTGTGCGGCATACGCAAAACCTGCGGCGACCGCGCCGTTATGAGGGCATTCCACTTTTTTGAAGAAAACGAACGCGTCGACAAAGAAGTGCGCGCGCTTAAAACGGGCGATTTTAAATCCTTTTTGAATTTGATTACCGAATCGGGCAATTCGTCGTGGAAGTGGCTCCAAAATATCTGTATTGCCGACAAGCCCGAAAGTCAGCCGGTTGCCGTGAGCCTCGCGCTCACGGAGCGTTTTATCCGTGTTCATAATGCCGGCGCATGCCGCGTGCACGGCGGGGGATTTGCGGGCGTTATTCAAGCCTTTATACCCCGTTCGCTGTGCGGTGCATATACATCATACATGGAAAAAGCGCTCGGCTATGATGCGGGCACGGGACAAAAAAGCCCTGTTTTCGCGATGAGCGTTCGCCCCGCAGGTGCCGTAGAAATCCCTACATAGCATGCGGGCGAACTCCGTCTCCGATATTTTTTATTTATTTATGATTAGCCCGCCTTTCAACCTTATGAATCCGTTTTTTCGCCGCGGGTAACGCGCCCCATCGTTATAAAGGCCAGCATAAAGAAGAAGGCGCAGTATACAAACACCGTTCTATACCCCAAAAGGTCGATAATAAGACCGGCGCAAAACGGTGCGAGAATGGCGGCCGCTTGAGAAAAGGTGTAATACAAACCGGTATACAAACCGATGTGCGAAAAGCCCGCCATCTGCCACAGCATGGGAAACGAATTGGCGATAATGCAAATCCAAAAAATGCCGAATATAAACATTCCCGTCCAAAACACGTACTTAATTTGGCTGCCGTTTATGCCGAAAAATCCGGTAATTTCAGCCAAAAAGAATTGAAACACGCACAGGGACGCAATAACGACAAGGGAAATACGAATCATGCGTCTTCTGCCCCATTTTCCGGCAGCGTATCCCATCGGAATTGCCGACAGCGCCGACGCGATGCCGACCATACCGGCGGCAAAGGGCGCCTGCCCCGTCGATACGCCGAAGGTTTTTATACTGTATTCGGCAACGTAGGGCACCATACCCGAATAGCCTAAAAACCACAAAAGAAGCGACAAAAGCACCAATAAAGCGCTGTTGTCTTTTTTGCCCGTCTTTTCATCGACGGTGCCGGCCAAAACCGTTTTCATCGCCTTCAAAAAGGGAACGCGCTTTTCACTTTCGGAAGGGACGCTCAAATCCTGAGCGCTGCGGTTTTCGCGCACAAATATTGCAAGCATAAGCGTCGCCAGCACGACAAGAACACCCGCAGCCGGAAAAGCAAGCACATCCTTTGTGCGCCCGATAATCGGCAGCACCGTATCAACGTCCATGAGCCGCGCCAAAAACAGAGTTCCGACAATCGCGGCGATATTTCCCATCGTGTTTATAACGCCGTTGCCCTGCGAACGGAATTCCGCGGGAACAATATCCGGCATTAGGGCGACTACAGGCCCGCGCACCGATTGCTTAAATAAATTCAATAAGGCAAGCACAATTATAAGCGCACTTAAAGAATGCTGCGCCGAATACGGAATAAAAGTGAACATGACGGCCGACAAGGGCAAAAGCACAACTATCCACGGCATTCTGCGGCCGATTTTCGTGCGGGTTTTATCCGATAAGGCCGATATAACCGGAATTAAAAAAATCGCCAAAATATTGTCGAGCGACATAAAAATTCCGACCAGCCACTTAAAAGGAATAAACTTGCTTAAAAAAATCGTTACGTAACTGTCGTACAAAGGATCCATTAAGCCCATCGTAAAAAATCCCGTTCCGATTAAAAACGTTACGGGAAGGTATTTTCCGAATCCCGTATTTTCCGCCTTCTTTTCAGAAACCATGAAAAGCCCCCACATTTCGGCAAACATTATTGCAAATTATTATAAAATTCGCATACTTAACAAGTATACCCCATATCCGGTATAATAGCTATACGGAGAATTACATTATGCATAAAAAAAATATTTTACCGAATGCACAACGGCCGCTGTTATTTGCGCACCGCGGAGTTTCAAGTTTGGCGCCCGAAAATACAATGGCGGCATTCAAAAAGGTTAAGGAACTGGGGATTCCCGGCGTGGAACTTGACGTACACTTAACAAAAAGCGGCGAACTGGTCGTTATTCATGACGAATCGGTTAAACGCACGGGAAGGCTCTACGACGGCAAAACCGTACAGGATGCGCCGGATAAAGACGTCGAACAGATGACGTGGCAAGAAGTCCGGCAATATGACTTCGGCGTATCCTTTTCGCCCGAATTCGCAGGAGAGCGCATTCCGCTTTTATCCGAGGTACTCGAACTTTTAGGCTCCGAAACCTACGTCGATATCGAAATAAAAATCGATACGACAAACGTTAAGCCCGTTACCGAAAAAACCTACGAAGTGCTGCAGGAAGCGCTGCGCAAGCATCCCGAAAACCCCGGCCGGTTTTTGGTGTCTTCGTTTAACCCGCTTGCCGTCCGCTATTTTGCAAAATTATGTTCGACCATTCCCGTATCGCTCATATACGACAGCAATCCGGAAACACCTTTTTATATACGCGGCGGAAAGGGAAAACTGATTTGCAATCCCGACGTATTAAAACCGTGCTGGAAAGACTACCGCGCGGCCAAAAAAGAAAGCTGGGTGTGGACGGTGGATTCACAAGAAATTGCCCGCACTATGCTCGAAAAAGGCGCAACCGGCCTCACGTCGAACCGGCCGCAAGACCTTTTGCCCTTGGTACGCCAAGCACAGGGAAAAAACAAAGTTTAAAAAAAATTTGATAAACCGGACTAATCGGTGCCGAAATATTTTCGGCACATGGCGGCTACATTCATAAGGTTAAGCGGCTTGCGGGAAAACTCGTTTGCCCCAAGCTCCTTAACCTTTGCTTCAAGTCCGTCTTCGTTCAGCGCGGTAACGACAAAAATAAAGGGATTGCCGTAATCGGCCGATTCCCGTATCTTTTTGCATAATTTAAAACCGTCAACACCGGGCAAACTTAAATCGAGAATAATAAATGAAGGTTTTTTATTCGCCAAAAGCGTTCCCGCTTCAAAACCGTCGAAGGCTTGATAAACGGCCGTGTCTTTAAATTCCCTTTGCAGGAATTTTGCCAATACGGTATTTAAACCCTTATCGTCGTCTACGATTAAAAAACTGGCGGAAAGCACCTTTCGGCCGGCAGCGTTCAACAAATCGTCCGGAATTCTCATGTTCCGTTCTTTCATAAAATCGATTAAATCGTCAAGATAAACCCGATACTGTCCGCCGGGGGTATTAAAAGCGGTAAGGTATCCGTTGCGTATCCAATTTATTGCTGTCTGATTTACAACTCCGCAAATGTTCGCAACTTCCAAAGCTGAATAAATGATTGTCTTACGTGTTTTCCCTGACATTATAACCTCGCTTTATGAACTTTCTTCCCCTCCCCCAACACCTTTCCATTCTAGTTTTTTTTGCCGATAAAATCAACAAAAAAAACGCATTCACTCCGTTTTTTTATTATATTGATTTTTATTTTTTATGCTGTGAAGGTCGAAACCTTTACGAATAAGGGCATCTTCAAGTTTTTTGCCGCTTTTTCCCAACCGCTCGAGTTTGGAGCATGCGCGCGCGAACAATTCGTCTACATCGACGTTTTCAAAAAGGGCGACAAGCGCTTTATCAATGATGTCCCGCTTTACGCCGCGGTTCGCAAGTTCGCCCGACAAGCGCAAGGGGCCTTCGGCCTTTGTTATAAGCCGGTTATGCAGCCATGCCTGCGCAAAGCGAAAATCGTCGAGCAGTTTTTTTTCTTCCAAACGGTCGAGCGCCCTTTTTACCGCCTGCTTTGCATATCCTTTTTTTTCCAGCTTGCACTCGAGCATGTAGCGGCTGTGTTCGCTGCGATTTAAAAAAGAAAGCGCTTGACGCTCGGCGGCGAACGCAAAACCCGCCTGAACAATATCGTCCGATTCGTCGTCGGTAAAGCAGACCCCGCTGCAAATAGTTTGCGGCGCTACCGATTGCAGATAGTCGCTGCGCATAAAAAAAGAAAGCCCGTCGGAAGTAACAATCTTTATGCAGCCTCCGGGGCCTTCTTCTACAGAACTGACGGTCAAAATTAACGCTTGCTGAACTGGAATCTTCGGCGGGCACCGCGCTGACCGTATTTTTTGCGTTCGGTCATGCGGGAGTCGCGCGTGAGGAAACCGTTTGCTTTTAACGCGGAATAGTTTGCCTGATCTATTTGCGTCAATGCGCGCGCCAAACCGTGCAGGCAGGCTCCGGCTTGACCGTTCAAACCGCCGCCGATAACATTTATAAGAATATCGTATTTATTTTCGCTTGCGGTAACCATTAAAGGCTGGCTCGCGATCTTTACCTGCTCGGGGGTCGCAAAGTATTTGTCCAGATCCTTTCCGTTTACGGTAATTTTGCCCGAGCCGTCGCGGACAAAAACGCGGGCAACGGCGGTTTTTCTTCTTCCTGTTCCGATTGCAAGATTCTTTATCACAATAGACTCCTAATTATATTTCCAAAACTTGAGGATGCTGGGCTGCATGAGGATGTTCGGATCCCGCATACACTTTTACGTTTTTAAGCATTTTCCGTCCCAAAGGTCCTTTGGGAAGCATACCCTTTATCGCAAGCATAAGCGGATCTTCGGGGTGCCGCTCGATTGTCTTTTCAAAATTGTGAGCTTTCATACCGCCGACATAGCCGCTGTGATGATAATACATTTTATCCTGAAATTTCATACCGGATACGGCAACTTTTTCGGCATTGATAATGACGAGAAAATCGCCCATTTCCTGATTCGGAGTAAACGTAACCTTGTTTTTGCCGCGCAAAAAAGAAGCGGCTTTTACCGCAACGCGTCCGAGCGGTTTGTCTGCGGCATCGATAAGATACCAGTTTCGGACACAGTCTTTTTCATTAATGTAAATCGTTTTCATGAATATACCTTACATAAAAAATCTTCAAAGCGGCGCAACCGTGCATCCGGTAAACCGCTCCTTTTCCGCATCGGGCGAGCAAACCCATACTGATACGAAAAAAAACACAGATATACGGGAGCTATATGATAGCACTTTTTTCAATGTCGTGTCAAGCGCCGTTTTATTCGGTCTTGGATTCCTGCTGTTTCGACGCCGCTTCTTCTTTTTTAGCTTCGTTTTTATCTTTAATATCGGCGATTCCGATAAACAGTGCGATGATTCCTACAAACGCGGTAAAGAAAGGAAGAAAACCTTTTAAAAATAACAATATTTCGGGACCCCAACCCAGCACAGACGGCAGGGCGGCAATTACGGTAAAAGCTATAAGCAGTAAACCTACAATAAGCGCAACCATCGGCAATACCTCCGTTGTGCAAGTGTGCCATATTTTTATGTTATGGTCAAGGGAAATAAAACGTGATATACTCGCGCGTATGGATCGCGGACTTTTTTTTAAATCGCTGCGCTTGACGCTTCCCGTTTTTTTCGGGTATATAGCGATCGGAATTCCGTTCGGCCTTATGATAACACAGGCGGGCTATCCGTGGTATTTGGCCCCGATTATGAGCATTATAATGTATGCAGGCGCGGGGCAATATGCGGCGGTCGGTTTATTCGCATCGGGAGCTTCGCTTCCGGCCATAGCGCTGACAACGCTTGCGGTAAACATACGCCACATTGTATACGGACTTTCTCTTTCCGAAAAATTCGCCGATACCGGCAAATACAAGCCGTATTTAATCTTCGCGCTGACCGACGAAACCTACGCGCTGCTTACCTCGGCCGCACTCCCGCCCACTGCCTCGAAGGGACAATGGTACGCTTCGATCGCCGCGCTGAATCAGTCCTATTGGGTGCTGGGCAGTCTGCTCGGCGCCTTGTTGGGCGTATGGATTCCCTTTACGCTTAAAGGGGTGGATTTTGCCCTTACACTGCTGTTTATCGTACTGCTTATAGATCAGCTTAAAGCTTCAAAAAATCCGTGGCCGCCTTTGATCGGCGTTTTTGCGGGCTTGGCCGCGCTTATCGCATTCGGGCCCGACAAAATGCTTGTAACATCGCTCGCCTTGGGTATGACGCTTTTGGTGCTGCTGCGCAAACCCATCGAAAAGAAAATACGGGAGTAAAGCTTATGCTTACGCTGAAAGAAGTTTTTATTGCGATTCCGGTTATGGCGCTGATTATTTTTTGCACCAGAGCATTTTCGTCCGTCTTATTTTCGAAAGGGCAAGCACCCGATTTATTCCGTTATGTGGGCAAGTACCTTCCGCCGCTCGTTATCACGCTGCTTATTTTATATACGTTAAAAGACATCGACTTTTCGCAGCGCTCTTCGTTTATTCCCGCTTCGGCGGCAATAGCCTTTACCCTTGCGGCGCATATATACAAAGGGAACGCCATGATCAGCATCTTCGGCGGAACACTCATTTACATGCTGCTGATATAAAGCGCCGTTCGGACTTAAAGCATATAAAATATAAATACGCCCCCTTTGGAAAAAGAAATGATGAATTACACTCTGTCGGTTATAAACATGAAAAACAAAACATGAACATTGGTATAGGATAGCGTACTGAGTTTGCAAAATGATAGATTTTCAAATACTTTCGACTTCCTGTTTACTGAGGCCGGTCATCCTTTGAATAAAGGAAACTTCACAGTTTTCCGCTTTCATCAGCTTGGCGGTTTCGAGCTTACTCTGATATGCACCCTTGTGTACACCTTTTTCAAATCCGATTTTCTCGCCTATAAGGGAACCCTGTCTAAGTAAATCATCTTTATGAATATTTAATGACATATACAAACTCCTGAACCTTTCATTGTTTTTAGTCGTTTCAACAAGCGCATCGATATTCTGCGTAAAATGACTTGTTGCCCGCTTTTCGCACAGATAGCGCAACAACGCATGCAATTCATCGTCTTTTTCTTTGCCGTATGCACTTGCATTATAAAACACTTTTACCGTTTTGTCTGTAAGAAAAAGAGTATTATCTTCTCTGCATGTGTTTTCAAAGGTATATACGGGAAGTCCTTTATCAAACGGATCCTGTGTACAAATAAAGATAACATAGCTCTCTTTGAGTTCCGCATAACTTTGACCGCGCAGTAAACAATCCACGTCCATGAGGCTTTGATAGTATCGTGTACGCTTGGGTAAATCGGGTGGAATTGACGTTTGAATTTCGATATCGAAAACACGGGAAGGCTCGGCGACATAGACATCGAGGCGGATACCTTTACTCTCGTAAAACGGGGCTATTGTCTTTTGCAAAGACGGGTATTCTATTTCGCCGACTTTGATATGCAGTAAGCGTTCAAGCACACCTTTGCAAATAGGTTTGTTTTTCATAATAGTGCCGAACATAAAATCATCGGTAAAGGTAAGTTCCTCTACGCTTTTGTGACGGGGAAGAAAACCCATACGCACCTCCTTGAAACATAGGTTTTGAGCGGATATCTGCTCTTCTATGTTATAGCCGCAGGCAAGTATAAAAAACATATTTCAGTCTTAAAAAAATATTTTGTATTTCATCATTTTTTCATCGGCGGCGACTATAATAAGAGTATGAAGATATTACTTTTTTATACGTGCGGTACGCTATCTTTTTTTAAAGAAGAGTGTTAAACTATATCAGAGTCGGACGGATGGTAGTATGGGAAAAACAATCATCAGCAAAGACGGACGTTTTGAATGGGATCAAGACAAAAATTATATAAACAAACGAGTTTTATAATGATTATGTCAAAAAAATTAACGCCCGAACGCATCGCGGAAATAGAAAAGATGCCCCTTACATATGATGATGACTGTCCTCGGCTTACCCAAGAAGAACTCAAAGAATTCGTACCGTATCATTTGCTTGCTCATAATACATTGCCTGTAAAAGAAACTATTTCCATAAAGATTGATGCCGATATCCTTGCAATGATAAAAGCTACCGGAGATGACTATCAAACAAGAATTAATCAGTGTTTGAAAAAAGCCGTTCTTTCCGGAAATTTTTAATATTCTCTCAAAATAACCGTTCCTTTTGTTTTTACCGAATTTATACTTTTATAAGATACGGAGCGCAGTTTGTTCGCACTGCCGCCGGCCGCGCGCAGCGCCGCATTTTTTCTTCAGCGTTTTTTAAAATAATTTTGAATGACGCGCTTCGAATACGCGTACATAAGATTCGGGAACAGCCGGTTAATATGATAGGTAAACTTCGACAAAAAACCGGGAATAATCAAAAAGCGTTTTTTTGCAAGCCCTTTCATAATGCATTTGGCGGCTCTTTCGGCGGACATCGGTTTAATCGTTCCGGAAATGCGTTTGGTAATTTCGGGCTTTGTAGCGTTTTCGGCGACAAACTGCGGGGTTTGCGTGTCGGCGGGAAGTACAAGCGAAACGGCTATCCCGTGCGGAATAAGTTCCGCCCGCAAAACTTCGGCAAAGCCGACGACCGCGTACTTTGCGGGACTGTACGCGCTGTAGCCGTACACGCCCATAACGCCCGCCATCGAAGAAACCGCAACGATATGTCCCTTCCCGCTTTTTTGTATAAGCGGCAAAGAATGCTTTACCATTAAAGCCGTACCCGCATAATCGATCGCGGTGACTTCCGTAAATTCGGCCGAAGACGTGTGCTCGAATTCCTTGCAGACGGCGATTCCGGCGCAATTAAACAGCAGATCGATTTTACCGAAGTTTTGATCGCAAAAATCGGCAAAACGGATTATCGATTTTTCATCCGATACATCAAGCACGCAGGAGCTTACGGCGCCGCTGTCTCCGGCATACGCCGACAATTCGGCTTCGCATTGCTTCAGCACGTCTTGTCTTCGCGCACCGATAATAACCTTGTACCCTTTTTGCAAACACTTTTCGGCAAGAGCCTTTCCTATACCGCTTGAACCGCCGGTAATTACGGCAACGGTTGAATCAGTTGAATTCATCGGAATTATAAAATAGCCGATAATGCCGAACAGTGCAATCGGTCGAGGCAACGGTACTTGAAATTAGCCGATTTGAAGAGTACACTGTATTAGTGATGAAAAAGATTCTTTTTACCTGCGGCCTGTGCATTGCATGCTGCTGTCTTGCATCCTGCGTCAAAAAAGACGGAAAAGATTTGACGTCGAGCTATTCGCGCATTTTGAATTCGCGCTCCGCATACGCCGATATGACGCACCGCTGGTTTTATTTTACCGACGAAGGTTTTAAAGAAACGGACGTTCCGCGCAACGCTCCCAAACGGCAAAAAAAACCGTGGACGGAAGCCGTACGCATTACTTCCTCCGCGCTCATAAACGGCACCGGCTATTTTCTCGTCAACAAGCTCGGCATACTCGTTTGTCCGAGCGCTTCGGGTTTGCAAAAGCAGGGTATCGCATCAAAAACACAGCTTGTAAAAGATCCGGATTTGTTTTTATCCGCAGCCTCGGGGTCGCTTTTTTGTATTGACGGAAGGCCGGTGTTCAACCTGTACACAAACAGTATTTTTTCAGCCGGCAATCCGCAGCAAAAAAACGATCAAAACGAAGCTTTTTTAATCGAATATTCGGCGGAAAATCGGAATTTCATTCCGCTATTAAACGGCGGCGATTTTGACCGTCCGCGCGGTGCGCAGCTTCGCGAACTTTTTTTTATAAACAATATCTGGTACGCGCTTTTTAAAGCAGCTCAAACCGATCGAACAGAATTTTACGCGTACTCGTTTTACACGGTCGAACCGATTACCGCGTTCGCGCGTACACCGATATCGGCCGAAAGCGGCACGTCGGGTTTTAAACCGGACATTATCGTAAAAAACATCGACGTGCAGGAATTCCGCGACACGATAAAACCGCAGCCGGCTTCCGCAATGAGCGCCGGCTTGAAAGATTTACTGGCCCCCGTTCCCGCATCAATACCGTGGTACTTGGAAGTTTTTTCCGACGGCGCTTCAGCGGCGGAGCGTTTTGTCAGGCGCGAACATGCACCGAAAGCGCGTCAAGCCTATGCGTCTTCGGGCGCGGATTTTTCGGCGGCGGTTTTTGAAGACGGAACGGTATGCTTTATCGGCACGCTTCCGATGAAGCATACCGTTAACGAAGGAAGGCCGGTTGCCTTTAAGCTGCCGCGCCTTCCGGCAGGCTATACGTATTCGTGCGCTTTAATCGCCGGCTCGACCCTTTTCGTATCGTGGGAAGAAACCGCTTTTTTTGAAACCGGCCGCAGCGGTTTTTTGGCGGTCGATTTGGAACAGATTTTGTACCGGCAAGAAGACGCCGAATAATGCCGGCTGCAAGCTGTCCGGCTTAATAAAGGAAGGCAAAAATGAAAATCGAAAAAAAAATATGCGCGCTCATGGTTTCGGCATATATTTTATTTTCGGGTTCGTTTTTTTTACACGCGCAGGAAAGCGGCAGCAAAGAAGTTTCCGGCGCGCAAACGGAAGAACAAAGCACCGCCGACAATACCGAAGCCGAACATTCGCAAGCAAGCAAGCCTTCGCCGGGTAAATTGATTTTTACGGCCGGAGCCGTCGGAATTTTAAACACTGAAAAACAAGGCGCTCCGTCCCCGATCCGCTTTACAATAGGAGCCGGCGCACGCTTCCCGATTCGCACCGCGGGAATGCAAAACCTCTATTTTGCCCCGCACGGAAATTTTTTCGACGGCTACTATTTGTGGGACGGCATGCAAAAAAAAGCGGTTCCGGCAGAAGTTGAACAGCGCGCCGCATACGTTCCGGCAATTATGCTCGACGTGCCGGCCGTCTTCGTCTTTACAAAAGGCCGCTCGGTTTTTTCCGCCGGAGCGGGCATATCGCTTTTAGTGCGTTTTGCCGCGCCCGCACTGCGCTCGGGAGTTTCCGCTTCCGACTTGCAGGAAATAAACGGCTGGTTTTGGAAAAACGGGCGCTTTGTATATCCGTCGGTTCAGTTTTCCTGGGATTACGTTTTCCCGAGCGGCCTTGCAGCAGGTGTCGGCGCCAAAGCCTACCTTTCGGCCGGCGCCCTTGCCGACAAGCGCGGCCTCGACCGCAGCATGCTCATCGTCGGCATACGCATCGTTCCGCCGGCGATGTAAAAGTTTTTAATCGGTTTTCGCACGCTTTCTGTTCTTTACGGCGAACAAAATAAGAGAGCCTGCCGCAATCAGCAAAAAGCACAAGCTTATGGGACGGGTTACAAAGATGCTTAAAGAACCGTCCGAAAGGATCAGTGCGCGGCGGAAGTTTGCTTCCGCAAGCGGTCCCAAAACAATGCCGAGCAATATCGGAACCAGCTGAAAATCCATGCGCCGCAAAAAATACGATATAATACCGAACACGATAATAATATACATATCGTAAATACTGTTATTCGTGGAATACGAGCCGGCCAAACAAAAGGTTAAAACGATACAGGCGAGCACTTCATACGGAATGCGCGTTATGTGGGCGTAAAAACGTATAAACACCTTCCCCGCTATATACATAAAAATATTTACGACGATTAAGCCGAGCATAATCGCATACAGAATATCGCCCTGATCGATAAAGAGCCGCGGCCCGGGAATCATGCCGTGCACCATAAAAGCGCCCATCAAAATAGCCGTCGCCCCGTCGCCCGGAACTCCCAAGGTGAGCATGGGAATCATCGTCGCTCCGCACGCACCGTTATTCGCGGACTCGGAAACGGCAACCCCTTCTATTTCGCCCTTGCCGAAAGTTTCCGGATGTTTTGAGCTTTGCTTTACCTGATTATACGCAATGAATGCCGCCAAACCGCCGCCCGTTCCGGGAGTGGCGCCGATAATGACGCCGATAAGCGAGCCTATGGAAATGGGTTTTCTGCAGCGCTTATATTCTTCTTTTGTAATTTTGCATTTTGTAACGCTGCTTGCCGAAACGGTTTTATGATCCGTTTTCGGGTTATACTGCGATTTCATCAATATTTCCGAAATCGCAAAAAGTCCGATAAGGGCGATAATAAGATCCACCCCGCGCAGCAAATTGATGTTGTCAAACGTAAAACGCTGCGTACCGCTTATATTGTCCATTCCCATCGTCGATACGAAGATTCCTATACAGGCGCCGATAAGGCCTTTAAAAATACTTTTGTTCGACACGCCCGCAATAACGGAAAGTCCGAATACGGCCAACGACAAATATTCGGCAGGCCCGAACAAAAGCGTTACCTTGGCTATTTGAGGAGCCGCAAACAGCAATACGAAAGCGCTTATCAAACCGCCTATGGTTGAAGCATAAATGGCCATGGACAAAGCCTTATAGGCTTCGCCTTTTTGCGTCATCGGATAACCGTCGAACAAGGTTGCGGCATTTGCCGATGTTCCCGGCGTATTGATTAAGATCGCGGTAATCGACCCGCCGTACGTTCCGCCGCAATAGATGGCCAAAAGCATCAATATGGCCATAACGGGTTCCATACCGTACGTAAGCGGTATGCACAAAATAATTCCCAAATCGGAAGTTAATCCCGGAATCGCCCCGACAACAATACCGAGAACAAGGCCGACAAAGATTATCAAAAGATTCTGCCACGAAAGCATTAAATGCAAACCCTGCAGGACGACGTTCATCTTAAACCTCCCGGCACCGGCAGCGAAACATGAAGCATAACCGAAAAAACAAAATACACGATAAAAACCGTTGCAATCGCAATTGCATAATAGTACCACTTGCGCGCGCCGTAAAAAATCAGTATCGCCGTTACCAATGCCGAAGTTGCAATAAGAAAACCGATTTTTCCTATAACAAATGCGTACGCAAGCAGCAGCAAAATAAAAATGACGGAACGGATTTCTTTTTTGAACGCTTCCGATTTTATAATTCCCGAATGCAGGTTTACCTCTTTTTTCGGCCGTAAAAACAATCCTTGCAAAAACAACGCGCATGAAAATATAAAAAGTCCGCTCAAAGCGATAGCCGGAAAAGTTTGGGCATTTATTGAAGATTTTTCATACGTTGCAATTTGCGACGGAATTAAAAACCAGCCGATCGCGGCGATTACCGCAAAGCTTGAGCCGGCAATCATTTCACTATTGTATTTTATTTTCATAAGCTATACTCCGAACGGCAGAGCAAAGGGGATGTCCCAAAAGCCGATTACTTTTTCGCCATCCCCTTGCCGTATTATTTTTTTACCAAATCGATGTATTCTTTCATCGCACCGGTTTGTTCGTCGATATTCTTTAAAATATCTTTTTCGCCGGCACCCCACGCTTCCATTCCCATTCCTTTCATAAATTTTTTGAACTCGGGATCCGCGTATACTTTTTTGATGAATTCGGTAAGAACGGCTTTTTTGTGCTCGTCGACCAAAGAGCGCACGGCAAAATAATCCATGCCGACGAACTCCGCATCTATTCCCTGTTCTTTGAACGAAGGAATCCTGCCGATGCCTTCAACTTCGATGCCTTCCGGAATAAAAGTACCCAAGCACACAAACTGTCCGTTTTTAACGTAGTCGCGGTATACAGGCGGCGAACCGATGGCGACATCGACATGACCGCCGGCCAATGCGTTTATGGCGTCCTGTCCGCCGTTATACGGAACCGCTTCCGCCGGAATGCCGAGTTTTTTGAACAGCACGGAAATCATCGTGTAGCTGTCGTTGCCGGGACCGCCGGTTGTCGCATACTTAATGGTTTTGCCGGCTTTTTTTAATCCTTCCAAAGTCGATATGCCGCTTTTGGACGGATTGGTCAGCACGACAAATTCCACAATTCTCATACCGATAAGCGGCGTAATATCCGAAAGTTGGTACGTAACTTTTTGGAACGCGGGCGTCAGAGAAAACAGCGGGCCGTTGGCAACAACCATCGTATAGCCGTCGTCCTTAGCCATCATGGCTGCCGTCATTGCAATCGTTCCCGCGCCGCCGGTTTTGTTTTCAACGATTACCGGCACACCCAAATACTTTTCGCCGTAAGAAGCGACTTGCCGGGCAATCGTATCCGGCCCGCCGCCCAAACTCCACGGCATAATAATGGTTACCTGTTTTGCAGGAAACGCATCGGCTTTTCCGTCGGCTTGCCCTTTGGCAAAGACCGCCGCACACATCAGCAAAACTGCAATAATGCACGCCGGTGTTTTCATTTTGTTTTTCATAAAAACCTCCTTAAGAAAAACATATTATGTAAAATTATATCCGTATGAATTTTACCTGCGCCTCTTTTCCCGAAAAAGACATCTCGATTGCCTGAAAAGGTTTTTCCGTAAAAAAATACGGCGGATACTCTTTTGCATCGCTGAAAAGAAGCGTAAACTTTTCGTTATCCGCAAAAAGTTTTGTTAAGATTTTATATACGTCGGGATTCGCGCTGTTGTGCCGCCGGTCGGACGAAGCGGTTGTGAGCACATAGTGCAGCGGCATGAGTTTTACAATCTCTTCATCGATGCAGTCGCGCTGTCCGTGGTGCGGGAGTTTGAGAACGGTTACATTTTTAAGCTGCGGAAAAACCTTTGTGTCCCAATGCGAAGGACAATTGTCGGCGCACAGGAGCATGTGCAAGTCCTCATACGAAAATTTAAGCAGCAGGCTTGAAGAATTGGAAAGGGAATCCAAATAAGGGAAAAGCGTCGCTTGTTGTTTTTCCGCCGGTGCGCCGAAAAATTCCTGCAAGCCGGATAAAAAGGCCGTTTTGTCTTTTTCATTCGGCCCCAAGACTTCAAGTCGTGCACCGCCGGTACAATTCAAAACATCTCCGGCAAAAATTTCTTTAACGGGAATTTTCCGTACGCAGCATACTTCCATTATCTTTGTAAAATCTTTCAGCGAGCGGGCAAACAGCCGCACGTTTTCCGGCGCATCCGGTGCCGCATCGGGAATTTTCCTCTCTTTAAAGAGCTCCGGCGGAAAAGGAATATACACTTGTTTGATATCCGCCTTATCAAACAATGCGGTAAGTCCGCAAACATGATCTTCGTGAATATGCGTAATAATCAGCGTATCGATGCGGCCGATGCCCGTTTTTTGCAAATAATCGTCCGACCGTATGCGGGCGGGAAAACCTTCAAATTCGGATTCGAGGGCACTGCCGCCGTCTATAAGCATAACGGTATCCTTCCATTCCAAAAGCAAAGAATCTCCGTAGCCGACATTTATGCAAGTCATTTTCATAATTTATTATCCTTCAAATAATTAGCTTTAATTTCCGTTATGCCGTCCCGCGTATGACCAGTTCCGTTTCCGTTTCGATTACATGCGTAAAAGCGCTTTTGCCGTTTATCAAATCGAATAAATGCGAAGCGGCCAAACGCCCCATTGCATGCGTGTCGATTTTGACGGTCGTCAACTCGGGCTCGATAATCCGGCTTATTTCGCTGTCGTCAAAACCGATAACCGCCGCATCGTCGGGAATGCGCACGCCCTTTCTAAGACAGACCTTTACGGCGCCGACCGCAATCGTATCGTTTGTACAAAAAAAAGCTTGCGGCGGCTTCGGCATCGAAAGCATCGCCGAGGCGCAATCGAACGCGTGCTGCACGGTCGGTTCTATATCCGCAATTATCGCCGAATCGATCGGAATATTGTTTTTCGCCAAAACGTCCGTATAGCCCTTACGCCTCGATTTATAAATGTGCGGCGAAAACCGGCCGGAAAGCAAAGCTATTCTGCGCCGCCCCGTTTTTAACAAATATTCGACCGCGCGCACGGCGCCGCCGTAATGGGAAGCGGTAATGCAAAGCAGTTCGTCCGCATCGACGATATTGTTTAAAATAACGATGGGAATACCCTGCGCGCGAAAGCTTTGTATTGTCGCCTCGTCGGTTTGCCCGGCGATGATTGCACCGTCAAGATGTTTTTTCATATAGATTTCGCCGTTAGGTAAGCGCAAATCCCTGTCGGACGATATAAAAACGCTGTAACCGTTCTCAGTTGCGGTTTGCAAAACGGCATCGAAAACCTGCGAATAAAACGGGTTTAAAATAACCGGGTACTGCTTTTCGTATATTATAAAGCCGATATTGTCGGTACGTTTGCGCGCCATCGCCCGCGCTATCGCATCGGGAGTGTAATTCAGTCTTTTTGCCGCGTCGTATACGGCTTTTTTAGTCGTTTCGCATACCATTTCCGGATTTGCAAAAGCGCGGGACACGGTTGCCTTTGAATATCCGCATATATGCGCAACATCCAAAATCGTCGACCTCATTAATCACCACCTCTATATGAAAACGTTCTCATTTTAGTGTAAGCCGACTTTTCCGTTTTGTCAACTTTTAAATAACGAACGTGGGGCAGCAAGTTTTTTTAATTAAGACAGCGCGTTTTTTTTCTCTGTACCAACAATCAGTTCCGTGCTAGTATAATTGAATGGTAAACGAACAAAATCTTGAGCGGATACGCCGCGCACAGGCGATTCTCGACGAACTTTTTCCGCTCGTAGACGATGCCGAACGGCAATTTAAAAGTGCGCGGAACTGGGGCTTTATCGATATTTTCGGCGGCGGTTTAATCGTCAATATGATTAAGCACTTTAAGCTGGGTTCCGTTTCCGAAACGATGAACCGCATTCAAGCTTTGCTGCAGCGGCTGCAAAATACCGTTTCGCATATTTCGATACCCGCCGATTACAGTATGTCGACGGCAACGTTTGCGACTTTTGCCGATATAGTTTTTGAAAGACCTAATCGTTAAGCGCTTCTATCGGATCCAAGCGGGCGGCTTTTAAAGCCGGATTCAAACCGAAAAAGATACCGGTAAAAACCGAAACGACAAAGGCGGCGACGGTTCCGCGCAAATCAAAGGCGAACACAAAGTCCCAATCTTTTGGAAAGGCGAAGACGCCGACCAATGCGCTAATGAGGATGCCGAGCACTACGCCGAGCAAGCCGCCGCTGAACGTAATCGTTGCCGATTCGACCAAAAACTGGTTTCTAATATCGGCATTGGTTGCACCGAGCGCTTTGCGCATGCCTATTTCGTGCCGGCGTTCGGTAACGGTTACAATCATTATGTTCATAATGCCTATGCCGCCTACCACAAGCGAAATGCCCGCAATCGAAGTAAGCACCACGCCTATAACACCGAATATTTTATTGTTTTCCTGCATTGTCCTTTTTGCCGAAGAAACCCACAGGGCGTTGTGCGTATCCGCTTTTTTGTCGGCATAATTGCCGATTTGCCGCGAAACGTTTTCAGCTTCGCTTTCGTTATACAGCTGAACATCGACGCGGCCGATTTCTGGCTGCGGGTGTATCTTTTTCGTTACAAAACCGAAGGGAACATACGCGGCGCGGTCGGGGCTGTACGCCCACACGTCTTTATGTTTTAAAACGCCGGCAACGGTAAGTGTAAACCGGGCTTTTTGCGTATATACGATTAATTGTTTTCCGACCGCGCTTCCTTCGGGAAAAAGGCTTTCCGCAATGTTTTTGCCCAAAACGATTTTATGCGAGCCGTTTACAAAATCGGACGGCAAAAGACCTTCACCGTAGTCGAGTTCGTAGCCGTTTGCTTCAATCGAGCCGTATTCGCAGGCGATAACGGAAGCGCTCTGTTCCGCTGCCATATCGTCGCGGGACATCGTTCCGCTCAAAAACGAATAATAAAAAATATTTTTTATGCCGTTCACATTGCGCATAAGGTCGGTACGGAACGCTTCGTTAAACGGCAGTTTGTTTTCGTCAACCTGCCAGCGTTCAAGGTATAAAACATCCATTGTAAAACGGCTGAACACTTTTCGCACCGTCGCATCCAGCGAATTGCCCAGCGTCGTAACGATGACAACCGCCGTAACGCCGATAACGATTCCCAAAAGCGACAGCAGCGTGCGCATTTTGCTTACTTTAAAGTTCCGCAGCGCATTAATAAAATCTTCAAACATACATTCAGTCTTCACCCTGGTGATCTTTCAGCTTATCGCCTTCGGCAACGCCCGAAGTAATTTTTACAAAACCGTGAACATAGGGTTCTACGGTAACTTCAGCCTCTTCCGTTTTTTTGTCGCGGATAATGTCCACGAAGGGTTTGCCCTCTTTATAACGGATTGCATTTTGCGATACCGTTAAAATTTCTTCGTCTTCGCCGGCAACGATAAAACCCGAAAAAGAATAACCGGGCAAAATATTTTCGGGCGGATTGTTTATGCGTATTTCAGCGTCCAGCACCGCAGCTCCGCGGCTTGTAATGCGGGCTGCCGCAGGAAAGGCGGTAACAATCGCGTTCACTTTCGCATCCGGCACAGCGGGAAATTTCAGTTCGGCCCTTTCGCCGATTTTAAGCCGCGATGCATCGCTTTCGGCAACTTCAACGGTGGCCTTCAAATATTCCCTGTTGATGAGCGTCCCGAAACTGTCTTGCGCCTTGGCATATTGCCCTTCCTGAATTTTAAAAACGGCCAAACTCCCGTCAAATTTGGCATGTATTTTTCGGTCGTCGATTTGCTTTTTCAGCAAATCTTTTTGCTGTTCCATAAGCTTGAGTTTTTTCGACGGGCCGTTAATTCGTTCCTGTTGAATGGCGAATTCCTGCTGCGCAAGATTATATTCCTGCACAGTGCAATCGAGTTCGAAAAGGGGCGCGCCTTTTTTTACCCTGTCTCCGGGCGAAACGTATACTTTTTCGATAATGCCTTCACCGGGAGCCTGCAAGGTTTGCGATTCGGCAGCTTCGATATAGCCTGAAATTTCGATTCTGTTTTTCGAAATTTCCTTTTTGACTTCCAAGGGAGGAAGCGCCGTTTGGTTCGTTTTTTTGGGAGAAAAAATTGCCGCCAAGATGACAACGGCTACAATAACGGAAATTATCACAAACAATTTTTTGTTCTTTTTGGTTTTTGTCATGTCCAACGATATAAATCCTTACAGAACAATAAACAATGAAAAAATAAAAAGGTTAGATTTTACTTATGTTTTTTTACGATTGCGGCGATTTCGCCGGCCGTCAAAACACGGCCAGAGGCTGCGAGTTTTCCGTCGGCTACCACAGCAGGCGTATGAATGACGCCGTAAGCGGCGATAAGGTTTAAATCGTCGATATACTCGACGGTTTTGTCCGAACCTGCGCGAGCGAGCGCTTCTTCAAAGGCCGTTTTCATCGCAAGGCACACCGCACCGTTTGTACCGAGAATTTTTATACCCGAGGGATTTTGTGCAATAAGGCGCTCGGCTTGTGCAAACGGTGAAAGTCCCTCTTGCGACCGCGGACGGAAGTCATCCTGCGCATCGCCCCTTTCTTTTTTCCCGAATAAAAACATAGCTACCTCTGCATCACACTATACCTCAATTATAAAATAAATACAATTGACGGAAAAAGTACAAAGCATATAAAGGCGCAGCGCAGGCGTTCTCTCAGCCTTGAATGTTTATTATCGATGCGGTGTGTGCGCCGTGTGCATAGATGGATTTTGTTTTTTTGTAGGGGTTTTGAAGACTTTGCAGTTTTAAGCGCACGGAATCGATGTGCGTCCGAAGCGCAGTGCGGTTTTTTTCGTTTTGTGCGAGGATTTGCGTTTGCAGTTTGGATAAATCGGCGTGCAAAATCGGAATTTCGGTATCATTTCCCGCGTATGCATCCTTATACAGCGCTTCCATCGGCTTTATAACTTTTTGCAGGTTCGAAATATTGCCGAGGATGTTTTGTTCGAGTTCGGTATGGGCGTACAGCTTTTCCATATCTTCGCTCGCAATGCTTGTTTCCTGCTTTTCGAGCACGGTTAAATATTCGCGGAATTTGGCGCGCTGTTCACTAAGCAGTTCTTTGAGCCGCCTGAGAACGGCGACACGTTCGTTCAATTCCTGCTCGTTCAATTTCCGTTCGCCCGGTTTGTTTTCTGCCATAGTTTTATCCGTTTATATCGACGGAAGGATGAGCCGCAGGATCGGCGGACGGCGTTTCCGAAACGGCCACCGCCCACGAGCCGTGAAGGTCGTTCATCATCGTCCGCACGGAAAAAAGCTTTTTGCGGTCATGGCTTATGCTTATGTCCACCAGCTCCCGGTTGAAAAATCCGTACAAAGCCATAAGGTTTTGCGCGATTTCTCCGCCCTTTTCCATATCGAGCGAAACCATCAATTCCGTGATGATTTCCTGCGTTTTTACCACATTGGTATGAAATTTTTCGATGGAAACCGTTTCTATTTTGTCAGAATCCGTATACAAGGCCAAGGCCGCGTCCAAACGGCGGATCGCTTCTTCGTAGAGCATAAGAATCAATTTCCCCTGACTGGCCGTTCTGACTCCGGTTTCTCTGTATGCGGTATAAGCTTGCGTGTATGCCATACGGGTTTATTATCGGTATTTTTCGGGCGGACTTTAGCAAATGCTTCGGCGCGATTTTCCCCTTTTTGCGACAAAATCACTCGACTAAATCGGCACAAATGCGTATATTTAAGGAAGTACCGATGCCGGAACGGCGGCATTCGGCGCCTTTATAAGGTAGTTTTTTATAAAATGAGGCTGTCATGAGCGATAAAAACGACGCGGACAACAACAAAAACGGCAAAGACCCCTTCGATTTTTTTAAACTTTCGGTCGATCCCGAACGCAACGGCAAGGAGCGTAATGAACGCCCGCCGCGCATTCCTTTTTGGCTTATTCTTTTGGCTTTTATTGTGGGCGTCAGCGTTTTTAACTGGCTTTTTGTGCTGCGCGGAAGCGACACGACAATCGATTTTTCCGAATTTAAACGGCTGATAAGTTCCGGTCAAATTGTGCGTGTCGAAATGGGCGATACGTACTTTTTAGGTTACGGACCGGATTCATCGCGCGGCACAAAAGAAACGGACACGCTTCCTTCGTTTTTGTTTTCGTCATCTTCATCACAGGGAACAGTGTATAGAACGGTGGGAATTCTTACCGAAGACTTTTTGTCGCTGCTCGACGAAAAGGGCATCGCCTATAAGGCGGTAAAAAATCAGCGCAATATTTTGCTGCAGCTTTTGTTCAATTTGGTTATTCCCGTCGGTATTTTGTTTGTGATGTACCGCTTTATCTTTAAGCGCATGGGCGGTTTGGGCGGAAGTATTTTTTCCGCGGGACAAAGCCGCGCGGCTGCGGTCGAAGAAGGCAAGGTTACGACCCGTTTTTCCGATGTTGCCGGCGTTGACGAAGCAAAAGAAGAATTGGTGGAAGTGGTAGACTTTTTAAAGTCGCCGCAAAAATATACCGAAATCGGCGGAAAGATTCCCAAAGGCGTGCTTTTGGTAGGCCCGCCGGGAACGGGTAAAACGCTTTTGGCGCGCGCCGTTGCGGGCGAAGCCGGCGTTCCTTTTTTCCGCATTTCCGGTTCGGACTTTGTCGAAATGTTTGTCGGCGTCGGCGCAAGCCGCGTGCGCGACCTTTTTAAACAGGCGCGCGACAAAGCACCGTGCATTGTCTTTATCGACGAATTGGACGCCATCGGCAAAAGCCGCATCAATTCGGTAAGCGGCGGCAACGACGAGCGGGAGCAGACGCTCAATCAACTGCTGGTCGAAATGGACGGCTTCGACAACGAAAAAGGCTTGATAATTCTTGCCGCGACGAACCGCCCCGATATTCTCGACCCCGCGCTGCTGCGCCCCGGCCGCTTTGACCGGCAAGTTCCGGTCGAACGCCCCGACGTAAAAGGCAGGGAAGAAATCCTGCGCATTCACTCGAAAAACGTCAAGCTCGACGGTGAAGTCAACTTCGAATCGCTTGCGCACGGAACCATCGGCTTTTCGGGCGCCGACCTTGCAAACGTCGTAAACGAAGCAGCATTGCTTGCGGTGCGCAACGGGCATGCGAAGGTATTGATGTCCGACTTTAACGATGCGATCGACAAGGTGAGCATCGGTCTTAAAAAGAAGACGCGCAAAGAAAACGAAAAAGAGCGGCGTATCGTCGCCTTCCACGAAACGGGACACGCGCTTGTCGGCGCCTTTACGCCCGGTTATCCGCCGGTTAATAAAATTACCGTGGTTCCGCGTTCGCACGGCGTCGGCGGCTTTACGCAGTACCGCGAAGAAGAAGAAAAAACGCTGCAAACCGAACGCGATTTAATCAACGAAGTGGACGTTTTGCTCGGCGGGCGCGCTGCCGAACAGGTGGTTTTTAACGAGATTTCGACGGGAGCCGCAAACGACATTCAGCGGGCAACCGACACAATCCGCAAAATGATTACCGCCTACGGTATGAGCGGCCGCTTTAAAAACGTTACGCTCGGAAAGTCCGGTCAGGGCTACGGATTCGGTCCCGCAGAACCCCAGCTCGTGCGCGAATATTCGGAAGAAACGCAAAAATACATCGACGAAGAAATCGCGCGCATTATGGCCGAGCGCTTTAAACACGTTTTAAGTCTTTTAAAAGAAAAAAAGCGCGTTATGGAATATATCGCGAACCGGCTTTTGGAAAAAGAAACGATCGAACAGCAGGAATTCAACGATATTATAAAAGCCGAAGCCGACCTTGCCGCAAAGAGCGCTCAGGCAAAACCGCGGCGCGGCAAAAAAACGGATGAGGTTTAAAAGATGGATTTTATTCCCGAATCGTTTGTCCAACGCGTAAAAACCTTTGTGGGCCGCTATGCGGCCGCGTGCATTTTATGCACCTGCGTTGTCGTCTTTGCCGTAACGGATACAAGTTTGATTTCGCTGCGCAATATACGCGATGTATTTTCGAATGCCGCGCCGCTTTTAATTTCGTCGGCTGCAACGGCCCTGTGTTTGTTTGCCGGCTATATCGATTTATCTGCCGGAAGCACGGCCGTTTTTGCAGGTATCATCGCAGGCTCCTTTGTGCAGGCGTCCGAAATGGCCGGCAGGTTTTTTCCTTCTTTGCCGCCGATTCCTTTTTTTATCGTGATTCCCGCAGTGCTGCTGCTGTTTTTTGCGGTCGGCGCTTGTAACGGCTTTATAATAAAAAAGTTTTTTGTACCGCCGTGGGCAGCGACGCTCGGCACCGGTCTTTTATTGTCCGCTTTAAGCCGCGTCTATTTGTACGATCAGAACATTTCGCAAAAAGTTTTGGAAGGTTTTACGAAGGGCTATACCTTTTTCGGCGCAGGATACATCGGCGCAAGCCCCGTATATTCGGTTCCCTTTGCCGTGATTTTTTCGATTGCGGTGTTTGCGGTTTTACTTATCGTAATCAAAACATTTTTTCCGGCCTTCAATCTTCCCGTTTTGCATAAAGAGGTGCCGCTTTTGTGGCCCGCGTATCCCGGAGATTTTACGCTCAAAGAAACAATGTTTTTATACGGCATCACCGCTTCGCTTTTTGCATTAAGCGGCATAATGATTTCCGCCCGCGCGGGAAATGCAAGCGCCGTCTCCGGCTTGGAATTCCAAATCAAGCCTCTTATCGTATGTTTTATCGCTTCTCTGTCTTTGTTCGGCGGAAGAGGAAACTGGACAGCCCTTGTCGCATCGGTCGTTATTTTTTGCGCCTTTACCTATGCGGCTGATTTTATCGGCGTAAACCGGTTTGTATCTTTATGTATTTGCGCTGTTATATTTTTAGCTTCTTTGTTGGCCGATATACGCGCGAGGAGGCGCCATGCACTTTAAACTGCCCGAAAACTTATTGCTGGGAACCGCAACCGCGGCAACCCAAATCGAAGGCGGCGACACAAACAACAGCTGGTACGATTGGGCTCTAGCTCCCGGTCATATCGCCGACGGCACAAGCCCGTTCAGGGCCGATGACCATTACAATCGCGTAGACGAAGACATCGCCCTTATGAAAAGTCTGAACCTTCAAATATACCGTTTCGGCGTGGAATGGAGCCGCATCGAACCCGAACGCGGTCAATTCAACAGCGAAGCGCTCGGACATTACCGCGACGAATTGAAAAAACTGCGCGACAACGGCATAAAACCGCTCGTTACGCTGCACCATTTTACAAACCCGCGCTGGTTTGAAAATATGGGCGCCTTCGAAAACCCCGAATCGCCCGAGATCTTTTCGAATTTTGTGCGCTATACGGTTGAAGGTCTTGCCGATTTGGCCGACGAATGGATTACGATTAACGAACCGAACGTCTATGCCGTAAACGGCTATTTTTTCGGCATATGGCCTCCCGGCAAAAAAAACGATTTAAAAGCCTTGAGCGCCGTCTATACGAATTTGGCCGTTTCGCACATCGCCTCTTATCGGGACATTCACCGCATCAGAGAACAAAAGGGGTTTGCGCGCAACGCTACGCGCGTGGGTTTTGCCAACCACTTGCGCGTTTTTACGCCGCGCTGCAAATGGAACCCCGTACACCGGCTATCGGCCGCGTTTATGCGCCGCGCCTTTCAGGATTCGCTTACGCGGGCGTCAATGACGGGTAAGGTATCCTGGCCGGTAAAAAAGATGCCCACGTCGGTAAACGGAACGCCTATCGGATGCGGCCGCTTTTACGATTTTATCGGCATCAATTATTACTCGCGCGATGCGGTGAGCAGCGGCAAAAACGGCGTGTTCCCTTCGGTTCCGCACAACGATTTGGGCTGGGAGATTTATCCTGAAGGTTTGCGCTTGCTTTCGGAAAGCATGTACCGCCGCTATAAGGCCCCGATTTACATAACCGAAAACGGTACGTGCGACGCACAGGACGCGTTCAGGAGCCGCTTTATTTACGATCACTTAAAGGTTGTGTGCGAATCGGGGTTGCCGATCGAGCGTTACTATCACTGGTCGCTTATGGACAACTTTGAATGGGCCGAAGGCGAAAGCGGAAAATTCGGCTTAATCGCCGTGGACTACGAAACGCAAAAAAGAACCGTCCGCTCAAGCGGCGAGTTTTATGCGCGCATTATTCAAAACCGCGGCGTAACGGACGATATGTACAAAACCTTTGTGGAAAACACGCGGTACCCGCAATAAGCCGAAAAGCGCGCGCTTTTAAATGATTCCTTCGATTTTTACCGGTTCGAGAAAGTACAGGTATTTAAAGGGATGAATGTTCAGCGCGTTTACAAACCAGCCGCCCAAAACGTCCGTGTCGACCGCGTTTAAAGAAACCGGATGCGACACGGGAAGAATGAGCGCTTCGTCCAATAAAAACTGTTCGGCTTCGGCGAGTTTTTTATAGCGTTCTTTTTCGTCCTGCGCCGATGCGGCTTGTTCGAGCAGCGCTTCAAACCCTTCGTTCTGCCAATCCGTTATACGAAGCGACGAATCCTTTCTGAACAATTCCAAAAAAGAAAGCGGGTCGGCAAAATCACCTATCCACGTGTAGGTAAAAAGATCGGCCTTTGAATCGCCGATGCTTTCCAAATAACGTTCTTGAGCGACCGGTTTTATGAGGACTTTTATGCCGGCTTCTTTGAGCGAATCGGCAATGAGTGCGGCTTGTTTTTTTGTGTAATCGAAATCGGGAATAGCAAGCGTAAGGGTCGGCGCCCGTTCTTTGCGGCCGGCCTTGGCGCCCCTCTTTTTTCCGGAGTTTGACGCAGCTTGGGTAAAAAGGTCCTGATCTTCCTCCGTATCATCCTCGCCGACGCCGTAGATTTTCGGATAATTCTGCAAAGGAACAATCAGCGTTTGCGCGGCGACCGGCGCATCCTGCCGCAGCTTTTCCCACGGAATTGCGGCGAGCACGGCTTTGCGCATACGGGAGTTATTCCACGGCGCTTTCGAAGCTTTAAAGAAAAAGAATTCCGTACCGAACTCCGGGTAGACGGCGACGTTTTTTTTATCGTATATTTTTTCGACGTTAACGTAGCCTTCGACCCACGGCGATTTTCCCGTGTTGAACGAAAAGGCGTTTTCGTCCTTGTCGGTTCCGGTTATAATGCGAATTGCAGGAAGGGCGACTTCGCCCGCGGCATAATAAAAAGGATTTTTTTCAAGCAGCAACGCTTCCTTATCGTGTTTTTTCAACACGAAGGCTCCCGAAAAAATCTTCGCATCCGGGTGCACGACGGCAAAAGCGTGATGACACAGAATTTTTGCAAAGTGCTTCGCGGGCTTTTCCAAGCGGACGACAAGCGTTTTTTTATTTTTTGCCGTAATGCCCACGCTTTCGGCCGAACCGGTACCGTTTCGGTACGCGGCAGCACCCGCTATGCAGTCCAAAAGCGAGGCGTACGGCGCGCGCAAACCGGGGCGCAAAAGAGCAAGCCAAGAGCGCTTTACGTCTTCGGCTTTGATTGTTTCGCCGTTGCTGAACTTTGCGTTTTCGCGCAGCGTAAAGGTCCAGGTTTTTTGGTTGCGCGATATGCGGAACGTTTCGGCCAATGCGGGTAGCGGCTCGAGTGTCATCGGATCATACGAAAAAAGCCCCTCGTACAAGCCGTTTAGAATTTGAGCTTCGGAGCTGTAATTGGCCGTGTGCGGGTTTAAATTGTACGCGCGGGACGAATTTACGGAAGAATCTATAATCACCAGTTCTTTTTGTACGGCAGGGTTAAAAAGCAAAATACCGGGATCGTCGGTTTCGTGCGCATGCGCGCAAAAACAAGTCAGCATGCAAAATGCCGCCGCGCGGAATAAAAACTTTGCAGGACTATACATTTTGTATTCCCAATTTTTGCATTTGTGCCTGTTCGGCCATATATGAAGTGTATTCGGCTTTGCGCTGGTTTATTTTTATAAGCGTATTTTTTACCGTTGTCAGTTCTATTTGAATGCCCTTTATTTTGCCGCGGTTTTCCGCATTTACGGCTGTTTTAAAAAACTCGTCGAAACCTTCCAGCACAAATTGCAGATTGTTGCATTCGGAAATCTGCCGTTGCAGATAATCCAACAGGGCACCTTCTTCCATCTCCGCCAATTTTTGTATATTTCCCGACTGTTGTATGCCGAACGACGTGTATAAACGGGCGCGCTTCATCAGATTCTCCGTAAAGGCCGTAAAATCGACTGTTTGCGTTTTTACCGTTTGCGTATACGGATCGTTCACTTTCAATTTATACTCGATGGGTTTTTCGGTTATGTTGAACGCTTTTCGGAACGCCGTTTTCAACTTTGCCCAAAAGCCGCGGTGCTCGCTTTGCAAAAGCTGATGGTTTTCGTTCAACTTGGGCGCAACAGCCGTATACTGCGGAGCAAGCCCCGCCAAAAGCCGGCACGCGCTTACTAAAAGTTCCTTTGTGTTGATTTTCGGCTGCGTCTTTACCGTTTCGGCTTCTTTTATACCCAGCTTGCTCAGCAGATTTTCGCGCAGCGTTTCCTTATCCGGCGCGGTTTCTTCCTGTATGATTTCCTGTATCAATTCGGTATAAAACGGCTGCTTGCCCATCGCTGCAGCGAAGTGGTCACGTACCGTGTACACGCCGTTTTCGGATGTCAGCGTTTCGCGCGCGGATGCAAATGCATCACTGTCCAGAATTTTTTTGCGGACGCTGATTTTATACAATTCCTTTTTTAAATCCGTTACGTCTTTTAAAACCGTGTTGATTCTCGCAAGACTTTTTGTTATAAAATTGATCGAATCGTTCAAAACGCCGACCGACAAGGTATCCGAACCCATTTTTATAGCCGTAAAAATTTCTCCTAAGCTTCGGCTGTTTTGTTTTGCCGCCGTGTTCATAAGCGAATTCCAGCTGATATAGCTGTTCAGCTGAACGAGTTTTTTTATGCGTTCCATCGTTAAATTTTCCACCGAAAATTTAAGATAATTGCATAAAAATTCCAAAGCGCTTTCGTATTCCGAAAGCCTTAAACCTAAAACAGCGGCTCTGTCGTTTTCTTTAAATTCGCTTTCATCGGGAATCGTTATTTCCGTAAGTTTTTTATCGACCTTGTACGGATCCGGCTGAATAAAGCCTTTTTTCAGTAACAGGGACAGTACCGTATTAAAAACCGAACGGTAGTTGCGGTACTCGTCGACCAGTTTGGGCAGCGCGGTACCGTCGTACCATGCGGTTTTCGCATCAGCGGCGGCGTACAATTTATTCTCAAAATCAGAGGGAACACTCATGGTTTAATTATCGGCATTTTTTACCGCCGCTCAAAGCAAAAAATCCTTGTTCCCTGCCGCTTTGACCATTCCGCGATTTTATGATATATTAGTAGGGTATGAGTAAAGCAAAAACCCCTTTTAAGGTTAATCAAAAAATCGTGTACCCCAGTCAGGGTGTCGGCAAAATTATTGAAATTAAAGAAAAAGTTTTTAATGAAGAAAAGCTGCTGTACTACGTAATGTATTTGGAAGTTTCCGATATGACGATTATGGTTCCCGTTGAGCGCTGCGGCGAGCTGGGAATCCGTGCCATCGTTTCGCAGAATGAAGCCTTGTCCGCTTTGCAGACAATCGGCGAAAATTTCGAACCGATTACGTCGGACTGGAAACTCCGTTATCAGATGAATCTGGATTTATTGAAAAAAGGAACGATAAGCGACATCGCAATGATTGTCCGTTCGCTGTACCACCGAAGCAAGGTAAAGGAATTGCCGATTTTGGAACGCAAACTGTACGATTCGGCAAAAAAACTGCTTGAAGACGAAATATCGTTCGCTTTGGACAAATCTTTGGAAGAAGTTGAAGCTTTAATTCACGAAAAACTGGAGCCGGCAGGACTTCAAAACGAAGTCCGCCGCGGCACTTCCGCTTTTGACGGATTAAACGACGATGACGAATTCTTAAACGAAGACGACGAAGAAGATATTATGGGCGCCGACGATGACGATGAAGACGACGACGACGGCGACGATGATGAATGAAAATCGCCCTTGTTTTAACCGCTGCGGGCACTTCCGAGCGTTTCGCTTCCGGTAAAAAAAAAGAATATATGCCTCTGTGTTCCGCTTTATTTCCGAACCCAAAAAGCGGAACCGTATTATCGTGCAGCGCGGAGCCTTTTTTGCTTGTTTTGCCCTCCGGTTCCGACTGTACCCTCACGCGTTTTATCGTAACGCTGCCGCCCCACAAAGCCGATAAAGCCGAAGCGGAACAAGCGCTTTTTGCAAGTCCCTTTGTTGCCGAAAAACTGCGGAACTTACATCTCAAGCCTGAATTTATTCCGGGCGGAGCTTCGCGCCGCGAATCGGTTTTTTGCGCTTTGGAGCATCTTGCGGCCGGCTGTCAATCCGATTGCGATATCGACCTTGTTTTTATACATGATGCGGCACGCCCCTTTGTGAGTCCCGGCTTGGTAAAAAAAGTGCTGTCTTTTGCCCGCGAAAAAGGCGCTTGCGCCCCTGCCCTTCCCGTCGTGGATACCTGCAAAGAAATAGATACCGAAACTTCGGCAATTACGCGCCATTTGCCGCGTTTCCGTTTAGCGGCCGTCCAAACGCCGCAGTGTTTTTATTTTAAAAAACTTTTGGAAGCTCACCGCAAAGCGCACGAGGACGGCAAAACCTATACCGACGACACGGAAATATGGGGCGCATACGAAGGTGATGTATACGTGTGCGAGGGAGAACGAACAAACGTGAAAATAACATATAAAGAAGATTTACCCGGCGGAACAAATGCTTCCCGCACTCCGGCTTCATGCGCCGTTTACAGAACCGGACTCGGCTCCGACACGCACCGTCTCGTATCCGGCCGGCCGCTTCTCATAGGCGGCGTTCATATTCCCTTCGACAAGGGAGAACTCGCCCATTCCGACGGGGACGTACTGTTCCACGCGATAACCGACGCGCTGCTCGGCGCCGCCTCCTTGGGCGACATCGGCGAACTTTTTCCGCCCTCCGATCCCGCGTGGAAAGACGCGGATTCGGCCTTGCTTCTCAAAACGGCATGGCGGCGCGTGCTGGACGCCGGCTGGTGTCTTGAAAACCTTGACTGCGTGCTTTCCATAGAACGGCCGAAAATCCTCGATTGGCGGCACAAAATACGCGAAAGCATCGCCTCCGCTTTAGGCTGCGAAATCGACCGCGTGTTTGTAAAAGCAAAAACCGCCGAAGGACTCGGCGATATCGGCGAGGGAAAGGCGGTTTCGGCGCTCTGCACCTGCCTACTGCGTCACGCTACATAAGCTTCGAGGCGGCTCATGCGCTGCGGGTGCTGTAAGCGGCGCAAAGCTTTCTTTTCAATTTGACGGATGCGCTCCTTCGTTAAATTAAAAACGTCGCCCACTTCTTTTAACGACATCGAAGAACTGCCGTTTAAGCCGTAGCGGTAGCGCAAAACATCTGCTTCTTTTTCGCTTAAACTATCCAGCACGCTGTCTATATCTTCGCGCATTGTCATGTTAATTGCGCTTTGTTCGGGGTTTTCATATTGATCGTCTTCCAAAAATTCACCGATTGTCGCGCTGTCCGCATCTGCCGGCCGGAGCGCCGAGTCGAGCGAAACCATATCGCGCGAAATGCGGATGATTTCGCGCACATGAGCGCTGTCCATATTCAGCATGCCGGCAACTTCCGCAATTTCTTCTTCTTCGCTTTTGTTTCCGGTCAGCGTTTTGCGCGCTTTTTCTATTTGAACCAATTCGTTTGCCCGGTTAAGCGGCAAGCGGATCGGACGGGATTTTTCGCAAATGGCTTTTAAGATGGCTTGGCGTATCCACCACACGGCGTAGGATATAAAATGATAACCTTTGGTAACGTCGAAACGTTCAATCGCCGTAAGCAGGCCGATATTCCCTTCGCTTATGAGGTCGGTTAAGTCGAGGCCGCGGTTTTGATACTTTTTCGCCACATTGACGACAAAGCGCAAATTCGCGTTTACGATTTTATGTTTGGCTTTTTCATCGCCGCGGGCGGCTTTTACCGCCAAATCGTTTTCTTCTTCCCTTGTCAGCAAGGGGATTTTATTTATATCTTTAAGATACAATGCAAGTACATTATCGTTGCCGCTCATATTTACTCCCATAAAAACTTTTGCAGGAAGCTTCGGCTTCCGAAAAAGCTTTTAGCAGCGCTTTCGCAAACCACCGGTTGAGAAAGCGCAATAAATAAACGAGTTTGCAACGCAAACTCGAGATAAAAAGCGGCGGCGCCAATCAGACGCTGCTTTTTATCATTACTCCTATAAAACCCTAAAAGGTTTATGCTTTTATAAATGCAATAAGCGTGCCAACTGTATGATTTTTGTAAATTATTTTGTAATTCTTTGTAAAACAAGCTTTTACCAAGTACTGCACAGGCATCGAATATCCACCGTCAATTCAGCCTCTAAATGAAAACAGAGTCAAAATAACACAACCTCCTTTTTTCGCGCCGGATTGCCTCTTTTTGACTCAACTGCGGGATGCCCTGCGCGTTTTTCTACAGTGCATGTTTTTCCGCTTTACGGCGGGCCGGAAGTATTGTATACTGCGGGCTGACTTGTGCTGCATTTTATTAGAAAGTGTATGGAGGAAGTATGGCGGATGATTTTTCTTTTGAAATAACAAAACAAATCGGGGAAATCTCGAAAAGCAAATCGGGCTGGGCGCTCGAACTTAACATGGTGTCGTGGGGCGGCCGCGAACCGAAATTCGATTTGCGCAGCTGGGCGCCCGATCATCAAAAAATGGGCAAGGGCGTTACGCTTACACAGGAAGATTTGGTTTCGCTGAAAGCGCTTTTAAACGCGATGGAACTGTAAAAACGCCCGCCCGTCAGCCAGCGTTTTCCGCCGATTCAACGGCGCGTCCTTTTTTGCAGGCGAGCGAATAGAGCATCAGTTCAAGCTCGGCTTCTTCACCGGCTTTTCCGTTGCGGCGGATAGTACTGTCGGTACGCGCTATGCGGGCAAGGCAGGCCGCAGCAGCGGAACGGTCCCAGAGCCGGGCTGCCGAAGCGTATTGACTTTGCATTTTTTTGCTTGCAAAACCCTTTGTTTTTAAATCGAAGTCGCTTATTCCGCCTTCGGCGTGCAGGCGGTGCCACAGCCCCAGTTTTCTAAAGCAATAGGCCAATCCCGCAAGGAGCTGAACGGATGAAGATTCTTTTGAACTGCGCAAATACTGCAATATCGTTAAAGCGTCTTCCAAACGGCGGGCGTCGCTTTGAGAAGCGTCGCACAGGGCGGCAAACAAAGTAAACACCGATTCCTGACGGTTGCGGCTTAAAACCGCATCGACGTCATCCGCCGTTATGCGGTGATTTTTTTCAAAGCAGGGTAAAAAGCGCGAGCATTCAGCCCGCAAAGCTTCGGTATTGTTTTCGACCAAATCAAGGATAGTATCGACGGCGTCTTTGTCGATCGAAAAGCCCGCTTTTGCAAACCAGTTTTCGAGCCACTTGCTTTTTTGCGATTCGAACAATTCCCAAAAGATAACGCGGTTTTGTTTGGGAACGATGTTTTCAAGCTTTTTATCCACCGACGTTTCATCGGATTCCAAAATGAGATGCGAGCTGCCGCCGGAGCCTTGCTTCGCTTCTTCCTGCGCCCATTGCGCAATTAAATCGATGTCGGCCTTTAATTTTATCTGTTCGGCGCAATGCAGCACGATAAAGCGCGACGCGGCAAAAAGTGAGCCGTTTTGCAAAAGCGATATGATGTCGGCAATGCGGGCGTCGTTTGCGTAAAACGTATACTCGTCGGTTTGCCCGAGGCTGCGGGCTTTTCGGCGGTATTCTTCTATGGTGTCGTTTTTTTGTCCGAGTTCGGGACCGGTAAAAAGCCAAAGCGGAAAAGCGGGCATCAGTAATTCCTTATGATGTTGGACAAAACGCCTAAGATTTTTACATTTTGACGGTAGATCGGATTGTAAGCATCGTTTTCGGCTTGGAGCCGTATGCGCGCATTTTCTTTAAAAAAACGCTTAAGCGTAACCGAATCTTCGTCGGTAAGCGCGACGACAATGGCGCCGTTTTCGGCGTAGTCCTGCCGGCGGATAACGGCAAGGTCGCCGTCCAAAATGCCGGCTCCGATCATGCTGTCGCCGCGCACAAAAAGCGCAAAGTATGAACCGCCGCTGCGTACCATCGAAGCAGGAACATAAACGCTGCCGTTGTAATTTTCATCGCAAAAAATAGGCAGCCCCGCGGCAACCGTTCCGAGTACGGGAATGCGTTCGCTCCGCCTTAAACCGATTTCTTCGTCTTCGATAAGAACTTTCAGCGAGCGCGAGCGGCCGTCGGCGGAAGCCAAGTAGCCTTTTTTACGCAAAGCGGCAAAATGATCCTGCACCGCCTTTACGGAAATCCCGAAACGCTCGCCCGTTTCGCGCACCGTCGGCGGGCACGAATTCAGTTCGGTAAACGAGCTGATAAAATGAAGAACTTCTTGCTGTTTTTGAGTCAGTTCCTTCATGGCGCGCTATTCTTCTTCGAATTTATTTTCAAACAGCGTGTTGAGCGCTTCTACGGCTTCTTTTTCGTCCGCCCCGCTTGCTTTTACGGTCAGCGTCGTGTTGTAGCCTGCGGCCATCGTAATAACACCCATAATCGATTTTGCGTTTACAACCGTACCGTCTTTTTCCATTAAAACCTCGGACGCAAACTTATTCGCCGTTTGCGCGATTAAAGCCGCCGGCCGCGCGTGTATTCCCGCTCGATTGCGGACAGTCAACAGTTTTTCAGTCAAAATATACTCCTCTGCAATTCCTATAAAAACTCAATATAAATCGTCATTGCCGTAATAGGCCGACTGTGCTTCTCCGCTTTCTATCCAGCGCAGCACGTTTTGGTTAAAATCGCGCGCCGAATAGTAGCCCATCGATTTTAAACGCTCGTTCATCGCCGCCGTTTCCAAAATAATCGGAATGTTCCGTCCGGGTCTGACCGGAATTTCCAATGCGGGAATTTTGACGCCGAGCAGCTCTTCGGTTTTTTGCGCGGTACCGAGCCGGTCGTACAATTTGTTCGCGTCCCATTCTTCGAGCTTGACGACCATTTGCACCTCTTTTTGCTCGCGGATTGCGCCGACTCCGTACAGCTGCTGAATGTTTATGATGCCCAAACCGCGCACTTCCATATGGTGGCTTATCATTTTATTGGCGCCCTGACCGAGCAGGACGTTCCCGTTTACGCAGCGTATGTTTACGATATCGTCGGCAACGAGCCGGTGCCCGCGGTGAACGAGTTCCAATGCCGTTTCGCTTTTGCCGACGCCCGAATCTCCGAGAATGATGATGCCGATACCGTATACTTCAACCAAAACACCGTGAATACTTTTTCGCGGAGCGAAAATATCGGAAAACAATCGAAGCAGACGGCTCGAAAAATCGGTCGATTCCAAATCGGTTTGCAAAACGGGGCAACCGGCTTTATCGGAAAGGTCTATAAAAGCTTGGGGCGGAACAAGGCTATGCGTAAAAACACAGCAGGGAATTTCGTATGAAAATAATTGTTTTATCGGATCGAGATTGTTTTGGCGGACGATTTTTTCCAAAAATGCCGTTTCGCCGCGCCCGAAAACCTGCACGCGCTGAAAGCCGAACGACTCGTAAAAACCCGAAAGCGCAAGGCCGGGTCTGTTCAAGTCGGGAAGCGTAATCGGTCTTCCCAAACCGCTCCGTCCGCACAGGCAACGCAGATTGAGCGAATTGTGGCCTTTTAAGTCGAGGTCGAGAAGATCGAGAACGGTAAAACTCTTTTCAGCCATAACCGAACTATACACGCAACGGCAAAAATTTTCAACCGCTTGGCACGGAACGCGTTTTTAAAAGACGCGTTCCTCATGCGCTTTGAAAATCCTTTTACTTTTTCTGTATCTTATCTTTTTCTTTTTTTACCTTTTGGTCGAGAATGTCTACGAGTTTGTTTAAGCCCGAAGCGAACTCGTAATCTTCGGCGGAGATGTGGGCCGTCATTCCCCATCTGAAATTGACGGTTGTATCGAAAATATATTTTTTATCTTCCTTTACTCTAAAAAGCAGATCGACTATCAAATCGTCCGCATACTTTATGCGTTCAAGTTTTTTGGAAATCAAATCGGACTGATCTTTGTCCAGCTCAAAACCCACAGCGTTGATTGTCGTTTCCATAGTATCTCCTTTTTGAAGCAAACTCGGCGTTGCGGAACGCAGCCGCTTTTTGACCGCATCCTTCAACCGCTCTCTTTTAAAGTATACAACGATTTTTACGAACGGTCAAACGAAGATTCTATATTTAATTCGGAACGGTATTTGGCAACCGTGCGGCGCGCTATACGAACGCCTTCGGCTTCAAGCAGTTCGGCAAGCTTTGCATCGGAAAGTTTTTTTATTCCTTTTTGCTCGTTTTTGTCGATGATGATTTTAAGCAAATGCTTAACCGATTCTTTCGAACCGGGATTGTTTTGCGGCACGGCGCTTTGAGATACCGCGTTTGTAAAAAAATATTTCAGTTCGAATAAACCCCATTCGCACTGCAAGTACTTTCCGTTTGCAATGCGGGAAACGGTCGTTTCGTGAACGCCGATTTCTTCGGCGATATCTTTCATGCGGAGCGGACGAAGGTGTCCCGGCCCCTTATAAAAAAAAAGCTTTTGCCGTTCGACGATTGCACACACCGCCGCATACACGGTTTTTTTGCGCATTTCGAGCGTGTTTATAAACCATTTTGCCTGCTGAACGGACTTTTCGGCAAAAGAGCGCGAAGATGCATCGGCGTTTTTTTCTTCGCTTAAATGTTCGTATAAGGGCGAAATTCCCACCTGCGGAATGCTGCCGTTTATAAATTCGATGATAAAATCACCGCCCGTTTCTTCTTTTTCTTCTTCGCTCGCCCTGCGCACGTTGACTTCGGGAACGGCAAACTGCACGCCGTGCGAAGCGCTTTCGAACTGCCGGCCGGGGAAAGGTTCCAAAGTGCGGATAAAAGCGAGGGCCTGTTCCGTTTCCCGTTCGGTGCAGGGAACGCCCGAGCTTTGCAGTGCCTTGCATATGAGGGCGCTGCGTTTTTTTTCCAATACGCCGAAATGCGATTTGAGGATGGTCAGCGCAAGCGGCGGGGCATTACCGGCAAGTTCGGCTTGCACAAAAAGACTTTCCTGTAAACCGGAACATGCGCATCCTTTCGGATCTAAACGGCGCACAATGCCGAGCATTTCGGTCAATAAAGAAAGGGGGTCGTCCGCGTTGAGCAGGTTTTCCGGCTCGGAACTGTTATAGCCGCGCGAATCGAGGTTTTGAATGATTCTGCTTCCGATGCGCATTTCGTCGTCGTCCAGTTTTAAAAGCGACAACTGGGACAAAAGGTGTTCTTGCAGCGATTCTGATGCGGCCGGGACGTTTTCCAAAAACGCCTGCCACTCGTCGCTTTCGGCGGCATTTCCGCTCCGCGAGCTTACACGGACGGAAGAAGGTTCCCATTCGGCTTCACGCGTAATTTCTACGGCCGGATTCTTTTCGGCTTCTTCACGGATGCATTCGCTCAATTCTTCGGCATTCATCGCCATTAAAGAAATCGATTGAATCATTTGAGGAGAAAGCCGCATTTGCTGCTGCATGTTTTGCGTATAATCCAGCCTGAGATCGGCCACACACACCTCCTTCGCTTTTCCGCCGGCGGGCAAAATTAAAATCGCAGGCGCCTTATTCCGTGCCGTTTCCGGCGCACATTCAGTATAGCATATTTTGCCGTTTTTGCGGTATACTCGTGCCATGGAATCGTTAAAAAAATATGCTTTACATGTTCCGCAGATACTGCTGCCGGCAAAGGGAACCGACCTTGAATCATGGGCCGTTGTCGCCTGCGATCAATACACGCAGGACAAAGACTATTGGCAAAGGGCCGAAAAAATCGCACAGGGGAAACCTTCGGCACTGCACATCATTTTGCCCGAAATATATTTGAACACGCTTTCGCAGGCGGAAAAAAAGCGGCGTACGGACGATATAAAGCGCACGATGGCCGACTATCTTGCAAACGGCGTTTTCGCTCCGCCCCTTCATGCCTTCATATATACCGAACGGAAAACGTCTTACGGCCGGCTCCGCAAGGGCTTGGTCGCCGCAATCGATTTGGAAGCATACGATTGGCGCCCCGAACAAAAAGCGAAAATACGCGCAACCGAAGCGACTATTTTGGAACGTATTCCGCCGCGTGTTGCGATCCGCGAAGGCGCGCCCTTGGAAGCGCCGCATATTATGCTTTTGGTAAACGATCCTGCGCGGCGCTTTATTGAACAAACCGGCGAAATCGTTAAACAAAGCGGAGAAAAGCCGGTCTACGACACCGACCTTATGATGGAAGGAGGCCGCATAACCGGCCGGGCGGTTTCCGGCGGCAAGGCTATGGACAACATGAGCGAAAGCCTTTGCGCGATCGAACAGGCAAACAAAGCCGCCGACGGTTCGGTTTTTATGTTTGCGGTCGGCGACGGCAACCATTCTTTGGCTACGGCAAAAACCGTATGGGAACATCTTAAAAAAACTGCCGGAGCGCCGGCGGATAAAAACGGGCATACGGCGGTTCCCGAACCGTTGAAAAATCATCCTGCGCGCTATGCCTTGGTCGAAATCGTCAACCTGTATGACAAAGGCCTTACCTTCGAGCCGATACACCGCGTTCTTTTTAACACCGATGCCAAAGACCTCATTCGTTTTGTACATTCGAAATTGGGAGGCACCCTGACGCCGTGTAAAGACGCCGCGGAACTTGCGTGCACGGTTGAACAATCGCCGTCAGCTTTCGGCTTCGCTTCTTTACAGAGCGGATTTACCTGCCTTAACATACCAACGGATGCGCTGGCCGTCAGCGTGTTTCAGCCCGTCTTGGATGAATTTATCCGCACGAAAGAAACGATCGACTTTATTCACGGTACGGATGAAGTGTTCCGCCTCGCAAAGCAAAAAGATACGGTTTCGATTTTATTTCCGCCCATAGCGAAAGGCAGCTTTTTTGCGACGGTGGAAAAATACGGTTCTTTGCCGCGCAAAAGTTTTTCGATGGGCGAAGCGAGCGAAAAGCGCTTTTACCTTGAATGCAGAAAACTTTTATAGCCACGGGAATTCAGGGACTTTACTTTTTTCTTTGCCTATGCTATAGTATTTGAGTTGCGTTCGGAGCTCCGGTTCCCGCATATATGTGCCGGCGTGGTGGAATGGTAGACACGATAGACTCAAAATCTATTGCTCGCGAGGGTGTAAGAGTTCAAGTCTCTTCGCCGGTAAAAAAGGTAAATCAGCAAAAAAAACGCCGCGTAATCGATGCGGCGTTTTTAATTTTTAGAGGTAACTTTAAAAATGCGATGTTGTAACTCGCGACAATACAGCGAGTTACAACTCGTCGGCATCTCGAAAAGGTCGCTCAAGGTCGGTTTTTCGAGATGCCTTATATCTTTTCGGTTTTTTCCCGCAAAAAGCTTTTGTGCGCGCTGTCCAAATAGGGCGAAAGCCGCTTGAACACTTCTTTATGATAAGCGTTAAGCCACGCCTTTTCTTCTTCGGACAAAATACCGCTCACAATCGGCCGCGTGTCTATGGGGCACAGCGTGACGGTTTTGAACCGGTAGAATTCTCCGTGTTCGGTTTGCATAAAGGGAACGGTTACGACAAGGTTTTCGATGCGGATGCCGTGTTTGTTTTCGATATACAAGCCGGGCTCGTTCGACGTAAGCATGCCGAGCTTTAAGGGTTCGTTTATATAGCGTTTTGAAATCGACTGCGGACCTTCATGCACAGCCAAAACAAAGCCGACACCGTGTCCCGTTCCGTGGTTGTAATCCTTTCCCCTTTCCCACAAACATTCGCGCGCGATCGTATCGAGCGAAAGGCCGGTTGCGCCCGCTTTGAATTTCGCGCATGCCAAGCGTATGTGCGATTTTAAAACCAGCGTATAGTTTTCTTTTTCTTCTTTTGTGAGCGGCCCGAGCGGAATAGTGCGCGTAATGTCGGTGGTACCGTTTAAGTAATGACCGCCGCTGTCCAAAAGTAAAAAACTTTTCGGTTTAAGCTTTGCGCAGGATTCTTTACGCGGCGCATAGTGAATAATCGCTCCGTTCGGTCCGTAGCCCGCTATGGTTTCGAAGCTCGCTTCGATAAAGTCTTTGCCCTGTGCGCGGAATTCGAGCAGCTTTTCGCTTACGTCGATTTCGGTAATGCCTGAAGATGCGTTTTGTTCGACCCAGCGCAAAATCTTAACCATCGCCGCGCCGTCTTTTTCCATTGCCTCATCGATGTTGCGAAGCTCAACCGTATTTTTTACGGCTTTTAAAGCCGACGTAAAGTTCAAGCCCTGTATGATGCGCGCTTTTATTTTGTCGCGCAAATAAACGTTTGTGCGCGCGGGGTCCACATACACGGTTCCGGTAAGTTTTGTCGCTTCGGCAAAAACCGCTTCATAGGGCATAATCGCAACGCCCTGCGCGCGAAGATATGTTTCGGCTTCGACGTTCAGCTGTTTTTTATCGATAAACAAAACCGCCCGCTTTGCCGTTACGAGCGCGTAAGCGGTTGCAACCGGATTATAGGCAATGTCGTGCGCGCGTATGTTAAAAATCCAGCACACGTCTTCAAGCGATCCGATAATCGTTGAGTCGGCCCCTTTTTCTTTAAGGGCGGAGCGCACCTGTTCGATTTTGTCGCGGGCGCTTTTTCCCGTATACGTTTCGCCGAGGATAAAAACGTCGCTCAACAGCGCTTCGGGGCGATCCTGCCAAATATCGCCGATTAAATCCGCGTCCGTTGCGATTGTTATCGGATCGAGTTCTTCTTTCATGCTTTCATAGTTTTGCACCGAAAGCGTTTTGCCGTCTATGCCGACTTTATCGTTTGGTTTTAAAACGGACTTTAAAAAAGCGTTTAAGGTCGGAACGCCTTTTTCGTCCATTTTAAACAGTTCGATGCCCGAACCGGCCAGCTGTTTTTCGGCTTGCAAAAAGTAGCGCCCGTCGGTCCACAAACCGGCTTTATTGGCCGTTACGGCGACGGTGCCGGCCGAGCCGGTAAAGCCCGAAATATATTCGCGCGTTTTATAGTGGACGGGCACATATTCGCATAAGTGCGGATCGGCGGTGGGAATCACATAGGCTGCAAAGCCGTGTTCTTTCATTTTTTGCCTGAGCGCGGCAAGTCTTTCCGGTACTGTCATATTATATTCCTGCAAATTATATTCCTGCAAAACGCGTTGCCGTTTTGTCTTTTACGTAATCGATAAACTCGGCGATTTTCATAATCCGCTGATCCTGTCCGTCTCTAAAGCGCACGGCAACCGTGCCGTCGGCGGCTTCTTTTTCGCCCGCAACAAGCATGTACGGAATTTTTTTAAGCTGGGCTGTTTTGATTTTGCCGTTGATGCGGTCGCTGCCCACATTGATGTCGGCGCGGATTCCCGCTTCTTTGATTTGTCCGAATACGGATTGCGCATAACTTTCGGCAGCCGGTGAAACGGGTATGACGACCGCCTGCTTGTACTGCAGCCATGCGGGCAGTGCGCCGGCGTAATTTTCTATGAGAATGCCGATAAAGCGTTCCAAAGAACCGAGTACGGCGCGGTGCAGCATAACCGGGTGGTGCTTTTGATTATCTTCGCCGACGTATTCGGCGTTCAAGCGTTCGGCGGACGGTAGCTGATAGTCGACTTGAATCGTTCCGCACTGCCATTCGCGGCCGAGCGCGTCCACCAAAGTAAACTCCAGTTTCGGCCCGTAAAAGGCGCCCTCTCCCGGCTGTAATTCATAGCTTAAACCTGCCGCCTTTGTCGCATCTTCCAAGGCTTTTTCGGCACGATCCCATGTGGCATCGTCACCGACGCGCAGTTCGGGCCGCGTTGAAAATTTAACCAAAATCTTATCGTCGCCGAATCCGAAATCGCGGTACATATCTTTTAAAAGATGACAAAAGCGCGCGACTTCTTCGCCTATTTGCTCTTCGGTGCAAAAGATGTGCGCATCGTCCTGCACAAAGCCGCGCACGCGCATAATGCCGTGCAAAGCGCCGGAAGCTTCGTTTCGCGTACAGGAACCGAATTCGGCCATGCGCAGCGGCAAGTCTTTGTACGAGCGGATTTTCTGTTTGAATATTTCCACGTGCCCGGGGCAATTCATCGGTTTAAGGGCGAACAAGCGCTTTTCGCTTTCGGTGATAAACATGTTTTCCTGATATTTTGCCCAGTGCCCGGAACGTTCCCACAAAGAGCGCGGCATTATAAAAGGGGTTTTTACTTCTACATAACCGTCTTCTTTTATTTTTTCGCGCACGTAATCTTCGATAATCCGGTAAATCGTCCAGCCGTCGGGGTGCCAAAAGATTTGACCGGGGTTTTCTTCGTCTATATGGAACAAATCGAGCTGCTTGCCGATTTTGCGGTGGTCGCGCCTTTCGGCTTCTTCGAGCATGACAAGATATTCTTTAAGTTCGTTCGGCTTTTCAAAAGCCGCCGCGTAAATGCGCGTAAGCATGGGACGCTTTACGTCTCCGCGCCAATAAGCCCCTGCGGTTTTAATCAACTTAAAAGATTGCGCGTTTATTTCTTTTGTGTTTGCGACGTGGGGGCCGCGGCACAGGTCGGTAAAATCGCCGTTTGTGTATATCGATATTTGTTCGTCTTCGGGCAAATCGTTAATCAGTTCCAGCTTGTAGGGCTGGTCGGCAAACAACTGTAAAGCTTCAGCCCGGCTTATCGTCTTTTTTACAAAGTCGCAGTTTACCGATAAAATACGGCGCATTTCTTTTTCGATTGCACCCAAATCTTCTTCTTTAATCGGGCGGCTTAAATCGAAATCGTAATAAAAGCCCGTATCTATCGCCGGCCCGATTGCAAACTTGGTGCCGGGAAAAAGCTTTAAAACGGCCGATGCCATAACGTGGGCCGCACTATGGCGGATAGTGTTCACCCTGCTGAATTTTTCTTCATCGTTCATAGATAATCCTTTATCTCGCAGATACATCCTGCGACGGTACTATAGCATATAGCGTTCGGCAAAGTCTGTCAATGCAAGTAAAAAACGGGAAAAACGCTTGTTCCAAATAGTACGCAAAAAAAGAGAGTGTTCAGGCAATTCGCTTCGCTCACAAGCCATTCTCGCTCTCTTTTTTTGCACTATTCTCATAAGCAGCTTTTTCCAGTCCCCCCCTTGCTCATGCCGAAGCCCTTGTCACTGAAAAGGAAACCGGTTAAAAGGGAATGTCCCGCTTTTTTTATCCTCTGTGCCTATAATAAAGGTGAGCAGTACGCTCAAATTATGTTACAAGGAGGCGTGCGTATGGATTCTCTTCCCCGTCACAAAAGCGTAGAGGAACTTACCTTTACCGATGACTTTATGTTCGGCACTGTCATGAAAAACAAACCTATTTGTAAAGGCGTGCTTGAACGCTTACTGCACATCAAAGTAGGCAAAATTGAATATCCGTCCTTGCAAAAGACAATTGCTCCGTTCTATGAAAGCAAAGGCATTCGCCTTGATGTCTATGTCGCCGAATCTTCCCGTATCTTCGACATCGAAATACAAGCGTCCGTTCCGCTCGACCTTCCCAAACGTACACGGTACTATCAAAGCCTCATGGATGTGGACAACTTACTGCGCGGGCAAAGTTATGCCGAACTTAAACACAGCTATGTCATCTTTATCTGCACGCAGGATCCGTTCGACAAGGGACTTCCCGTGTACACTTTTGAAAACACCTGCAGGGAAACGGGCGATCTTTTTCTTGATGACAGAACAACAAAAGTATTTTATAATACGAGTGCGTACGACAAAGAAAAAGACAATGAATTGCATGCACTGCTGCGTTATCTTTGCGAGAAACAGGCAACAAGTCATTTTACACAGACCATTGATGGACTTGTTGAGAGTACCAAAAACAACGAAAAGTTCAGGAGTGTGTATATGTCATTGAATATTCATAAAGATGATTTACTCAGGCAGGGTTCCCTTATAGGCGAGAAAATCGGCTTTGAAAAGGGGGTTGCCGCCGGTATAAGCAGAGGCCGAAATGAAGGTTTCTCCGACGGCTCACGCCATGCAAAACTCGAAACGGCCAAAAACTTGCTCGGTTTAGGATTGTCGGTTGAAAAGATAATGCAAGCCACCGGTCTTTCCAAAGAAGAAGTGGAACGGGCTTGAAAACGGCTTAAAAACTCGCGATGAAAACCGTATAGGGAAGTACGATTTTCAGGGTACTTGCAGGCGGGGCGCATATTTTTTATACTTTGTGCAATGATTGTATTTCCCGACTACACGCGCTGCCCGGTCAATCTCGTTTCTTCGATTGCGAAGCATATGGGAGCCGAAGTTTTTCATCCGACGCTGCCGGAAGCCGATGCGCTTTTAGCGCACAAAGCATACCGCAATATTGTATTGTTTTTATTCGACGGCATGGGAATCGACGTAATGGAACATCATTTAAAGCCCGATTCTTTTTTGCGCACGCATCTTTTGTGCCCGCTGTCGTCGGTGTACCCGCCTACGACAACCGCCGCAACAACTTCGGTCGAAAGCGCTTTAACGCCTGCCGAACACGGATGGCTCGGCTGGACCGTGTATTTTCCGTCGGTTGATGCAAACGTGAACGTGTTTACGAACATGCTCAAAGACACGACGACGAAGGCGGCGCCCTACCACGTCGGCATGCAGGATATTCCGTACACAAAAATCTATGAACGAATCGATTCGGTAAACGAAGGGCGCGACGTAAAAGCGTACAGCGTGTCGCGTTTCGGCACGAACAAGGTACGAACCGCAAAGGGCATGTTCGACGAAGTGTTCAGGCTTTGCTCGCTGGGCGGGAAAAAATACATTTATGCGTACCACGAAAAGCCCGACAATATTATGCACGTCGCGGGGACTTACGGCGGTTTGGCAAAACATTCCGTGCAGCATATAAACAGTTCCGTGCAGCGCTTTTGCCGCCGCTTAAAACAAAACCCCGCTTCGCGCGATACCTTGGTACTCGTAATTGCCGACCACGGTCACATTCCCGTCGTCAATGCCGATTTAACTTCGTACCCCGATTTGGAAGCGATGTTTGTACGCCGGCCGTCTTTGGAGCCGCGCGCGGTAAACTTTTTTATAAAGCCCGAATCGCTCAAAGCCTTTCCCGCCGCGTTCGCTTCGCATTTTAAAACGATTTTTCCGTCGAGCCTTTTCGGCAGCGAAAAGCTCCCCGAAGCGGCGGGGCAAAGTTTTGAAACGGGAGATGCCGACTTTGTGCTATTTTCGCGCGCCGAAGTGCTGCGCATGAAACTGTTCGGGCCCGGCACGGCTCACCCGTCGCTGAAACATTCCGTCGGCGATTATCTTGCCGCATCATGTTCCGCGCTGACCCTAACCGACAGCCCGAAGTCGCACCATTTTAAAAGCCATCACGCGGGGCTTACCGTGCAGGAAATGCGAATCCCGCTGATTGCCGTTTAGGACGGCACCATCAATACTCCACAATCGTGCCGAAGTCTTTCCAGCCTTCTGCGGCTTGGTAGAGTGCTTTGGAGCCGGCGGGGACGCGGAGCGTGGCGGATGCGATGGGCGTGTAATCAAATACGTGCTTGCCAGATGTAATGACCGGCGGAGTTGCCGCTTTGCACGTTACCGTCTTCAGTTTAGGATCGTCCGCAAAGGCATACGGCGGTATTTGGGTAAGCGTTGAGGGGAGTTCGACCGATGTCAATTCGGGACATCTGGCAAGAAAGTAGGCATTAAGAGTCCTTATGTTTTCCGGCACAACCATCGAACTCACTTTTATTCTGCACAGCGAAGAGAAACCGATAGATTCCAGCGAAGACGGCAGGTTAAGCGTTGTAAGGTTGGGACAGCCGTCAAACACATAACTATCGATAGTCTTTAAGCCGTTTGGCAGCGTAACGGAAGTCAGTGCGTCAATGTCTCTAAAAGATTGCCATTCCAATTTTGTTACGCTTGCAGGAACGGTGTAAGAAGCACCCTGTTTGCCTTTCGGATACCAGAGGAGTACGGTTTTATCCTTGTTAAAGATAACGCCGTTGAGGGAAGAGAGAAAGCCGTTATCGGATGCGACCGTTACGCTTTGCAGCGTATCGCCCCAAAGGTCTGGGCGCTCTATGTCCGTTACCGTGTAGGTTACGCCGGCATGGGTAACTTCTTTGGGTATGGTAAGCGATGGTACCGTATACGGCGCGTAGATAT
>CAJPNP010000018.1 GCA_905372025.1 uncultured Treponema sp. | reverse complement strand
TTACACACCGGTTTGTAACGGCAGGTTCCGGCAACTACACGGCGGAAGCTGAAACACCGGACATCCTCACACTTTTCACAGCCGACCTGAACAGTCAGGGTGAAATCGGGATGCGGTGCGAACAAGCCGGTTCAACGCGCATAAAGATAACCGACACGGTAAGCGGGCAAAGCGCTTTTTCAGGCCTCATTACCGTAAAACCGGACGAAGACTACTTTGAAGAAGGCGGCATGCGCTACCGCATAACGGACAAAACCGCCGGAGCGGAAAAGGTGAGCGTAACCGCAGAGACAGCTCACTATATCTACGCGCCGTATACGGTACCATCGCTTACCATACCCAAAGAAGTTACCCACGGCGGCATAACCTACACGGTAACGAGCGTAGAGTGGGTCTCTAGGTGGGGAACTACGCTGCAAAGCGTAACGGTTGCATCCGACAACACCTACCTTTTGGCCGAAAACGGCATTATCTTTAACAAGGATAAAACCGTACTCCTCTGGTATCCGAAAGGCAAACAGGGTGCTTCTTACACCGTTCCTGCAAGCGTAACAAAATTGGAATGGCAATCTTTTAGAGACATTGACGCACTGACTTCCGTTACGCTGCCGGACGGCTTAAAGACTATTGAAGATTTTGTGCTTGTAGACTGCGAAAACCTTGTTGCGCTTAACCTGCCGTCTTCGCTGGAATCTATCGGCTGGCGTTCGCTGTGGAGTATAAAGGTGAGCTCGATAGTTGTGCCGGAAAACATAACGCAGCTTTGGGACTTATTTCTTTCCTATTGTCCTGAATTGACGTCGGTCGAGCTCCCCTCAACGCTTACCGAAATGAGGGGGGATGTCCTTGCAGACGATCCTAAACTGAAGACGGTAACGTGCAAAGCGTTAAATCCGCCGACTATTACGGCAGCTGTGTTTAAGAACACGCCCATCGCATCCGCAAAGCTCATCGTACCCGCCGGCTCCAAAGCACTCTACCAAGCCGCAGAAGGCTGGAAAGACTTCGGCACGATTGTGGAGTTTTGATGAATTAGGGGAGGAACGGCACTTTTTCGGATAAAAGTTCCTTTCCTCCCCTATGACCCCACCTTTCTTCAAAAGAACCGCTTAGGGGCTCTGCCCCTAAGAACCCCGCCTATAAACGGTTTCCAAAGGGGAAATCCCTTTTGGAAGCGCGGGTTCAAGGTCAAAAGAGGGGGGTATATGGAGAAAAAAAAACTGAACCGTTATCATAAAAATGCAGACCTAAAAAATCGAAAAATAAAGGAAAGGGAACTATGGTCAAGTAGCACACTTGGACGAGTTTGTAAGAGAATTAATGTAAGGGTTCTATAGAATTGTGTATGAAATTTCGGAAGACAAAGTATCGGTACGGAACCATTAGACTTCCTTCTTCGATAGGTGTCAAAAAGTTATTGACATTATCAATATATCTATTCATAATGTGAGCAAAGGAGTTGCTACTATGGCACAGACGAACATAAATATCCGTATAGACGAGGACTTAAAAAAGCAGTTTGAAGCTTTTTGTTCCAATATTGGAATGACTATGACAACAGCATTTTGCGTATTTGCAAAAGCCGCGGTTCGAAAACAAAAAATACCGTTTGAAATATCAGTAGACCCGTTTTACAGCGAAAGCAACATGGCGCATTTACGTCGCGGCATTGCAGCATTGAATGCAGGGAAAGGCGTAGAACATGAGCTTATCGGGGCGGACGAATGAAAAAGATATGGTTTGATGAAGTAAACAGACTTGTGTACCGAGTGAGTACAAATACTTTAGAAATCCTTTCCTGCCGCGGTCATTACGAGAATTAATTGTAACTCCGTTCAGTCTATACGAAGATTATTCGACCGATAATTTAATCAAAACGATTGAAAAAGAAGTCTTGCCCAAAGGTTTATGAGTGCAGCTAAGTGTTCTGAACCTTCATTCCAAGCATTCGTCCTTGACAAACATTCCGGTTTAATATATACCACTGATATATATATCACTGATATAAAATACTACAAACCGAAAAAAAGGGGGCTGCAATGGAACAAGAAAAATTACAAACAAAAGACTTTATTTCGATAGGAATTTTTTCGCTTATTTATTCGGTTGTCGCTTTTGTTGTCGGCGGCATAGCGCAGATGACGCCGCTCACCTTTCCTTTAATGCCTGCATGTATTGCGCTGTTTACGGGTACCGTCTTTATGCTCTATGTTGCAAAAATTCCGAAGCGCGGCGCATTAAGCTGCCTCGGTGTTATCGGCGGCATTTTGCTGTTTATTACCGGCATGTTTTGGATGATGAGCCTTTTTTTTGTGCTGTTCGGTATTGCGGCAGACTGTATTTGCGCGTCGGGGCATTTCCGCTCGTTTAAAAAAAATCTTAGCGCATATTGTATAATGGCACTTGCTCCCTTCGGCGCATACCTTCCCATGGCGCTGCTTCCCGCACAATTTGACGCTTTTATGAAAAAAAAGGGGAACACTGCCGCCTTTGAGCAAATCATTCACACAATCGGTACGAGCGTATGGGTGCTTCCGGCAATGACTGCAATTACACTGCTGTGCGCCATCCTCGGCGGTTTAATCGGCAAACGCATTTTGCGCAAGCATTTTGAAAAAGCGGGTATTGTGTAGCGGTATGAAACTCGATCCGAGAACAAAATTGTTGATTTTGGCGATTACCGGCATAACGGTATTTTTGAACGGCAATCTGTTCATTGAATGTTTGTTTGCGCTTTTCCCGTTTGTTTTGTTGTGTACGGCAAAACGGTTGAAAACCGCATTTCCCTACGGACTTTTGTTCAGTGCGTTGGTTGCGCTGCAGTACACGGTGGTGCCGCTTATGCCGGCGGCGGCGGGAAGTATCGTCTATGTGTTTTCGGTATACATCAGAAAACTCATTCCCTGCCTTATGCTCGGGAGTTTTTTGATTGCAACAACGCAGGTAAGCCGCTTTATGGCATCTCTGTATAAAATGCATATTCCCAAAGGTTTTGCCGTTGCCTTGAGCATTACGCTCAGATACTTTCCGACGATGAAGGAAGAGTGGACGTTTATAAAAGAAGCGATGGCGCTTCGCGGATTGTCTGCGTCTTTTCCGGCTGTACTGCGCCGACCGATAAAGACGATGGAGTACATTTACGTACCGATGTTGGTTTCCGCTTCAAAAATTTCCGATGAAATTACACAAGCTGCTGTCACGAGGGGCATCGATCACGTGCAGCGCAGAACGTGTATCGAAACTGTGCGGTTTTCCGTTTTCGATGTGCTTGTGCTGGCGTTTTACGCCGGTATTGTGCTGTTGTTTTTACGCTCAAACGGGGTACTGCCGGTATGATGGTGGAATTCAATTCGGTTTCATTTTCATATACCGAAAACGGAACGGGCGCCGTACACGATATTTCGTTTTCAGTACCGGAAGAACAATTCATCCTCGTGTGCGGTGCAAGCGGGTGCGGCAAAACGACAATAACAAGGCTGATTAACGGTCTTATACCGCACTTTTTTTCAGGCAATCTTTCTGGAAGCGTCCGCGTTGCCGGCAGAGAAACATCTGCCACACCCATAGCGGATATATCGGATACGGTCGGATCGGTGTTTCAAAATCCGCGCACGCAGTTTTTTAATGCGGACACCGACAGCGAAATCGTATTCGGCATGGAAAATCGAGGAATGCCTGTAAACGACATTTTGGAACGCTTGGAAGCCGTAACCGCCGAGTTAAATTTGCAGCGATTGCGCTGTAAAAACATTTTTGAACTGTCCGGCGGCGAAAAACAAAAAATCGCTTTTGCATCTGCGTATGCCGCTTTTCCGAAAGTACTGGTGTTGGACGAGCCGTCATCCAATTTGGATTACGATTCCATATTGGAGTTGGCGCGTCTTTTAAAAAAAGCAAAAAAATTGGGATTGACGATTATCGTATCCGAGCACCGGCTGTGGTATGTAACGGATATTATCGACAGGGTGCTTTTTATGAAAAACGGCAGAATTGAAAAAGATTTGAGCGCACGCGAATTTAACGGTCTTGCAAAAAAGCCGTACAGCGAACTCGGTTTGCGGGCGCGCACATGCATTGTGCCGGAATCCAGCCAAGAGTGTAATATGCGTTGCGAAATGGCTGGCGGAACGGACGGCTCAACCGTTTTAACAGCGGAAAACCTGTCGGTACAAATCGGAAAACACACAATCCTTAACGGCGTTTCGTTTGAAGTTCGTGCAGGAGAAATCCTTGCAATTACCGGTAAAAACGGGTCGGGAAAAACGACGCTGGCACGAGTGCTGTGCGGACTTCAAAAATCTTGCGGTACGGTAAGGTTAAACGCTCGCCGTTTGAACAACCGGGAGCGAAAGAATATTTCGTATATGGTTATGCAGGATGTCGGACATCAACTTTTTACCGACAGCGTACAAGCCGAATGCACGCTCGGAATCAAAGAAGCTAATGCAGCACAAATAGAACATGCACTGCGCGCTATGGGGTTAAATGAATACAAAGACAGACACCCGCTTGCTTTATCAGGCGGACAGCGCCAACGGCTTGCGGTGGCGGTCAGTATGATTTGCGGCAAACAAATACTTATCTTTGACGAGCCTACCAGCGGTTTGGATTTACACAGCATGCACCAAGTTGCCCGTTTGCTTAAAGAACTTGCGCGGCAAAATAAATTAGTAATCGTTATTACCCACGATTATGAACTCATAGAAGCGGCCTGCACGCGCATAATAAACATTAAAAAAGAATGTATCACTTCCGGTTTGGTTATCTGAACTTGCAGATAAGCAGCATGTAAACTACTCTCAAGTGTTGCAAGAAGCATTACAAGCGCGTCTTTAGTACCTTTATCTTTTTTCCTCCTCTTGACAAAAGATTTATTTCGGTTTTATATATCAATGATATATATCGCTGATATATTCTTGAAAATAAAATAAGGAGCGGAAGAAAAACACAAGAATGCAAAAACAAAAATTATTGCTGTACGGTACTCAAATGAAAGCCCTGCTCGATACGCTATCGGACAAATCGGCGGAGGACAACGCAGCGCTTGTACTGCGTATGGAAAGCGAATACAAACGCCTTTTAAGCGAACAATCTTTTGCAGACGCAATGTTGGCGCGCCACTTAAAAAAATCAATACTGCCTGCCGTCGCCGCATACAAAACGCTCCTTGCAGCCGGAAAAACACAAAATCAAGCGTTTGAAGCCGTGCGCGCTTCCGTGCTGGCCGACTCGGAAAAACAAAAAATTGCGTTTCAAAAAATCGGTACACTGCCGTTCGGTTTTTTCCTCATGCGCCTTATGACACCCCTATCGTTAAAAACGACTTTCGGTCCGAGCGGCTGGGATTTTACATGGAAACAAAACGACCGCCGTGCTCTCAAATGGGATTGCTGCCGCTGTTTTTATGCCGATATTTTTACGCAGCACAAAGTAAGCGAATTGACATCGATTTTTTGCGAAAGCGACGACGTCGTATACGGAAGTATTCCGACAATACGCTGGGCGCGCACGCGCACTATCGGCAACGGTGACGATGTCTGCGATTTTACTTTTTACAACGAGCGCGCCGAAAATGCGTCCGGCGAAAACAAACGCAGCAAAGACAAGGGCAAAAAGGCGGAAAAATATGTATAAAACCTTACGGTCGCTCAGCAATACTTTCCGCCGCTTATGTCGTGCAGCAGTGTTTTTTCTTTGTCTCTGTGCCGGTTTTTGTACTGCAGCGTCATTGTACGCCGCCGCAGCACAAAACGCGCAAGACGTACAACCGCTGCAAAACAGATACGAAAACATCGTCGACGGCGTAGCTGCTTCCTGTGTCGGGAAAAGCGTTTCGGGAGCATGCGTTATTATCGCCGAACACGGCACCGTCGTTTTTTCTAAATGCTACGGGTACGCAAACCTCGACACACAACAGCGCATACGGCCCGATACCGATTTTTTTGAATGGGGTTCCATCACTAAAACACTCGTGTGGGTAAGCGCGCTCCAGCTTGAAGAAAAGGGCTTGCTCGATCTTAATGCGGACATACGGCGCTATCTTCCCGACAATTTTTTGCGCAATTTGCGATACGATGCGCCCATTACCATGCTCGATCTGATGAACCATACGGCAGGTTTTGAAGAATATTTAATCGATTTTCGTTATTTGAACGAACAACCGGTAAAACCGCTTATCGATGTATTGTCCGCCCGGCAGCCGGCACAAGTGTTTGAACCGGGAAGCGTGTCGGCGTACTCCAACTGGGGAGCGGCGCTTGCGGGTTTTATCGTAGAACGGGTAAGCGGACAAAGTTTTGACGAATACGTTGCAAAACACATTTTTGCGCCGCTCGGCATACAAGACGCGGAGCTGAAACCGCAGTGGAGCGCCGAAACGCTCAAAAGAAAAATAAACGGGTACTCGCATTCGAAAAAGGGATTCCGCAAAGAAGAGTTTATGCGCTTGCGGCTGTACCCTGCCGGCTCTTTAAATGGAACGCCAAACGCGCTCATAAAATACGCAGCCGAATTGGCAAAAAAAAGCGGTACGGCGTCCCTTTTGTTTTCGGATCCGGCAACGAAAGACAAGTTGTTCTGCGAAACCTACCGTTCTTTCGGAGCCGCTTCGGGGCTTGCGCACGGCTTTTGGGAGTATACGAAAAACAACGGCATATTCGGACACGAGGGCGGAACCTACGGTTTTCAAACCCAGCTGTGGGTTCAGCCGGAACGGGAGCGCGCAATCCTCATTGCAACGAACGTTATGGAATCCGATTTTTGCCGCAGTCTTATGAATGAACTTGTTCAAAACGAGGCGCAAGCCGGCAAGGAGACAAGCGCGAATGCAAACGGAAGTGCCGGCACAAATGCCGCAGGCGGTATCGATACGGCGAACTTTGCACGATTTTCGGGTGAATATTTTCCGGCGCGCTCCGTATGGACTCACGCGGGAAAACTGAACAGTTATATGCAAATGATTTCCATACAACAAAATACGGACGGTACCGGTATTGTACTGAAAAAAAGAAGCGACGGTAAAAGCCTCACGTATCGGCCAATCGGAAACAACCGCTTTTATTGCGAAGACGCGCTGCCGGAAGAACAGTACCTTGCTTTTAAAACCGAAAACGGAGACGTCATTTCCATGACTTTTTTTCTTGCGCACGATTATGTTCCGGCAAAAGGAAGATATAGCACCGGCTTTTTGCTGTCGTGTATAACAACTTTTCTACTAGCGTTTGTGTTTTGGCTTGCATCGGGAATCTTTTTTGCGGTCTCCGGTATTCGTGCGCGGCGGGCGATTAAATCCGCACCTGCTATACATGCCGGCTCCGAACGGCTGCCAAAAGTTCTATGCGCCGCATGCGGTTTAATTGCGGATGTGAGCATAATTGCGGGAATGCGCAATTGGTTTGCAATCTATACGATAGATTCGGTTCAGATGAATCTCATAGTTGCGATAAATGTCGCATGCGCACTGTGCACAGTATGCAGCTGCGTGTACTTGTTTTATAAAAAGCGTTTCGGCCCGGCAGTTATGTTTTCCGCCGCCTGTGCCGTGCAGCTTTACGCGTCGGTTTGTTTGGGCTTTTTTCATATTGTGTAATTTTTATCTACAAAGGGGTATGTATGAGTGAGGTAAGAGAAGAATTATTAAACAAAAATCCGTGGAGTTTAATGATTAAGTTAAGTCTTCCGGCAATTTTGGGACAGTTTGTAGTCGGTTTATATGCCTTTGTCGATTCGATTTACGTCGGACAAATGGTGGGAACGGATGCGATGAGCGCCGTTTCGGCAGCTTCTCCCTTTGTGTTGATTAACAACGGCATCGCGGTGTTGCTCGGTATCGGATCAGGGTCGATTCTTTCGCGCGCAATCGGCGCAAAGGATTGGGAAACGGTCGATAAAATTATGGGCAATTTAAGCGTTTTAGTACTTTTGATGTCCGCCTGCGTTATGGCAATCGGCATTCCGCTTGCCCCCGTATTTTTGCGTTTATCGGGAGCGCAAGGTGCCGTCCTCGATATGGGCGTTTCATATTTGCGCACGGTGTATATCGGTTCCGTGTTCGTCAATTTTATGCAGGGCGCCAATATGGTGCTGCGCGCGGAAGGACGTATGGGAATTGCCATGGGCATTATGGCAGGCGGCGCCGTCTTGAACATCATACTCGATCCGGTTTTTATCCTATTGCTGCCCGGTTTCGGACCGCAAGCGGTTGCCGTCGCTACGGTTGTGTCGCAGCTGCTGCAAGCCGCCGTTACCCTGTGGTACTTTTTGCGCAAAAGTCCGGTCGTTAAATTTCACGCCCTCCGCCTTGAAAAAAAGCTCACCGGAGAAACTTTTGCCGTCGGTGTAAGCGCCATGCTCATGCAAGTGATGATGCTCATTCAAATGACGGTCGTGTACAATACGGCGGTTAAATACGGCGGCGCCGATCAAATCGCTTTAATGGGAGCCGCTTTGCGCGTTATGCAGCTTGCCTTTGTACCCGTGTGGGGAATGAGCCAAGGTTTACAGCCCGCCGTCGGAACAAATTACGGCGCAAAAAAGTATGCGCGCGTAAAAAAACTGACAAACGTTTTTATTGCAGGCTCTACGTGTTTATCGCTTGTATTTTGGCTCGTTATAGAATGCTTTGCGCGCGGGGTTTTATCGGCATTTATTACACAAGCCGATATCGTCGCAAAAGGAATAACGAACTTCCGCCTTATGTTCGCCGTTTTTCCCACCTACGGTCTTCTTATTATGACACTCACGTATTTGCAATCGTTAGGGAAAGCAAAGCAGGCGGGCTTACTCGTCGTGTTCAGACAGCTTGCACTCGTCGTTCCCTTAGTGCTTTTAGTTCCCGTATTGCTGGGCGGAAACGTCGCCGGTGTGTGGGCAGCGCTCCCCTTAAACGATATCGTCATTTTGGCATTTTCGCTCGTTTTGCTCATAAAGGAATACAAAGCGCTCAAAGTTTAATCCGGACGAACGCAATATTGCACAATAAAGCGAAAACAGCTATAGTCGGGTTATGAACAGAATATATATTACGCCCGACATAGGCGTCCTTCATGCAAACATCCTAAAGGATCCGTACTTTGAAGGATTTTGGGACATAAAGCGCGGCGTGTCCGTCAACTGCTATCTTCTCACCGGTGAAAAAACCGCGCTGATCGATTTGTACGGCGAATGGGAACATGCCGACGAACAAATTGAGGAACGCTTAAAGCTGCATGGATTTTCCGTTGAAGACATCGACGTTTTAATTATGCACCACGCCGAAAGCGATCACACCGCTTCGGTTGCCGATTTAATGAAGCGCAACAAAAAGCTGCATATTTACTGTACCGAAAAAACCGCGGCTTTTTTAAAAAACTTTATTAAATTGCCCGAACCCGATTTGCAGCGCATTAAAATCGTAAAAACGGGCGACAGCCTTTCTCTGGGCAAGGGCCGCAACACCGGAACGGAACTGACGCTCAATTTTTATGAAACGCCGAACATCCATTGGCCGGAAACAATGATGAGCTACGAGCCGAATTCCAAAACGCTGTTTTCCTGCGACGCGTTCGGCTCGTACGGCGCCATGAGCGATAACCGCATGTTCGACGACGAATTTTCCGAAGAAGAGCACCGCATCTTTGAAGAAGAATGCCGGCGCTATTACGCAACGGTCGTCGCATCTTTCGGCGTACCCGTAAAAAACGCGCTTGCCAAACTGAAAGACTTGGACATCCGCACGATAGCGCCTTCACACGGAATGGTATGGCGGAAAAATCCGAAAACAATCGTGGAGCGGTTTGCGCGCTATGCCGGCTACAATACCGGCGGTGAACAGGAAAAGCGGATATGCGTCATTTGCGGTTCAATGTACGGCCATACGGAAAAAGGCTGCAAAGCCGTTACGGAAGGCATAGAAAAAACGGGCATTCCCTACACCTTTATGAAAATTCCGGAAACGCCGATGTCGCACATTATCGGCGAAGCGCTCCGCTGCAAGGGCCTTGTACTCGCCTTCCCCACATACGAATACAAAATGTTCCCGCCGGCCGCATGGCTGCTGGACGTTTTTTCGCGCAAGCATTTTTACGATAAAACCGTTTTGCGTATCGGAAGCTGGGGTTGGTCGGGCGGCGCTCAAAAAGAATACGAACAGCTCACTGCGGCTCTTAAATGGACGCAGCTTGAAAGCTTCGAATGGCAGGGTATGCCGAGCGGGCAAAATCTTGCAGACTTAAAAGAGCGCGGCGCCGCTCTTGCCGAAGAAATAAAAAAAAGCTGACGATTCAACCGGACCGCGGTTTACCGCAAGGAAGCTTCGGCAGCCTTTTTATTTTCCCGTGACGGACGCGCGCCGGATCATTTCCGCCATAGCCAAAAAATCGTCGGCTTTTAAAAGAGCGAGCCCCTTGTCTTCATCGCCCAAAACCACAAGCGTATCTCCCGCTTTTATGTTGAACACTTTGCGCGCCTTTGCGGGAATCACAATTTGTCCCTTATCGCCTACGGTAACGGTTCCGAAAAGGTGCTTCCCTTTCGGCGGAACGGCAAGCCCGAAATTCGATTTCGCTTCGTGGTTTGCAAGATCGTCGAGCGATACGTCCAAAGCTTCGGCAAGCAGTTTGCTCTTTTTCAAATCGGGAAGCGTATCGCCTGCTTCCCATTTTGCAAGCGCTTGGCGCGTTACGCCGACCTTTTCGGCGAGGGCTTCCTGCGTAAAGTTCCGCAGTTTCCGCAGCTGAACGATATTGTCTTTAAGCATATTTCCTCTTTTTTATGCCGAGCAAGCACCACCTGACAAAAGGAATGCGCACTACCGCTTCATACAGCACAAAGGCGCCGAAAAATGCGGCAATTGTCACAATCGCGTATGTCGGCACTGCCGAAAGTTTTGCGTACCGTGCAAGGAGCAACGCCGTAAGCGTCAACGGAAAATAATGAAACACATATAAACCGAAGCTCCGTTTTGTCATAAAGCGCGTAAAGGCCGACTCGCCGTTGTATCGGCGCTTCATCAGCGCTAAAATCGCAAGCGAAGCGAGCCACGCATAGGCGACTGCCGAAACGGAATTGACGGTCGGCATGACGGCATACTCATCGCCGTAATGCAGATACAGATACAGCGCTCCCGACAGCAATGCCGCAATACCGAGTGCGATGTCGATTTTACCGAGCCGGTCTATAATAGTTTCGTGCGCAAATACAAAATAGCCCAGGAAAAAGGCAAAAGCGTAGATACCGAAGCGGTACACCGGGACGACAGACGTGTTTAAAACGAGCCCCGAAAAATAAAGAGGAATGCCCAAAAGAAGGATCACAAAAACATTCGCTTTGCCGCATAATGCGTACAGCCCGCCTTTTTCGAATTTTCGTACGAGCGCAAGCAGTATCGAAAAAAGCCACAGCATTTGTATAAACCACAAAACGCTCGTTCCCGATGCGACCGTAATCGCGAATACGGCGACGCGCGGCATCGTATCGGGAATCCCGTCAAAGCCGCCTGCAAGGGTCATATTCAGCCAACCCTGAAGCCAGCCGAAAAGAACGAGCCCTATCGTCGACGGCACAAGCAGCTTGCGCGTCCTCGTGCGCACAAAATCGCGGATAGAGTGCGTTTCAAGGTAGCAGCGCGAACTTATCCCCGCAACGATAAAAAGCAAAATCATAAACCACGGATACAAAATATACAGCAAAGCGTCCTGCACTTGCGTTTCGGAAAACGAGGCGATAAGGCGGTACGGCGGCATAACCGCGTTGTAAATATAAATCACGTGATACAGAACGACCGCACACACCGTCATCCATCTGATGTTATCCAAATAATGTCTTCTCATACATTTCACACCTTTGCAATTATTATTGACACAGTATAACCGTGACGTTCGAAGAAGTCTATCAACCGAACATAACCGAATACGATTATTTTGTAAGTTTTTGTTGCACATCGCGGCATAAAAAAACCGCCTCCGAAGACGAAGGCGGTATACTCGCCGGTGCTTTATACCGGCATATTAAATCTTAAGCGCATTCGGTGCTTTATTTTGTTTCCAAAACGGCAATGCCGGGAAGCGTTTTCCCTTCGAGGAATTCGAGGGAGGCGCCGCCGCCGGTCGACACATGGCTCATTTTGGAAGCAAGGTTGAATTTATTTACCGCGGCAACCGAATCACCGCCGCCTACGACGGTAACGGCGCCTTTGGAAGTCGCTTCGGCAACAAGGCGGGCAACTTCGCCCGTTCCTTTTGCAAAATTTTCAAACTCAAAAACGCCGACGGGTCCGTTCCACACGATCGACTTCGATTTAAGAATTATATCCTTATATAAAGCGAGCGTTTTCGGTCCGACGTCCATGCCCATAAGGTTGTCAGGAATGTCGATACCGTCTACGGCAACGGGTTTGGCGTCGGCGCCGAAGGTTTCGGCGCATACGTGGTCGAGCGGCAGCACGATTTTAACGTTCTTTTGTTCGGCGGCTTTCAGCAGGTTTTTTGCCGTATCGATAAAATCGTCTTCAACCAAAGACTTGCCGATTCCGTGTCCCTGCGCTTTTAAAAAAGTGTACGCCATACCGCCGCCGATAATCAGTGCCGAGGCGTTTTTTAAAAGGCTTTCCAAAACCGCAATTTTCGACGAAACCTTTGCGCCGCCGATAATCGCCGTCATCGGCTTGGGCGGATTTTTTACCATCGGCTCAAGGTATTTGACTTCTTTTTCCATTAAAAATCCGCCGACTTTTACCTTCATGAATTCGGCAATTGTTGCGGTGGAAGCGTGCGCACGGTGAGCGGTACCGAAAGCGTCGTTTACATACACATCACCGTAGCTTGCCAATTCCTTTGCCATAGCCCTTTGCTCTTCCATGTCTTTGGAAGTTTCGCCCGCTTCAAAACGCGTGTTTTCGAGCATCATAATGCCGCCGGCAGGCAGGGCGTCTACGGCCGCTTTTTGTCCAAGACAGGAAGGCGCGAACACAACCGGCTTATTCAACATTTTCGCCAAATATTCGGACACGGGCTTCATGCGGTTTTTACCGTTTATAAAAGCTTCTTTATCGAAGGGCTTCCCGTCTTTTGCAGCCTTTTCTTCGGCTTTTTTTACGTCTTTTTTAGGATCGCCCAAGTGGCTCATAAGCACGAGGCTTTTCGGTTTTTGCTCTAAAATATACTCTATCGTCGGAAGAGCCGCCCGTATGCGAGTGTCGTCCTGCACAACTCCGTCTTTCATGGGCACGTTAAAATCAACACGCATAATAATGCGTTTGCCGGTCAAATCGACATCTTTTACCGTCTTTATCATAAAAACCTCCAAAGATTCCACAAAACAGCAGCCGTAAGCGGCATAAACCGAAAATACAACCGTTTATGTTTTTTAGTCTTTAAAAATATATCAATAATATGCTAAAATGTAAAGCGTACAACAAAGCTGAGTAATTAAGAAAGGCAGGAGTTTAAATGAAAAAGATTTTAGCGGCGGTAACCGCCCCGGACATTATTCACATTATAGACGAAGCGTGCAAAAAATATGCTTCGTATTTCGATTTCGACATATGTTCCGACACGGACGAAATAATCAAATACATCAACTACGAATTGCCCGAAATAAAAGTAATCGATTTTACGTCAACCCGAATCGACAGCCGGCAAATACTTGAATCGATAAGCGCCGACCCGTGGCTGCACAACGGAGGAATCATCGCCGTCGTCGCCGACATGGAAGAGCGCAAAGAAATTGAAGAGCAAAAAAATGCCAACATTTTAATCGTGCAGACGAAGCGGCAGTTCGCCGACAATTTTTCGCGCCTTTTGCATATTTTGTGGCTGAACCAGCAGTTTTTGTTCAGCAGGGGAATGCAGGGACAGCTGGGCACGTCGGAATCGGGTTCGTTTATCTGCGGTAATGATCCCATCGATATACAAGTATACACAAGTTTTTTACTGAACTATTTATACAGCTCGAACCGCATCGACACCGATATCCGCAGTAAGCTGCACACGGTACTTATGGAGCTGTTGTTCAATGCGCTTGAACACGGCAACTGCGGCATAAGCTACGAAGAAAAAACCGAATGGCTCGAAAAAGGCAACGACATACTCGTTTTAATAAAACAAAAAGCGCAGCTGGACGAAAACAAAAAAAAGCACATATACATTTCGTACGAAATAAGCGGCGCCAAGGCCGAATTTTCGATCCGCGACGAAGGACAGGGCTTCGACTGGCGCAGCCGCATCAAAAAGGACATAACACCGGGCATGCACGGCATGGGCATACACATATCCGAAAATCTCGTAAGCGACATGACCTACAACGAAAAAGGAAACGAAGTGCGTTTTTTTGTAAGCTTAGCCGGGAAAGGCGCTGCGAATACGGTACCGCTTATTATGTCGCCGTATCAAGCCGTCGATTACGCCGACAAAGAAACGGTATGCCTTCAAAACGAGCGCACAAACAATTTGTTTTTTATCGTGTCGGGAAAATACGCAGTGTATTCCGGCCGCAAACTGGTGTCGATTCTTACGCCGAACGATTTGTTCATAGGCGAAATGTCTTTTTTGCTCAACGACCGCCGCAGCGCGACGATTTTGTCGGTCGGGCACGGAAAACTTATAAAAATTCCCAAAGAAGCGTTTTTAAACCTTTTGCGCAAAAACCCGCACTACGGCATATTTTTATCCAAACTTTTGGCGCAGCGCCTCTACGTGCAAACGCAAAAAACAATGGTTTTAAATAAAGAACTGACCGAACTGCGCGAAAAACAGAATCAAAAATAAAATTGCATATCCAATGGGTATCGACCGCATATTGTTGTATTGACACAAAAGAGCGCTCATGATATTATATGCAAACACGGCGGCATAGCTCAGTCGGTAGAGCAAACGGCTCATATCCGTTCGGTCATAGGTTCAAGTCCCATTGCCGCTATAATCGAAAAGCGTTCAAAAACTTCACGCTAAGGAGTTTTCGGGCGCTTTTTTTGTTTTTAAAACCGAATCAAAACCGAAACGTATCGCACCGCAGGGGCAGGCCTTTTTACAGTCGTGGCAGCGGATACATTCGGCGTTGTCAACCGACAAAAAAGCCGGCATTTTCGCGCCTTCGCCCGTAAAGGTGCCGTCTTTAAGCGGCTTTATAATCGGCACGTGCATGCGGCATGCGCGCTCGCATGCGCCGCACCTCGTACACTTCGCCGTGTCCACGTGCATGCGGTACAAACTTATTTTGTTAAAAAACGAATAAAATGCACCGAGCGGGCACACGTATTTGCAAAACGGACGGTACAAAAAAAGAGACGTTAAAACGGTCAGCGCCAAAAACGACGTTTTCCAGCCAAACAAAAAGCCGAGCGTATTGCGAAGACTTTCGTTTTTCGCTATAAGCGGCAGCGCGCCTTCAAGGATTCCGGCGGGGCACACCCATTTGCAAAAATACGGATCCCCTATACCGAAGGCGCTGCGCACAAAGGCCGGAAGCGCAACGACGAATACGGCAAGCACCGCGTATTTCAAAAAGCGCAAAACCTTATCGAGCTTTTGAGGAACACGAAAACGTTTTTCTTTTTGCGCAATCGTTTTTGCAAACGGCAGCGGGATGCGGTGCAGCAAATCCTGAAAAAAGCCGAAGGGACACAAAAAGCCGCAAACAAACCGGCCGAACAGGGCGCCGAACAGCATCGCGATTCCCGTTACGTAAAAGCTGAAGCTGAATTTTTTGCTTCCCGCCACCGCTTGAAAAGCGCCGATCGGGCAAGCGCCGGCCGCTCCGGGGCAGGAATAACAATTCAAGCCCGGAACGCACACTTGCTTTATGCGGCCTTTAAATATATCGCCGCGGATAAAGCCGGCAATATACGAATTGGAACCGAATGCGGCGCAGCTTTGTATAAACGGGCGCAAGGTCGTATGCGACTTTAAAGAAGCAAAGGGCTTTTTAGATACGGATACATTTGCCACGGACTCACCCTATCCCGATGCATTCAAGGCAAATATGCACCGCCTTTTGCAGCACGACAAGGTTTTCGCCCCGCAATAAGCCGATGCCGATAAAGCACAGCGCAACGAACATACACACAATCACGGCGGCCTTTCTCGGCATACAAGCGCCTTTTACCGCTTTATTTTGCATTTTCGGCATCCAAAAGTTCTTGCAGCGTTTTTGCATAAGCTGCCGCCGGTTCGCGTCCGGGAGCTCCGGTAATCGCTTTACCTATAAAGTTCCCTTTCGAATCGACAAACACCGTCGTCGGAAGAGCCGATACACCGTTCAAAAACGGCGCCAAGTCGGCATTCGGCACCAAGGTTGTAAAATCTGCCGAAACGGAAGAAAGCACTTGCTTCGCACCGTCCGGATTTTCCGCCGCGTCAACGCAAACGCTTATCATATTCGTGCCGGAAGGCAGCATTGACGAATACAGCTTTGCAAGATCGGGCATTTCTTTTACGCAGGGTGAGCACCACGTCGCCCAAATGTTTATCATCGTTACCTTATAGTCTTTGAACAAATCCTGCGTAACAGTTTTGTCGTCAAGCGTGCGTGCCGAAAACGACGTCAAACCGCCTTGAACGCTCCCGTCTTGAGAAACCGCATTGCTCCGCGCAAGCGGCGGAAACACGAAAATATTCTTTTTAAAATCCTTCAACTCGTCCGTTACGGTTTGCACATCGGCTTTTTCCGCATCCGAAAAATTCACATTCGAATAATCCGTATTGTAGCCGAACCAGTAGGAGAAGCCGCCCGCTTCGGCGATTTTTTCACATACCGCATATCTTTCTTTTACGTACTCCAATAAAGCCTCGTCGTCTGCCGAAATTTCACCGGAGGGGACGCGGAGCATAAAGCCCGCCGCAAACGCATGCTTTTCGGCTTCCTGGGCAAAAGCAATCCATTCGTCTTCCGTTATCGTTTCCGGATGTATCGACGCACGCAAAGGAAAAAAACTTTGCGCAAAAACCGTAAAAAACGTTATATTTTCGGCTCCCGGCAAAATCTCCAGGATTCCCTTTTCCCTCAAATCGTTCAGCGCTTTCGGAACGACAAAACCGAAACCGAATTCCTGATCGGCATACAAATCCTTTTGCTCTTTTACGGAAACCTTTTTACCCGTGAGCGTTTGCATTTTTTTTTCGTTATAGCGTTTGTTCGTTTTTGTCCCCTTGGACGCGGCAAATCCGCCGCAACCGGTCAACAAAAAAATCAGCGCTGCAGCAATAAAAACCGCAGCCTTGGGTGCATAGTGTTTGTTTTTCATCACAACCTCTTATATTGTAAGCATAAAATTTGTCGGGCGGCTTTTTGCGATGCCTCGCAAAAAACGGGCTTTGCGGGGTTCCGCCTTTCGGCTTCATTCCTGCGGAACGGCTTCGCCGCCCCTCCAATCCCTGCCGCGCATAATATAAACGGAGAATTTCTGTAATGGTTACAAAATCCGGTGTAGATACGCGGCACCAAATAAGGTATAATCGATACAATAGCGGATTTTAAATCCGGCGGAGGTCGATATGGAATTAACATGGGATAATCTCGATACATTGGAATCTTTTAGAAAGCTGCAATCGCTTAAAGGGCAAGTACATTTAAAGGACGTTCTCGGTGCGGACAGAGTTTCCGCATACGGCGCAAAGGGCGCGCAAGGCTTAATGTACAATTATGCGGCAAAACAGGTAAACGAACAGATTTTGTCCGTCATGCAGGAATTGGCCGATGAAGCACAATTAACCGAAAAATTCACCGCCTTATACGAAGGAGAGGTTATAAACACGGGAGAAAAACGCAAAGTGCTCCACCACTTGCTGCGCGGCCGGCTCGGAAAAGAGGTATTGTACGATACGAGCTCCGGCAAAAAAAATGCGCGCGACTTTTACGAAAGCCAGCGTACGGCGATCGCCGATTTTGCCCGCAGCGTTCATTCGGGAAAAATCACTAACGAAAAAGGCGAAACCTTTACAAGCGTCGTACAAATCGGCATCGGCGGTTCCGACTTGGGCCCGCGCGCATTGTACCTCGCGCTGGAAGAATGGGCAAAGGCGCACGGTACCAAAAAGGCCGATGCGTATTTTATTTCGAATGTAGACCCGGACGATGCCTCCCATGTGCTGACTTCGTGCGTAAAAGATTTGTCGCGCACGCTGTTTATTTTGGTATCCAAGTCGGGTACTACGCAGGAAACGCTTGCAAACGAACTGCTCGTAAAAGATTTTTTAACCCAAGCCGGATTGGATCCTTCAAAACACATGGTCGCCGTTACGTCGGAAACAAGCCCCTTGGCAAACAATCCTTCGTACCTCGCTTCGTTTTATATCGACGACTTTATCGGCGGCCGCTATTCTTCATCGTCGGCGGTCGGAGGCGCCGTGCTTTCGCTTGCCTTCGGGCCGGAAACCTTCGAAGCGTTTTTAAAAGGCGCGCACGAGCAGGACAAAAATGCGTGTGAAAAAAACATACGCAAAAATACGGCCATGCTGGACGCCCTTATCGGCGTGTACGAACGCAACGTGCAGGGCTATCCTGTCAGCGCGATTTTACCCTACAGTCAGGCGCTCAGCCGTTTTCCCGCCCACTTGCAGCAAGCCGATATGGAATCGAACGGCAAAAGCGTCAACCGGCGCGGCGAAAAAGTCGGCTATGCGACCGGTCCCGTTATTTTCGGCGAACCGGGAACAAACGGCCAGCATTCGTTCTATCAGCTTTTGCATCAGGGTACCGACATTATTCCCCTGCAGTTTATCGGCTTCGTGAACAGCCAAAGCGGAACGGACATTACCGTCGACGGTTCGACGAGCCAAAAAAAACTGTGCGCAAACCTCGCAGCGCAAATCGCCGCCTTCGCTTTGGGAAAAGACGATGAAAATCCGGCCAAAGTATTCACCGGCGAGCGACCGTCAAGCCTCATATACGGACAAACGCTGAACCCCGAATTTCTGGGCGCCCTTCTCGCCCACTACGAAAACAAAATTATGTTCCAAGGCTTTTTATGGAACATAAACAGCTTCGATCAGGAAGGCGTACAGCTGGGTAAATTGCTGACCAAAACGGTGCTTGCCGGCAAAAGCGAAGGCGCTTTAAAGGTCTTCGCTTCATTGCTCGGCGTGTAAGGCGGGACAAGGCACAAATTGCATTTTTGTAAAAATAGTGTTACACTATATTATAGATACCGGAAAAGGGGTAATTATGAAAAAATTAAACACAATCATGTCAACGGCTGCCGTTTTGGCGGCTGCATTATTATGCGCTGCCTGCACAAACCTTGCGCAGCAACTTCTTTTGGGTTCCTACGGAACATATAGATGGACTTCCGGAGGGACTCAACTGACCCTTTCCAGCAATGAATCGAATTTCCAAAAGCATTTTGCCGGTTCGGGCAAGCGCAGCGTTACGCTCACAAAAGAAAATATAAACGGTACCGACTATCTTACAAGCGGAGAATATTACCTTGACGCGAAAGAAATATCGGAAAACGTTTGGTCGGGTATTTTTTACCTTGCAGGATTCGGCTTCCGTTCAATAACAATTAAGCTTGAAAGCGGCGGCCGCTGTACGATTCAGCCCGGATTATCCGTCGAAAGCGGCATTAAATTCCCCGAAGATTTAACGATAAAGGGAACGTTTCCCTCCGAAGCGGCGAGTTCGGCGACAATGACACCTTCTACCGGTATGCCGACATACGCCAAGCAGTTTTTTGCCGCCGTAAAATCCGGCTCGCTAAAAACGCAATGGCGGGGAAAAGAAGTCGAAACCTTCACAGACCACAAAGAAAATACGGAAACCGATGGCAGCGGCAACAAAATAACTACGGAAACGTGGAAAGGTTCGCCGCAGTTCTTTATGAACGGAACCGGCGGCAACGTGTATTACAAAAAGATTACCAAAAGAAACAGCTCGGATATCTTTTCGAGCGGAACTTTTGAAATCTTTATTCCGAAAGGCGCTGCGCTGCGTACCGATCTTTATTGAGCCGGGAGCAATACTCCAAAAGCGTTTGAAAAAAAAGTAACGGCACCCTTCGGCGTAGAGAAGGTACCGGCAAACGGTTCGCTTACGGCACATCCTATAAAGTATCGGATATAGAGCGGTTGAAGCGTACAAAAACGCTGTCGGCCGGAAAAACTTCAAAACGATAGAGATGCTGCCGTAAACTATTCGTCCTTCACAATCATTAAGCTGTGCGCTTGAAATTTGGGCAAAAAGCTTTTTTCGGCGCCGCTTTCAAAACGGACGGTAATGACGTAATCGTCCGGCTCGCTGCCGCGCACGGCCTGTATAACACCGTAGCCCCATTCGTCGTGGTAGAGTCGGACGCCCTTTGCCCAGCGTGAAGCGAGCGGGTTTGAAAGGTATTCGGAACCGGTAAAAGATTTTGAGCGCTCCGAACTTCCGTCCGAACGCGAAAGCGAAAAGCCGTACGGCGGTTTTCCCAAAACGTCGATGCCGCTTCCTTTAAGCTCGTATAAAAAGGGGCTGGGATCCATATAATCGGTTTTGCCGTAGAGCCTGCGCATTGCGCACGACGTCATATACAGTTCGTCTTTTGCGCGCGTAATGCCCACATAAAACAAGCGCCGCTCTTCTTCGATTTCTTCGTTCGATTTATCGGTGCGGGGGAAAATGCCGCGCTCAAGCCCGGTGATGATTACACGCGGGAATTCCAAACCCTTTGTGTTATGTAAGGTTATGAGATTTACCGAATCGCGCGCTTCGTTTTCGTCGGCCGCTTCAAGCGTGCGGTCAAGTTCAATATGGTCGAGAAAATCCGAAAGGCCCGCACGGGTTTTCGGATAAAAAACGGCGCTGTTTGCCAATTCCTGCATGTTCGCCGTTTTTTGAGTTCCGGCAATTTCGTCCTGTGCGCTGTAATATTCGTTCAATCCCGAAAGCCGGATTATCTTTTCGACAAAAACCGAAAGCTTTTCACCGGCCGAATTGTCCGCACCGGAGCCGGCATCGTTTTCATCGCCTGAATCTTCGCTCCGGCCGCCCGTGTTGTTTTGACCCTCATCCAAAAAAGCGGTAAGCGAATCGATAATCGACACAAAACCCTGCACGGCTTCGGCCGTTTTTTTCGATAAAAAAGACGCGCACAATCGGCAGCCTTCAATAAGACCGCCGGAAGGCCCGCCCCCGGACGATCCGGCTGAAGACGGCAAAAGGGGCGCTTGAGATCGCACAAAGTTGACGATTTTTTCCTGACTGACCGCGCCGATCGAACGGGCGGGCTTGTTGACGATGCGGCGGAAAGCAACCTCGTCTTTGGGGTTTGCAATAAAGGCTAGAAAAGCGAGAATATCTTTGATTTCTTCGCGCTCGTAAAATTTAAGGGAGCCGATAACGGTGTACGGAATTTTACGGTGCAAAAATTCGGTTTCAAAACCAAGCGATTGGGCGTTTGTGCGGTAGAGCACCGCCCAGTCCGCATAGGGGCAGCCTTGCTTATGCGCGCTTTGAATAAGTTCGGCGCAAAAGGCGGTTTCGCTGTCCTGCGTCGGCAAAAAAGCGAGGACGGGGCGCTTGCCCTTCCCGCGCACTGAGCTGAGCGTTTTTCCCAAACGTTCGCTGTTGTTGCGCACGACGTTGTCCGCCGCCTCCAAAATCGGGGCGACCGAACGGTAATTGCGTTCAAGGCGGATGATTTTCGTTCCGGGAAAATGATCCTGAAAGGTTAAAATATTTTTTACTTCGGCGCCGCGGAATTTATAAATCGACTGATCGTCGTCGCCCACAACGCACACGTATGCGTCCGGTGAAGCGAGCTGCTGCAAAAGCAAAAATTGCGCGGCGTTCGAATCCTGATATTCGTCCACCATAACGACTTTAAAACGGTAATGCATTTGAGAACGGATATGCTCGTCCTCGCGCATAACGCACACGGGAAGCATGATAAGATCGCCGAAGTCGGCATTGCCCGTTTCGCGGAGCCGCTTTTGATATGCTTCGTATATTGCCGGGAAATCCGGATCGCTTTCGATTGACGTCAATTCGGGAGAATCGGGGAAAAGGCAATAATCTTTTGCCAAAGATATTTTATGAGCGGCCGAAGACGCCTGCTGGCGCGACAAGGTCGGCACCGCCTTTGAAAGCAGCGTAACCGCATCATCGTCGTCGTATACGGTAAAGTTCGGTTCCAAGCCCGCGCGGGCGGCAAAGGTGCGCAAAAACCACGCGCCGAACGAGTGGAAGGTGCGGATTTGCGTGTACTCGGCGCGCGGCTCCAAAAGGCGGGCGCGCTCGGCCATTTCGTTTGCCGCTTTTTTCGTAAAAGTTACCGCTAAAATCGAGTGCGGATCAAAGCCTTTTTCGCCGATAAGATATGCGATTTTCGTCGTAATAACACGGGTTTTTCCCGAGCCGGCGCCCGCTAAAATCAAAAGCGGAGAACCTTCATGCACGACGGCTTCATGCTGCTCGGGATTAAGCACGCTTAAGTATTCGGCAGCGTTCATACAAGTACTCCCGTAACGTCTACTCCGCGCACGCCGGTTATGCGCACGGAAACAACCGAGCCGGGCACAAGGTCCTTTGCCGCCCCACTTTCTTTGTCGAAGCGCACAACGCATATGCCGTCTACTTCCGGCGCTTGGAAAGCGCAGCGGCCGAGCGCCAAACCGTCGCTTTCACGTTCTTCGGCTTCGTGTCCGTCCGCATTTCCGCGTTCGCTGCCGGCTTTATTTTCACTGCCGGCTTTATTTTCGCTGCGCCCGTCCGGGCCTTCGCCGACAACCTCTTCGATAAGTACGCTGCACACTTTTCCGACATAAGAACTCAAGAGGGACGCCGTTATGTTTTCCTGAGCGTTTTGCAGTTTTCGCATGCGCTCTTTAACGGTTTTTGCCGGCACCCGGTGTGTCAATAAGGCGGCGGGCGTATCGTCTTCGCGGCTGTAGGCAAAGCAGCCCGACCAATGCGGCTGTAATTTTTCCAAAAACGAAAGCGTATGTTCGGCTTCTTCGTCCGTTTCGCCGGGAAAGCCGCACAAAAAGGTTGTGCGCAGCACGGCATCCGGCAGCGCCGCGCGGATTTTTTGCAGCAATTCCAAATACGAATCGGGGTTGCCTCTGCGGTTCATCGCGCGGATAATGCGCGCATCCCCCGACTGGAACGGAAGATCGAAGTACGGCAAAATGCGCTTGTCGCGCTGTATAACCGGTAAAATATCAACAGGAAAGTGGTCGGGATGAATGTACAAAAGGCGCAGCCAAAAATCGCCCTCAAGTTCGCCGATTTTTTGCAGTAAAAGGCTCAAGGGGCTCGGACTTTGAAAATACAAAGCATTTGCCGAATCGCCTGTCGAAACTCCGTCGCGGCCGAAGGCCGCCAAATCCTGACCGATTAAATTGAATTCGAATATGCCGCGATCGCGCAGGCCTCGTATTTCGTCTACAATGTCATCAGCGCTGCGGCTGCGCAAAACGCCGCGTATGAGCGGGATCGCGCAAAAAGAGCAGCGGTTATTGCAGCCTTCGGTAATTTTAACATAGGCCGAAGAAGGAAAGCCCAAAAACGCTTTGCGCTCTCCGCAGCATACACCTTTTTGCTCAGGTCTTACGACGGGGCGCAAACCCTTCTCAAGCACGTTCATCAAAAAATCGAGCTTGCTCAAATCGCCGTTCCCGAACACCGCATCGGCTTCGGGTAAATCCTGCTTAAAAATGTCGGCATAGCGCTCGGCAAGACAGCCGGCAAGAATAATTTTCGCGTCCGGATATGCTTTACGGGCCGAAAAAAGCGCGTCGAGCGATTCTTTTTTTGCGCTTTCTATAAATCCGCATGAATTGATTATAATAACGCAGGCCGATTCCGGCTGTTCTGTGCGCAGCCAGCCCTTGTCTTCCAAAAGGGAAATAATAAGTTCGCCGTCTACTTGATTTTTGGCGCAGCCGTGCTGATCAAGATAAAACGATTTTGTCGAAACCGTCCGCTCAGTCAACTTCCGATACCGTCAGTTTGTATGTGCCGTCGGCTTCTTTTATCCAGCGGACATCTTCAACCAGCACTTGGCCGGGACGCCCGATGTCCAAATCGTAGGTTTTGCCTTCGGCCGTAACCTGCATCTTTACCGTATTCGCATTCGAAGTCCACAAACGCAAAGCGCTGTGCGCCGACACTTTAAGCGTGTCGCCCGACGTTAAAAGATTTTCGACGCTTTCGTTTCGGTCGCTTTTGTAGCGGTATAAACACACGCCCCTGAAGCTCGCCGTTATCGTAAACGGATACGCGCGGTTATCCTGCAAAATCAGTTTATACTTTGTGCCGTCTTTAAGCGCTTCGCCTGATTCGACCGCAACGGCTCCGGCATTTGAGGTTTCGTCGGCAAGCGCGATTTCGCTTCCCGCTTTTACGAACATGCGCACTTCGGCTCCGGCATCTTCTTTGTCTTTGGAAACGTCCGATAAAAACACGACGATGTCGGACGTCCCCGAACCGTCCACGTCCATTTCGAGCTCTTCACCCAATTCGACGTATTGAACACCGATCGGCGTTTTTAAAGTAAGTTTATTTAAAGTTCCGTCCACCGTAAGCGCAACCGGATTTTGAGCAAGCGGCACGATAATCGTATCTTTTTTGTACAGACGGCGTTGGAGCGGCACGGCCGAAATGGTATAAGACTGACCGTTTTCTTTTTTTAAATCAACCGCCGTATATTTTTTGTTGTTCGGTTTTATAACCAAAAAATAAACGAATAAAAACGTGCAAAGTGCAAGCAGGCATACGCCGCCCGAAACGGCGGCTGCCAAAACTTTTTTGTTTATGTGCCGCTTAATAATCAGATTTTCGGGAACGGGAGATTCCTGCATTCTTTTACCGTGGAACAGCTTTACAAGGTACGCACTGTCCAATCCCAAATATTCGCCGTAGTTGCGCAAAAAACCCGTTACATAAGTGTCGCCGGGAAAAATATCGATGTTTTCGTTTTCCAACGCTTCCAAATATTGCTTCGATATAATCGTATCGCGCGAAACGGTATCCAAACCGATATTTTTTTCTTCTCTTCTTTTGCGCAAAATCGCGCCGAAACTTTCCATTCAAAAACCCCGTTTTATTCAGTAAGCAAAAAGTTGTTATACGTATTCGCGGATGAAGGCGCGTCGTACAAAAAGCGCGTGTCGGGAATATTCTGGTTCAGCACGTAATTCAAAAAATCGAATTTGAACACTTCTCTACTGACGGCCGAAACTGCTTCCACGCGGCGGATAAGCAGGGTCGAAGGATTTATCGCAAGCTTTATTGTCTGAAAACCTTCCGAAAGCGTTTTTCGAGATAAAAGCAATTTTACGACCTTTTCTTCGGACGCGCTTCCGGCGGTGCTTTCGTCGAGCGCAACCGGTTCTTGCCCCGACTCATAGGCAATCGAATAATACCTGCGCATTAAAGCAAGCCCCTCGGGAGTTGCAAGATTTGCGGCGTTTTGGCGGCTGCCGGATTCTACGGACTGGCTCAATATCGCACGCGGGCCGGGAAGGTACACGGTCAACTGTTCGCCGTTAAACACAATCACCTGCGTTTCGGGATTTGAAAAATCTATGCGCAGCAAATTGGGGCGCTTAAACGATACGCGCGACTGCATAAGCGTTTTGCCGGCGGCTACGGCCATATCGGCTTCATAATCCTGTATTTGGGCATATTTTTCGGATACCGTTTTAAAAAAAGCGCCGGCGGTCAATATCGGCGTTTGCGCGCTCATAAGCGCACCGATACACAACAGGCAAAAGGCGCTGAAAACGACTTTCTTCATTTATATACTTTCCTCGCTGAACTATAATAAAAAAGATTTTCTTATAAGTCAAGTATTCGCCTGCAAGGATTCGGCATGAAAAAAACTATAAAAAAATTGCTTCGAATAAGTACGCGTGAAAAAAGCGCCCGTTCAGGCAATTCGCTCCGCTCATAAGCCATTCACGTTCTCTGCTAAAAACTTTTGAAGCAAGTATCAACTTGCGAAAAAGTTTTTTCAGCACTTTCGCAAGCGCTAGCTGAGAAAGTGCAATATGTAAGCGAGTTTGCAACGAAAACTCGGCATAAAAAGTACCGGCGCTATTTTAGACGGTACTTTTTATTAGGGCGTTTTTTCACACCTCTTTCGTAAGCATGTGCTTTTTCACTTTTCTACTCATGCCGAACCTCTGCCTACCGAAACATCAAAAGTCCTCAGCCGCAATCAGCACGATTTACTATTTTTCGTTGAAAATAAAAATATGTAAAAGCAAGCTTCTGACCGCAAGGCGTTTTACGCGTTTTTCTTAGGTGATTTTACCCGAAAAGCGTAACCACGCCGACTGCGGGCAAGAGCTTGTTGTGACAGTATTTTAGGAAAAACAATTGATTTTTTTTTTGCGGAACGTTACAATCGGTGCAGGTTTGTGGACCTGTAAACTCACCGTACATGGAGGCGCCGTATGGATTCCGACCCCGGCAGTAGACGTTTATATTATTCTATGTACACAGGAGGGCAGGCCCATGATAACGTTTTGGCAGCAGGAAAAAGGAAAACTCGTTCAGCGTTCCGAAGATGAACTTACACCCGGCCTCAATAAATGGGTGGACGCGCGCTCGGTAACCCGCGAAGACATCAGAATCCTCGAAGAAGACTATAAAATTCAACAGGAACACATTCTCGATATTCTCGACCAGGACGAATTGTCGCGCATTGAACGGGAAGACGATTACACGCTGATTATTTTGCGCTTGCCGGTTTTTATTGCCGATAACGACATAAGCTATTTTACCGTTCCGCTCGGCATTATTTTGTATCCGGGAACGGTTATTACCATTTGCTGGACCGACTGTGAAGTTTTAAAAGACATAGCGGAAAACCGCATACGCGATTTAACGCTTTCGGATTTTCCCGCCTTTATCGTACGCATTTTAAGCCGCTCGGACATCACCTTTTTGCGTTATCTAAAAGAAATAAACCGGCGCTCCACGACAATTCAAAGCCAACTCGAACGTTCGATCCGCAATAACGAATTGATTTTGCTTTTGAACCTTGAAAAATCGCTTGTGTTTTTTACGACTTCGCTTAAAAGCAATCAGATTTTGCTCGAAAAAATAAGCAAAACCCGCACGCTCAATTTGGACGAAGAAGACAAAGATTGGCTCGAAGACGTCGCCATAGACAACCGGCAGGCTATCGAAATGGCCGACACGTACAGCGACATTCTTTCGGGCATGATGGATGCGTTCGCTTCGGTTATCTCAAACAACTTGAACATCGTTATGAAGCGATTGACCGTTATTTCGCTGATTTTTATGGTTCCGACCTTTATCGTCAGCTTTTTCGGCATGAACGTTCCCCTGCCTTTTTCGAGTTCGGGCTGGCTGGGGGCCGGCGTTATAAGCGCGCTTTGTTTGCTTACCGGCTTTATTGCGCAGCGTTTGCTTTCCGACCGACCCGAACCGCCGATCCATCCGAAAAACCGCAGCAAAGAAAAACATAAAAATAGGGGCGCCAGATGAAGATAAAATCGATAGTGCATTTTACTGCTCTTTTTGCCCTGCTCTTTCCGGCAGCGCTTTCCGCTCCGCTTCTTTTTTCACAGGAAGGTACGCAAAAGGGTATTTCCGACGACATTAAAAACGCAATGATTTCGCTCGTAAAGATGGCCGAAAAAGAAGACCGTTTTATAATCGGCGAAAACGTCCAGTCGGTAACGGCCGCGCGCCGCGTAAAACCTTTTTATATAAACAAATACGAAACAACCTATTCATTGTGGTACGAAGTGCGCACCAAAGCCGAAAACCTGTTGGGCTATGTATTCCAAAATCCGGGCCAAGAAGGTTCGGGGGGAAGGCGCGGCCGCGAACCGTCCGAAGACGGCCGGTATCAGCCGGTAACGAATATCAGCTGGCGCGATGCGATCGTATGGTGCAATGCGTTCAGCGAATTGGAAAACCGCAGCCCGTGCTACACTTACAAAGGAAAAGTGCTGCGCGACGCTTCGAATGCCGCTGAAATCGATTTGGCCGAATGCGATTGGAACGCAGACGGATTCCGTCTTCCGAGCGAAACCGAATGGGAATACGCCGCGCGCAAAATCCGAGGAAGAGAAGGCAAGCAAAGCTTTACGGCCGGCAACCGCATATCCGGCGCCGCATGGGACGCCGAAAGCGTACGGGAAGCCGCACAGAACGCGCGCAAGCGCTTTTTTGAAAACGCCGAGCAAAAAAACGGCGAACAGATAATCCTGCCTTATTTTTTGTATCCGGGAACGGCAAACGTCGCAACGGCCGGGAACCTGCTCGGTCCTACAAGCATGAGCGGAAGCGGCAAAGCAAACGCATCGGGCATATACGACATGAGCGGCAATGTGCTCGAGTTTTGCTGGGATTGGTTCGGCGTATACAAAGCCGACGAAACGGATACGCCTTCAGGTCCCGTGTACGGGAATGACAGGGTATGCCGCGGCGGAAGCTGGAGCCCTTATGCGGCCTTTTTATACGGCGCCGACCGCTACGCGTACAACCCCGGCGAAGCGTACAACTACATGGGCTTCCGCATCGCCGTCGGCAGCAGATAGATAAAAAATCACTTATACGGATTTGCCGCCCCGAAGATCTTATAAAATTGTTTTACCTGTACGTTTAAATCGGGTGTTTAAATCGTTTTAAGCTCGGCCTTTGTAACCGACCATGAATCGGTTTTGCCGTCATGTTCGACTTCCAAAATGCCGTAGCGGCCGTCGGCGACGGCGCCCGGATTTATAAGAACGGTCGGCCCGAGCTTATCGACCGCAAACGATTCGTGAATGTGTCCGCTTATAACGGCCAAGGGTTTGTGCTTTTCGATAAAGGCGCGAGAGAGTTTTGAGCCGACGTGAGGGCCGCCGCCGGCGACGTCGAGCTTTGTGTCGTAGGGCGGATGATGAATCAGCAAAATCACGTTGCCGCAATCGCCTTTTTCGCCGACAATGCTTAAATCGCGTGCCAAATCTTCTTCCGTGCGTTCAAAGGGAGTATCGCCGGTAAAGTGCAAACCGCCGCCCGCTCCGCCGAAGGCAAGGCCGTCGCGCAGCACAAGATCGCCTTCCACCGACACGTCAAGATTTTCAAGTTCGGTTAAAAAATCTTTTTCGTCGCAATTGCCCAGCACGCAAAACAAGCTGTCGTGCTTTTCGATCAGCGTATTCAGCACGCCGAGCGCGCCGGAGGGATCCTTAAAACGCGCAAAATCTCCGGCAAACAGCACCGCATCGGCCCGATCGAATTCTTCATCGAGTTTTTCGAGCTTTTCCGTATCGCCGTGAATATCCGATAAAACAAGAAACCGCATCCTTCCCCCTTAAAAACTTTTGAAGAAAGCTTCAGCTTTCGAAAAAGTTTTTACGGCGCTTTCGTAAACGTCAGTTGAGAAAGCGCAATATAATGAAACGAGTTTGCCGCACACCGGTTATAGGTTCGTCATTACGGCCGCAAGCGAGCGCATGTGCTCTTCCGTTCCTATCGTAATGCGCACAAAGTCGTCCGTCGCTTTTCCGGCAAAATGGCGTACCAAAAAGCCTTGCTCTTTGAGCGCTTCGTACACTTGAGCGCCGGAAAGCTGCGCCTTCCCTTCAAGAGTGCCTTTTTTTACCATAACGAAATTCGTCTGCGAAGGCAATACTGTCCAGCCCGCCTTTTGCAAAATACGGCTGAAAGCGTCCCGTTCGCTGCAAATGCGCGAACAAGTACCGGCATAATAGCGCCAATTTTTGCACACCGAAGAAGCGGCGCATTGGGTAAGCGCGTCTACCGGAAAATGATTAAAACTGTTTTTTGTTTTTTTCAGTGCGTCTATCGCCTCGGGGTGTGCGACGCAAAAGCCCAAACGCATGCCGGCAAAGGCAAACGATTTTGAAAACGTACGCACGATTATGAGATTTTTATATATTTGCAGCAAGGGCAAGGCCGTCGCTTCGGAAAAATCGGCATAGGCTTCGTCGATAACGACCGCAAAACGCCCGTCTGATGCGCGAAGGATTTTTTCGATTTGTTCAATCGATAATGCGATACCCGTCGGCGCATTGGGATTCGCGCATATAAAACCGCCGCAGGGCCGCTCGAACAAAGCAAGTACGGCGTCGGCATCGATCGACCAATCATCCTCGAGCGCAAAACGCTGCAGCGGAATGCCGTAGTAGCCTGCGTAGACGGGATAAAAACTGTACGTATATTCGGGCGCAAAAACCGGTTTGTCCGAATCGAAAAACGCATAAAAGATAAACGACAGCACTTCGTCGGAACCGTTGCCGCAAAAAATCATATCCTCAGTAAGAGTAAAAGGAAGGCTTTGAGTTTTATTCAACACGCCGCCGGATTCGTTGAGCATCGAAGCGATGGCGCGCCGCAAACCGACCGATTCGGGGTCGGGGTACAGGACCGTGCGTTCTCCGTGTTCGCGCAAAAAAGAGGCCGCGTCGTTCAGCACCTCGGGACAAGGCGGATACGGATTTTCGTTTGCGTTCAGTTTTATATAATCGCGGTCCGTAAGCTGCTCGCCGGGCACATAGGGGGACAGATTTTTAAGCCGTCGGGAAAACATGGCACCTCCGCTTTGCCGACTATGCACATTCGGCATTCGCATTCGGCGCCTTTATACTATGCAATGGGGACCGGTGCGTCAAGAGCAGGCGCAGACAGTTTGTTTTGATTGTACAGGGCCTAATTTTTAAACGGTTTCCACTTCTTGTTTGCTGAGACCGGTAACTTGCATTATTTTTTGAACAGAGTCGCCCAGTTGCTTTAAGATACGCGCTGTTTCGAGCGCTTTTTGATAGGCGCCTTTTTCAAAGCCGATTTTCTCGCCTATAAGGGAACCCTGCCTGAGTAAATCATCTTTATGAATATTTAACGACATATACAAGCTCCTGAACTTTTCATTGTTTTTGGTCGTTTCAACAAATTCGTCAATGCTCTGCGTAAAATGACTTGTTGCCTGTTTTTCGCACAGATAGCGCAGCAGCGCGTGCAATTCATCATCTTTTTCCTTGCTGTATGCACTTGCATTATAAAATACTTTATAGGATTTGTCAGGTCTAAAAAACGTACTTTCCTGTACGTTTTTCATCACGAGTTTCGTCCGGCATTCGCCTACCGAAACATCGCAGTTATACGGCTTTCCCGGCGTCCGTGCCGGAACTAAATATATATTTTTAGAAGTGAGCAATTTTTCAAAATTGCGAACCGTAACGTAATTATCCGCGATGTTTTGCGTCGGCAAAACTCGGCGTTACAGTGAGCGGCGCTATATTAGACGCTCGCTGTAACCGTGTACGTTTGGGAAGAGCGGGTAAGATTGACGTTTGTATTTCAATATCGAAAACACGGGAAGGCTCGGCAACATAGACATCGAGGCGGATACCTTTACTCTCGTAAAACGGGGCTATTGTCTTTTGCAAAGACGGGTATTCTATTTCGCCGACTTTGATATGCAGTAAGCGTTCAAGCACACCTTTGCAAATAGGTTTGTTTTTCATGATAGTACCGAACATAAAATCATCGGTAAAAGTCAGCTCCTCTACGCTTTTGTGATGGGGAAGGGAATCCATACGGGCCTCCTTGAAACATAGGTTTTGAGCAATACTTACTCATCCATTGTTATAGGCACAGACGATATAAAAATAAGATAAGGGAAACCTGATTTTTCCTGCTTTTACCGAAATAAGCAAAATCCGAAATTTATACAAATAATCGTGTATATGACAGAGGCGCATATTGCAAAGTTTTAATATTACTGTATAATTTAACAAATGACCAATAAAGTAAACATGTTGACATTGTTGAAGCTTTTCGCTCAGCGGCAAAATCATGCCCTCATTTCCTTCGCCGAATTTTGCGCCTATATGCAGTATTATGCGCAGCGGCATTTGCATGAAGTGCCGGAACTGGTTGTTTTTTTAAAGAATACCGAATCCACTTTGCAAAAGTATTTAAATAAACTTGAAACGGAACATTCGATTATGATCGTAAATGCCGACAGCCCGCAAAAAGGAATCGTCGTCATTCCGTTTTTCGTCGAAAAATACGCAAATCGCTACAGAGAAATACTGAATAACCCGGCAATCCCCTACCCGCTTATAACCGATTTACCGGCGCACACGCCGCTTGAAATCGTAGACCGGCAGCAAGCTGCGGCGCTTTTAACGCGCCTTTTCGACGAAGTGCAGGAAAACGAAAAAAAGGGAAGAATCACCGAAAAAAAAGAGGAGGAAAAACCGACCCTCTACGGCCTCATTTTGCCGCGTGATATGCCGGTTATACTTTTTCCGTCGGAAACGTCGGTCAATATTTTATTCGATATAGCGATGGCAAAGATTCGGCAAATGCTGCGCAAAGAAGAGTACCACGATTATTTTTTGAAAAAGCTGCGCGTAACAAATCCGGGAAAAGACATTTCCATCAAATCCTTTTTTACGCAATTTATCCAACGCCCGATGGAAGCCATGGAATCAATCAAGAATTCCGGTGAAGTGTTTTATTTTTGGGGTCAGCTGTGTTTTTTCATCAGGCAGGATTACGAAAAGGTAAAGGATTACACGCAGGAAGACATCAGCGTTTTGCAAAGCATTTACTTAACAGAAATCGCAATCAACTATTATAAAAACAAATCTCAGCAGCTCCAACAACGCGACGCGGCTTTGCGCATTTTGGAACAGCTTTTGGAAAAACCGCCGTATTATTTTAACAAAGAAAGCATTCAGGAATTTTCGGATTCCAAAGGCCATAAACTTTTAGGGCAATACAACGAAGAAGATTTGAACGATTTTTTGCACACAAAGACAACGGCGTTTTCCGACAACAATCTGCCCGAGCTGCTTACGTTTAAGTTGCATACGGGAGAATACTATTATATAACGAAACCGAAGGTTATCCCGCTGCTCATCCGTTTGTGCAGCGACGCACGCGAAACGATAAAGGATAATTTAACAAAAGAATGGTTCGCGCTGTATAAAAAGTTCGACAGCGTACCTGCGATGAGCGATCGTAAAGCCTTTGAAAGACGGCTTGAACAGGAACTGTTAGTCCGTGCACCGATTTTATACGCGCTTTTGCATTCGAATTTTTTATCGCTCATTTACTACGAAACGCTCATCGCAAAAGAAATATCAAAAAACACACTCAATCTATTTGCCGACGGCAAACTGCTCCCGTACAGCGAACTGCTTATGCTTTCGCGCTCGGAAATCGTTACCGACGCAAAAATCATGCTGCCGTTTTGGTACACGGTGCCGCCCATATCATGGATAGCGTCTCTTATACTGCGCCCGCGCAGAAAAGACAAAAAGCACGCTGCCGAGGGAACGGCAGATACGCCGGTTGAAACGACCTTTGTCGAACTGCAGGATAACCAATCGTCCGGAAACCCGGTACGGGCCGCGCGGCGGAGGGAATTCCGTTCGGCAGCCGCAGAAGCCGAAAAAACATTGATTCCGCCCGGTTCAAACTTGGATCGGGAATTGGCTTCGTATATCAATCAGTGGAATCCGCTTTTGGATAAGCAGCTGAGGGCGAATTTGACGGAAGATGTCAATTCGCTCATACGGGATTATATGCGCAGAACAATCAGAACGCTTAAAGCTTCGAACTTTACCGTCGAGCGCATACAAAACCTTGCCGCGGTTTTAATAAAAACGTCGGCGCTGCAAAAGATAAAAGACAAAGACGCACTTCAAATGTACGTTACGCTGTATATTATACGGCTCGTAAAAAACGGATAAAATTTTCGGAAAATCTCTGCTTTTTTAACCGTCTCCGCCTATCATGTTTATATCCGGCCGGAACAAAGAAAACATTTGCGGAGGTTTAGAATGAATTCACTTAATTCCATTATTCTTGAAGGCAATATTGTCCAAGAACCGGTTTTGCGCGAAACGGCAAAAGGCACAAAGGTGAGCTCCTTTTCCGTCATGTGCATGCGTACGTACAAACAGGACGAAAATTACGAAAAAGAAATTTCATTTTTCGACATCGATGCGTGGGGAAAATTGGCCGAGTTGAGCGTAAAAAATGGAACGAAAGGCAGGGGCGTGCGCGTCGTGGGCCGGCTTAAACAAAGCCGCTGGGTCGATAGCGAAGAAAAAAACCGCACTAAAGTTTCGATTATTGCCGAACACATAGAATTTAAGCCGGTGTTTAAAAAGCCGGCGGACGGCAAGAATGAGTCCGGCGAAGAAACCGCAAAAGAAGCGGCTGCGGTAAAAGAACCCGAATTCGAAGAGGTATCCGTCTTTTAGCGATCAGGTTTTGCCGGCGGCTTTCGGCGCTTTACCGGAGGCCGCCGCACGCAAAGGAACCGCCGAATAAAAGCCGTCTTTCCAGTTAAAACGGCTTGTGTCCGGCAGCGCTTCACCCTTGTATAAGGCGCGCATAAGAACTTTTATGTCGGCTCTGCGTACGGCCGTTTTCGACATATCGATTAAAAAGCGCGAAAAGCCGAGTTTGCGTAAATGGTGCGTGCGGTCGATAATCGAAAAGGGCTTTTCGGGCATTACGAAAGAACCGTCGGGTGTGGAAAGCGCGCGGAACATCATGCCTTCTTTATCGGCAAACCAGCTGAAATCGTAGGTTTCGGGCAGTTTAAAGCGCATGCGGAATAATGCGGGATACGAAAACAGACAAATCATCATGCGCGAGCGCTGGAAGCCTTCAAAAATCGCTTCGAGAGTTTTTAAGCTTGTTTCGTAGCTCATGATAAACGCATCGATATTTTGATTTTCGAGCCAGGATACGGCCCAGCGGTTAAAGGTGTATAAATACGGCCCGCCGATTATGCGGACGTTTTTATTTTTGAGCAAAGCGATATGAGCCGGATTGTTGACAACCCACTGCGTAAAGCCCAAAGCGCTCAGCTCTTCGATGTCGTTTTCCAAAACCTCTTGGGTTGTCGGCGGGCAAAACGGGTCGAGCGAAATAAAAATCTGTTTTTTCCCGCACGGCAGCGCTTCTTTTTTTTCGATGAGCGAGCGGCGCGTTTCGGTATTCAATTCAATAATAAAGCACACCGGATGTTCGGGGGCAACGGCATATAAGTCGGAAACGGTACTTATCTGTATGTACGTGCCTTCGGGAAAAAAACTTAACGTTTCTTTTTGCAAAGGCGTCAAATCGAGCACGGGAAGGCGCTCTCCTCCGGGCTGCAAGCGGAACTGCGACAAATCGGAACCGAGCACGCGTTTATAGCGCTTGGACATCGATTTGGTTTGCAAAAGATACACCGCGTCTCCGTGCGAAGCATCGCCGGGAACGCTTATCCACGGCTCTTGCCTGTCTTTTGCGTTTGCAAACCGCTTGACGCTTTGTACCTTATAACTGACGCGCCCCGAATCGTCTTTTTTATGAATGCGGATCGAATCGCCCGATTCGGGGTCGTAGGAACCGCCTTTTAACAGCGCAAACTTTTGTACGGCACCGGACATCTCGGGTATGCCGTCGGCTTCGGCATTTTTTTCCGTGCGCACGGCGTCTATCTTACCTAAATAAATTCCGGTGCCGCCCGCCTGATCCGGATTAAGGAATTTTGAAGAGTCGGCGCCGTCAAATAAAAAGTGCGTTTTTGCGCGGGCAAAATCCGTTGCAAGCATGCGCTTGCCGGCTGCTACGGCGCCTTCTTTATCTTCCTGCCAATGATCGAGCACGTAGCGGTAGGCTGCCGTAACGCTTCCGACATATTCGGCGCTTTTCATTCTGCCTTCGATTTTAAAAGAATCGACGCCGGTTTCCACGAGGAAGGGAATGCGGTCGATAAGCTGCAAATCGTTCGGCGAAAAATAGTAGCCCTTTTCTTTTGCGCCCGCGCCCGATTCGGCTTCGTAATAACGCCGGCATGCTTGCGTGCACATACCGCGGTTTGCCGACTTTCCGCCCAAGTAGCTTGAAAACAGGCAAAGCCCCGATTCGCTGACGCACAGCGCGCCGTGAACGAACACTTCCAATTCGGAAGCGGTGTTTTGACGTATACTCCGGATTTCTTCGCCGTACAGTTCGCGGGCAAGGACAACGCGCTTTATGCCCTCTTTGCTCAGCAGGTTTACCGCAGCGGCACTCGAAGCGTTCATCTGCGTCGACGCGTGCAGCACCAAACGCGGAAAAAATTCCTGCACCATGCGCACGACGCCGAAATCCTGCACAATGAGCGCATCGGGTCCTATCTTGTCCAAATACGACAAAAAGCGGTACAAACGTTCCGTTTCGCTTTCTTCGACGACGGTATTGACCGTTACGTATATTTTTTTACCGAGCTTATGGACGGCTTGTACGGCCGATTCGAATTGATTCCACGCAAAATTGGACGAGCGAAGCCGCGCGTTAAAACTTTTGAGTCCCAAATAAACCGCGTCGGCGCCCTCGCCTATCGCCGCATCCAATGCTTCCGTGTTTCCCGCAGGAGCAAGTAATTCCGCCATAATATGTATAGTATACAAAAAAAGACTCAAAAAGAACAGGGGAAGGCTTCGCCTTCACTTGCCTTTTCGGCGAAAAATGTAGATATTCTATATGTAGAGCTTTATTCCTCACAGGAGTTTTTCAATATGGCAGATCAAACCATTGTGCCGGCAGACCAAACGCTTTCGAACAAGCTGCGCATCATTCCGCTTTCCGGGCGCCCGATTTTTCCCGGTATTTTTACGCCGCTTATGATCAATTCGGCCGAAGATACGAAGGTTATCGAAAGCGCCTACGCCGAAGACGGACTTATCGGAATCGTCATGCTTAAAAACGATGCCGAAAATCCTTCCGTTTCGGATTTGCACCGCGTGGGAACGGCGGCACGCATTATAAAAAAAATCAACTTGCCCGACGGCGGCGTAAACGTTTTTATTTCGACAATCAAACGCTTCCGCATTCGAAAGGCAATCAATCAAAAAAATCCCATGGCCGTTATTGCCGAATATCTCGATGATTACGAAGACGATACATTTGAAGTAAAGGCGCTGACCCGCGCATTAATAAGCGAAATGAAGGAAATCTCCGAAAACAATCCGCTTTTTTCCGAAGAAATGCGCCTTAATATGGTAAACATCGATCATCCGGGAAAAATAGCGGATTTTATCGCTTCCATTTTGAATATCGAAAAAGACGATCAGCAAAAAGTGCTCGAAATGCAAAATGTGCGCGAGCGCATGGAATCCGTTTTAGTCTTTATAAAAAAAGAGCAAGAACTGCTGCGCATTCAAAAAAAGATTCAAAGCGAATTGAATGAACGCATCGAAAAAAATCAGCGCGAATATTTTTTGCGCGAAGAATTAAAATCGATAAAAGACGAGCTGGGCATGGCCGGCGATGCGAAAAGTTCCGAGTACCAAAAGTTTCAGGAAAAAATCGAAAAGTTCAGCTTTACTGGCGAAATCGCCGAAGCGGTAGACGGCGAGCTGGAAAAGTTTTCGCTTATGGATCCCAATTCAAGCGAATATATCGTAACGCGCAACTACTTGGACACGATTGTCAATTTGCCCTGGGACGAACCCGTGCCCGAAAATTACAGTATGACTAAGGCGCGCGCGGTTTTGGATGAGGATCACTACGGGCTCGAAGACGTTAAAAAACGCATTATAGAATATTTGGCCGTGCGTAAATTAAAAAACGACAGCAAGGGGTCCATCCTGCTTTTGGTAGGCCCGCCCGGTGTCGGAAAAACCAGCGTCTGCCGCTCCATTGCGCGCGCGATGAACAAGCCGTTTTTCCGCTTTTCGGTCGGCGGTATGCGCGACGAAGCCGAAATAAAAGGGCACCGGCGCACGTATGTCGGAGCCATGCCCGGAAAAATCATTCAGGGTTTGAAAATCGTTAAAACAAAGGCACCCGTTTTCGTTATCGACGAAGTGGATAAAATGGGTTCGAGTTATCAGGGCGATCCGTCGAGCGCGCTTTTGGAAGTGCTCGACCCGGAACAAAACGTTGCCTTCCGCGATCATTATTTGGACATACCCTTCGATATTTCGGACATTTTGTTTATGCTTACGGCAAACTCTTTGGACGGAATTCCCGAACCCTTGCGCGACCGCGCCGAAATTATCCATCTTTCAGGCTACATCGATCAGGAAAAGGTTGAAATCGCAAAGAACTTTTTGGTTCCCAAAAGTCTTGCGAAAAACGGTTTATCCAAAAATCAAGTGCGTTATTCAAAAAGCGATTTGCTTTTTATCGCAAATTCCTACGCACGCGAAGCCGGAGTACGTAATTTTGAAAAAAATCTGGATAAAATTCACCGCAAATACGTGTCGGAACTGCTTTCCGAACCGGCGGTTTCTTCGCTCATGGACGAAGTGTATGCTTTGAAAGACGTTTCGCAAAAAGATTTGGAAAAGCGGCTCGAAGAACAGCGTCAGGCTGCCGAAAAAACAAAGGAAGAAACGAAGGACGTTCCCGATACGGGGCGCAAGGTTAAAAAGCAAAAAGAACTTAAGCGTCTTATCGGCGACGAAGAAAAAGAAGCGCAAAAGGAATTGAACAAGCTGTTGGCAAAACCGCTTACACCGGACAAAACGCTTATAGAAAAATATTTGGGCAAGCCGGTTTTTACTGACGAAGACAACCGCAAAAAAGCCGGCCGTCCCGGAACGGCAATCGGGCTTGCATGGACGAGTATGGGCGGCGACACGCTGCTTTTGGAAGCGCTGAGCATTCCCGGAAAAGAAGGCTTCAATTTAACCGGGCAAATGGGCGACGTTATGAAAGAATCGGCCGCCATCGCGATGAGCTGGGTACGCGCGTATGCCGAAAAGCACAACATAAAAGACGTCGAGTACTTTAAAAAGAACACGATCCACTTGCACATTCCCGAAGGCGCGACACCCAAAGACGGACCTTCAGCCGGCATTACGATGGTCGTCGTGCTTTTGTCGCTTTTAAAAGGAAAAACCATACGCAAAAACCTTGCGATGACCGGCGAACTTTCGCTGACCGGGCAAGTGCTTCCGATCGGCGGCTTAAAGGAAAAAACGGTTGCGGCGCGCCGGAACGGCATAAAGCACGTTATTATCCCCAAGCAAAACGTACGCGATTTGGACGACATTCCCGAACACGTAAAAAAAGGCATTGCCTTCCATCCGGTAACGCATATTGAAGAAGTTCTCGATTTAAGTTTTAATTGAAGAAGTGTAAACAAGGAGGTCTATGCATTCGTCTACCGAAGTTCAAAAACAAATTGCGCGCTACAGCGAGTTCGTATCCGCATCCGATAAAATCGACAGCGAATTATATGCAAAATATGAAGTAAAACGAGGCTTGCGCGATGTAAGCGGCAAAGGCGTGTTGGCCGGTTTAACCGAAATTTCGGCAATACGCGGTTATATTATGGACAATGAAGACCTTGTTCCCTGCGAAGGCGAACTTTTTTACCGCGGCTATAATATTGCCGATTTGGTAAACGGATTTATCGATGAAAACCGCTTCGGATTTGAAGAAGTTTGCTTTTTATTACTGTTCGGCCACTTACCCTCCCGTGAACAATGTGCCGAATTCAACGGTGTTTTAAGTGCTTGTATGGAACTCCCCGATGACTTTGTACGCGGCACTATTTTAAAGATGCCCAGCTGCGATATGATGAACTCCATTGCAACCAGTATTTTAACTTTATATACATACGACAGCGCTGCCGACGATATTTCCGTTCCGAACGTTATACGCCAGTGCTTGCAGCTCATTGCACAGTTTCCCGGTCTTATGGTGTATGCGTATCAAGCTTACGCGTATTATTACAAAAAGCAAAGCTTGGTCATTCACCCGCCTTTGAAAAATCTTTCGCGTGCTCAAAATATTTTACACATGCTTCGGCCCGACAGCATATATACGCCGCTTGAAGCTTCCGTTTTGGATTTGGCTTTAGTGCTCCACGCGGAACACGGCGGCGGAAACAACAGTACCTTTACCACCCATGTCGTAACTTCGTCCGGAACCGATACCTATTCGGCGGTAGCGGCTTCTTTGGCTTCGCTCAAAGGTCCCAAACACGGAGGCGCAAACATAAAAGTCAGTCAAATGTTTGACGATTTAAAACAAACGGTGCGCGATTGGAATGATGAAGACGAAATACGGCGATACATAGAACGCATAGTGGATAAAGAAGCCTTTGATAAAGCCGGCTTGGTATACGGCATAGGACATGCCGTGTATTCACTGTCGGATCCGCGCGCCCGTATCCTTAAACAGTGGACCGAAAAACTCGCACGGGAAAAAGGCTTTGAGCGGGAGTTTAAACTCTATGCAGCGGTTGAACGCATTGCGCCCGAAGTTATTCAAAGCAAACGCAAAATGTACAAAGGCGTAAGCGCGAACATCGATTTTTATTCCGGCCTTATGTACCGCATGCTGAATCTACCCGAAGAATTATTTACTCCCTTGTTTGCCGCAGCCCGTCTTGCAGGCTGGTCGGCCCATCGCGTTGAAGAATTGGTCAACGGAGGCAAAATTATCCGCCCCGCCTATAAATCGGTTATGCCTTACAAAGAATACATGCCCATGAACAAACGCTCGTCTTAAGCCGGTGATGTGCCCCGCGGCATTTTATCGTGTTGACTGCAAAGCGCCGTTCAGTGTATTATTGTGCGATGTTTGAAGTAAAAGATACCGATTTTTTCGATTTGGAAGAAGACGATTTCGACACCGTTTTAGCTTCCGACATAACTTTTTCGGGGACGATCCGCTTTGCCCAGCCTTTTATGATTAAGGGGAGCATGGACGGTTCGATTCATGCAACGAGCGACTTGGTTGTGGATACGCAAGCCGTCGTCAAAGCCGATATTGTCGCACAACGCGTACTGGTGCGCGGAAAGGTTACCGGAAACATCGAAGCGAAGGGCTTGGTGTTTGTAACGTCCGAAGGCTCCGTTACGGGCGATATTACATCGGAAAAAGTGGTGCTTGAGCCCGGCAGCGTCTTTACCGGCCGCTGTACGATGCTTCAGGCAACATGAGGTTACGGATGAAAAAAAATACGCTTTATTTTATTTTGTTTTGTTTTGTCGGCGCCGTATGCTTTGCGCAGGAAAATCCTCCGGCAAACGAAAACACGGTTCAGATAACGCCTTCGGCCCCGACCGCTCCCGCAACGGTTCAGCCGGTACCGGCCGCCCCGGCTGCTCCCGCGGCGGTGCAAAATACGCAAACCGTACCGCAAGCGGCGCCCGCAGTGCAAAGTACTCAAAGCGCGCAAAGGCAAAGACCCGACGCGCTTAAATTATATTCGGCAGGGCGCTACAGCGAAGCGATTACCGTCTGTGAGCAGGAAATAGCGGAAAAGCCCGGTAATGTGGAATCATACGTCGTGCTGTGCTGGAGTCTCGTGCGCAACCGTCAATATTCCGAAGCCGAATATTGGGCTTTGCAGGGGCGGCAAATATCCCGCTACGACCAGCGTTTGGTTGAAGTTTTGGGAGAAGCAAAATACTTTTTGGGACAAAACCGTGAAGCGCTCTCGCTTTTTCAAGAATACGTGTCGCTGGTCGGCGAAAAAGGCGGCAGACTCGGCGAAGCGTATTATTTTATGGGCGAAATTTATATACGGCTTGCGCGCTACAACCACGCCGACATCGCGCTTTCGCAGGCAGTGCGCACGCAGTCGCTTTACGATTATTGGTGGACGCGACTCGGCTACGCGCGCGAAATGGCGGGCAGCTTCGCTTTGGCGCTGACAGCATATGAAAAAGCTTTGGAACTTAACGCGGGACAAGCCGACGCTTTGCGCGGCAGAGATAGGGTCCGCGCCCGGTTATAAGTGCGTGCTCAAGCGCAAAAGAGCGTCGTCAGATTCGAAACGCTCGGCTGTAAATTAAATCAAATAGAATCGGAAGCTGCGGCAAGGGCCTTTGCCGACTGCGGATTCGACTGCCGCATGACAGGTGTTGCCGCATCATCCGAGGCAGACACGAATACCGTACTGTGCATTGTAAATACCTGTACGGTTACCGCAAAAGCCGAACAAAAATGTCGCCGCATTATACGTTTGCTTTTGGAAAAGTATCCGGCTTCAGTGGTTTTAGTAACGGGCTGTTACGCTCAGCTTGACGGCAGTCTCTTGCTTGCCATGGACGACAGAATCGCCGTGCTCGGCGGCAAAAGTAAAGATGTCTTGGTAAAACTTCCCCCTTTTTTAACCGCCTTTATACGGCAAAATGCCGGAGGTACGGCTTTTCCGCTTGCCCTGGCAGACGAACTGCGCCTTTTGTATGCAAAAAGTTTTGAAGACGCCGGCAAAACGCAAAGACTTAAACCCGTACACAAGGCGGAAGCAGCCTTTGCCCTTTCGACCGATACCTTTTTGCAGCATTCGCGCCCCTCGCTTAAAATACAGGACGGCTGCAACAGCCGCTGTTCATACTGCCGCATTTGCCTTGCGCGCGGTTCTTCCGTATCCTTGGATCCCGAAACCGTGCTGTCGCGCGTGCTTCAGCTTGAAAAAATGGGACACCGCGAAGTCGTACTCACGGGTGTAAACCTCGGTCAATACGGTTTTTCAGGCATAGCCGGACTGCTCGGTTTTTTGCTCGACAACACAAAGGCCATATCGCTGCGGCTTTCGAGCCTACACCCGCAAATCATCGATGAAAAACTCTGTGCCGTTTTGGCGCACGAACGCATAAGACCGCACTTTCATCTTTCGGTACAATCGGGAAGCGACGCCGTACTGAGCGCGATGAAGCGGCCCTACCGCTCGCAAAACGTGTATACCGCCGTTGAACATCTTCGCCGCATCAAAAAAAAGCCCTTTATCGCATGCGACATTATCGCGGGCTTTCCCGGCGAAACTCATGCCGATTTTAACAAAACGCTCGAATTGTGCCGCACCTGCGCTTTTTCGTGGATTCATGCCTTTCCGTTTTCGCCCCGCCCCGGAACGGAAGCTTTTTCAATGAAAAACACCGTTCCCGCAGTCGAAGTAAAAAACCGCATACGCGAGCTTTCAAATCTTGCCCTTGCGCAAAAAAAAGCATATATAGAAAGCTGTATCGGAAGCGGTTTTAAAGCCGTCATCGAAAAATACCGGATCGGGCAATTGCGCGCCGTTACCGAAAATTTTTTGCATGTGCAAATACAAAACGGATCGCAGGAACCGGCTTCCGTCCCGAAGTATGAAAACTTAGGCGGACAAGAAGTACTCCTCCGCATAGACACCGTACACGAAAGCGGCTTGCACGGCGAAGAATGCGAAGCCTTTGCATCGTTTATATAAATCTTCAGAGAAATCCCGTTTCCCACGATTTTTTTATTGTTTTTTTATTAAAAATAAGATATTATATATAGTAAGAGAGATATAATGAAACAGATAGCTAAAATATTTTTATGCAGCGCCGTGTGTACGGTTTGCGTGCTGTTTTTTTCGTGCGAAATGTTTACCGCATCGCTTGCAAAAGGAGCACGGCGCGATCCGAAAGAGGTTTTGAAAAATCTTTCGGCAAGTGAATTAATCGCTTTTTCGCAAACAACCTATGCAGCCGACAGTGAAACTTTAACTGCGATTTTTGAGCTTTTGGACAAAAAAACTAAAGAAGAATTGAAAATCCTTTTCCTAAAGGAAAAAGAGCAAGTGCTCGATTTACTGCCCGAAGCGGGTTTTCCGATTAAAAACTTAAAAAAAATTGCCTCCGAAGCTTTTCAAATGGGTCAAAACGAAGCAACTGCGGAATCGGATAAAGCTTTTGTAAAAAAACTCATAACTGCGGTACAGCTTTTCGATACCGAAGCCGCTTCACAGTTTTTAAGCGACAGCGATGTAATGAAAAACGCCGATAAGGGGAAGCTGGCAACAGCTGCAGTTACGCTTATGATCCGGGTTACGGCACAAGTCGGCCATGAAAACATAAAAAATAAAATTCAAGACTTTATAACCTCGACGCCTCCGACACCGCCGCCTTCCCCCGGCAGCATCATCGATTTTAAAACAATGCCGGCCGACGACATCGTTACTGCCATGCTCGGTGTGGGAGGTTCGCCGAACGCGATCGGAACCCCTTCAAACAGAACGGCATTAACGGCTGCAGTATCGGCAATCAAATTATTATCGGGAGATTCGGCGGCAGAGGATTCCAGCGGTAATCCCGTAAATAGAAATATCGATCCGGCTACGGTAAAAGTCGGCGGTATATTTCCCTTGAATAAATTATTAAAAGCATTTTTCAGCTAAACTGTCGGTGGATATTATGAGTAAGACAATTAAAACAAGTATTTTTTGTGCGTTTTTTCTTTTTAGCTGCATTTCCGTTTTTACATATACGCCGCACCGTATTGAGCCGGTCGATACCCGTTCGGAAGCTTTCGGCGGCCCGCACTATACCGACGTTTCATCGTTCTATACGCTGTTTTCAAATCCCGCAGCCCTTGCATTTACCGAAAGCAAAACCCTGTGGCCGCCCATCGTTGCCTTCGGTATAGGCGGTCCGCTGGACAAAATGAATAAGATGACGTGGGATCTTATTACAAAAAAAATCGATGCAAACGATCAACAGGCGATAATGAAAGCAATCGTCGGCCTCATAGGAGATACAGGCTTTAACACAAGCGAACGAATCGGCGGCCCGCTTACCTTCGGCGCCATCCGGAATAATTTCGGCTGGGGTTTTGTAAATACGACTTATGCAAACGTCAACGTTTTTTCCGTTTCGCGCTCGGACATTCGCGCAGGCTCCGGCTTGGGCTTTGTTGCAGGCTATGCCTTACCCTGCGATTTGGGCGATGCGGGAATATTATCAATAGGCGTTTCCGGCCGCGCCGGCGTACAGTTTGAAACCGAATATACGCAAGCGATTACCGACCTTATAAGCGGCTCTTTTAACAATATACCCTTTTACCTTTCTGTGGGAGCGGGTTTCGACATGGCAGCGCAGTATAAAATCGGCGCTTTAAGCCTTGCGGCCGTATGGCAGGACGTATATTCGCCGGTATGGACCAAAACTTATGCCGACCGCAAAACGCTGCGCTCGGGAGCGGGAAGCGCTTTTAAGCAAAGCAGGCTCAACTCAAAGTTCGGCTTCGGCGCGCGATTCGACATTCCCGTCAAGGAGTGGGCGGGTAATATTGTTTCCGAATGGGCTGTTTACGCCGATTACAACAATATTTGGCCGCTTATAACCAAGCAAAAAATATACCGCAATCCGATTCTCGAATTATCGTTCGGAACGGAAGTGCTTTTGTTTAATAAAGTTCTTGCGCTCAGGGCGGGCATAAACGACATGTACCCTGCGGCGGGCATAGGCTTGAACTTAGGTAAAAAATTCAAAACGGATTTTTCGGTGTTCGGCAAAGAACTCGGTTTCGAACCCGGTTCCAACCCGCAGTTGAACGTAGGGCTTTCGATGTCTATAAAATATTGATAAATCCCGCAAAAGGGTATTGACTCTTTTTTGCCGATAGGGTATGCTGGTCGAGCATTCAATTCCAAAAAAATGCAACGGGCCACTAGCTCAGTAGGTAGAGCAACGCCCTTTTAAGGCGTGGGTCACGTGTTCGAATCACGTGTGGCTCACAAAACCGTTTGTAAACACGCGTTTGCAAACGGTTTTTTTATGCCCGCATAGCCTACCACTTATTGTACACGTCTTCGGCAAAAGCGGGAAAATGTTCTATGTGAATCGTTTTGCCGCCGTCGAGAACGGCATTTCCCGTAAAATAACCGAAAACCTGGTGTTGCACGCTTTGAATGACGCCTAAATTCGTGCTGCTACCGCGATCAACTGCGGGAACAAAATTCATTTCAAAGCGTTTGTCGGACGAAGTAAAAGTCCACGGCTTAAGATAGCTTTCTGCGGGAATATGGAAAAACACGTCTTCAAGTTTATGGATTTTGCCGTCGTAAAAGATGACGTTTTCGCTGGCGGGCGTCCGGTCGGTAAAACCGTAGCCGAGGTTAAAGCCGAAGGGTTTGTTTTCCGCAACGCCGCTCCCGCTTGCCCAAAACCAGCGGTTTTTTCTTGTCCAGCGGCCGCGTCCCCAATCGAGCACGGCCCACGCTTCGTTCTTTTCGAGCCGGACGGTTTCGCTTCCGAATTTTATTGTGCCGCCGACCGGCATACAGTTTACTTTTTCGTTGAGGTAAAAACATCTGCGGTTTTCCTTCCACGAAGTGGCAATATTCATACTTTCGTGATCGGCGCCTTGAATCAGTTCAAGTTCGGCGTCTATGCCGGCGTTTCCGTTTGCTAAAATCAGGCTCGGCGCGCGGATACTCAAAAAGCGCGATGTTCCTTTTTTTTCGAATGCAAAGCTCAGGTCTTTGCCGTCGAACGAAACACTGTTGTCTTCGGCGGAACTTGCACTCAAACCTGTTTTCCCGAATGTAAAGAATTTCATCGTATCTTTTTGCGCAAAGGAGCGCGCCTTATAGTCTATAAACGAAACCGAAAACAAAGCGCCGAAACCCAAATCGGCGATCGTTGCGTTGAGCGCCCATTTCTCGCGCGCATTCGTAATACTGTAATAATCCCATTCTTTTATCGCAAGCTTGCCCGCTTTAATTTTTGAGCGCTCATACTTCCACACAGGGCGGCGCGCCCACCCTTCTTCGATAATGCGGCCGCTGTTGTCCAAAAGGTCGATAGTGTGCGTTACTTCGTGATTCACCGCTTTCCTCCGAACTCTACCAGAGATGCCTTATTATATATCGGGCCGGCGCTCATTGCAAGAAAAAATCAATAAAAGAAAACATGCTTATGAGAAATGCGTGTTTTCTTTTAGACTCTTTAGCCGGTGCCAAAATACCGCCCGCTTATTTTAAGCGCGTTTCGACGGAACCGGAAACGCTCACGTTTTCGGCAAAATCTTCGGCCTTTCGGATAGGTTTCGGCCGAACGGAGTGGAAAATGACATACCGTTATCCGTATACTGATAAACATTAGTTTTTACTAGCTTACATTTACATACTCAAGGAGAATCCGTTATGGAAGCAAACAATACCGCACGGTTAAAATTAAAAGATATTATTACACTTTCTATTTTTAATATCGCAATATTGGTTGTTATGGTAATTGTCAAAATCGTTATTACAATGGCGGCGACGCCCGCTTTCAACTATCTTTTTTACGTCGGAGTAATGGCATTTTTTTGTGCGCCGCTTTATATTGTTATGTCGAATAAAACGGCAAAACGCGGCGTATTTTTTATCACGGCATTGTTCTGCGGTTTGATGATGGCGGCGTTCGGTTCCGCATGGTTCTTAGCGGTAATGATTGCCGTCGGTATTATCTGTGAACTGGTCATGGCCGGTGCAGACACCTATAAGAACCCTGTAAGAAACGGGATCGGCTATGTTGTCTATTGGACGCTGTATGCATTGGGCAGTTCGATTCCTCTGTTCTTTTTTAAGGAACGTTATTTAAAAAGTTTAGGCGATTCCTATACCGAAGAAGGCAAAGCGATTCTCATTCGCTTTTACGGATCCGTCGATATGCTGTTACTCATTGCGCTTATTTCGGCGATATTGGCCGCAACAGGTTTTTGGCTCGGAAGCAAATTCTTTCAAAAGCATATCAAAAAGGCAAAATTAGCGTAACCGTGCGCACGCTCGATACCGCTTATGATGTTTGCAGCCGTCATCGCAAAAAGTAATCCGAGCAGACTGATGGCAAGCTGGCAAAAAATAGGCGTGCCTAAAACCGTACTTATTATGCTGTGTATGATGATGAGGTTTTTTCCGGTATTGCAAAAAGAAATGGCTGCAATTAAAGACGGTATAAACGCGCGAGGGCTGTTTCCTCATTGGTATGATTATCTTCGTCATCCGGTTACCGCGTATGAAAGTTTTTTCGTACCGTTCACGGTGCGATGTTTAAAGCTGTCGGCGGAATTAGGCGCAACAGCGGAACTGAGAGGACTCGATGCTCCTCAAAAACGAAGTTGTATGTATGCCGTTCGTTTTTCCGTTTACGATATTCTTACGTCGGGAATATACGGTGCGGCAATGTTTCTCTTTTATTATAAAATATGAATATGATTAGTTTTAAAGACGTATCGTTTTATTACGGCGAAGAATGTCCCGGCGACAATGCTCAAATACGGCGGATGACCCTTAATATACAAAAAGGAGAATGCGTCCTGCTCTGCGGAAAATCAGGTGTAGGGAAAAGTACTATATTGCGGCTTATAAACGGCTTGGCGCCGAATTTTTACGAAGGCACCGTACATGGAGAAATACAGGTAGACGGAAAAGAGCCTTCAGCTTTGCCGCCGACCGAACGAGTAAGGATGTTCGGTGTCGTATTTCAGGATCCGCGCAGTCAGTTTTTTATGAACAGCGTACAGGATGAAATCGCCTTTTCCGCAGAAAACATCGGTTTAAATCCGGAGACCATACAAGAAAAAGTACAAGAAAGTGCGGCATTACTCGGGGCGGAACACTTGTTACATCGGACAGTCGATGCGCTTTCCGCCGGTCAAAAGCAGCGCATTGCAATTGCCGCAGCCATTGTATTATCGCCTAAGATTCTCATTTTAGACGAACTGATTTCAAATCTCGATGAGATCGGAATACGTGCATTTATTGCTATATTGAAAAAAATAAAACAGCGCGGAACAACAATTATAATCAGCGAGCACAGATTGCATTCGTTTGTGAGTATTGCCGATACGTTTTTGCACATCGAAAACGGCGCTTTGGCACATCGATGGACAAGCGCCGATTTTTACCGCATGCAAAACGACGAAATGAAGCGCTTCGGTTTTAGGTATCCCGGCATGGCGCAATTGAACATACACACTAAAAAAACGCATACCGATAGCATGCCGCTGTTGGACATATCGGACATAACATATCTTTACCCAAAAACGAAATGCGGCATAGAACACATCAATCTTAAAATTCTGCGAGGCAACGTTATTGCCTTACTCGGAGAAAACGGCGCCGGAAAAACAACCCTGTGCAAAGTTTTGTGCGGATTACTGCGGCAAACAAGCGGCAGTATTACACGGAACGGCCGCAGCATATCCTGCGCACAAAGAAGACGTATGAGCTACTTTGTTATGCAGGATGCCGATTATCAGCTGTATTCCGACAGCGTTGCAAATGAACTCCTGTTGGGGCATAAAGATTTACGCGAAATAAAAGAGCGTGCCCGTAAAGCTCTTGAGATGTACGGGTTACAAGAAATACAGGATCGCCATCCGGCATCGCTTTCCGGCGGAGAAAAACAACGAGTCGTAATAGCTGCAGCTTATTGTTCCGACGCCGAACTCTTTGTTTTTGATGAACCAACCAGCGGTATGGACGGTGCCGGATTACTCGCTATAGCACGTTGGACGGATATGTTGGCGCAAGCAGGAAAAACCGTTATCATTATCACGCACGACGAACTACTAACCGAAATGGTCTGCGATTACACCGTGCGATTATAACTTAAAACGGAAAATGATGTAAAATAGAGCTTAGCAAGAAGGTGCAAATATGCCGATTTCGAATAAAACCGAATGGTATGGGGTAAATGCAGCCGTTGTACGCAAAACCGATAATATAACGGTGTATTCGATTGCCTGCGATACACCGAACGGGAAAATGAAAGTGTTTCATTTATTCCCGGGTATCGATTATGCCGAAACTTCTTTGATGTACTGCGCCGCGTATTTGAGGATTTATATGAGATTTCCCGCCATTCCGATTATACCCCGGATCAAACACTCGGCTATTTACGGATAAAGGTTTTGGAGCTGTTTTTTTTACTGTCGGAATATCAAGCTGATAAGCCATTCTATTCGTCCGAGTGTTTTTCGGGGATATATATAAAAAAAGTAAAAGCAATAAAAACCGATATTACCGAAAATCTGTACAAAAAAATACGCCTAAAAGAATTGTCAAAAAAATATAATATCGGTGTAACGATGTTAAAAAATTGTTTTAAAGCGGTATACGGGAAACCTGTTTTCGTATACCGCAAAGAATATAAAATGCAAGCAGCGGCCCGGTTATTAAAAATGACGGATAAAAGCATTACGGAAATCGCCGCGTCGGTAGGATACGAAAACCCGAATAAATTTTCTTCCGCCTTTAAAAAGATGTTCGCCCGTTCTCCGCGTGAATACCGTAAAGAGTAAAATACGCTAAAGAGTTGGGATCACTCCTCCCTTTACGTATTCTTTCAAAGTTTTTTCGAATTCCGATTTTAAGCGTGTTTCGACGGAACCGGAAACGCTTACGTTTTCGGCAAAATCTTCGGCCGTAACTTTTACGCCGAACTTTTTAAATAAACGTTTGCAAGCTTCATAATCTTCGTACGAAAGACGCAGGCCGAATTCTTCTCGTTCGGCAAAAACTTCGGTGTGCGCGAGGGCAAGCACGGCTTGCGCCGCTTGCGTGTACGCTTTAACCAAGCCGCCCGTTCCCAAGAGAGTGCCGCCGAAATACCGCGTTACGGTCAGCAAAATATCGCTGCAGCCGGAACCTTTAAGAACGGCAAGCACGGGGCGGCCTGCAGTACCGGCAGGCTCGCCGTCGTCGGACATGCCCATAATTTCGGCGTTTTTTCCGAGCGCAAACGCGTGAACCACGTGAGAAGAGTCGGCGTATTTTTGTTTTTGTGCTTTGAGTAAGGCGCGTACGTCCTGTTGATTTTTTACGGGAAAGATTTCGGCAATAAAGCGCGATTTTTTTACGAGTGTTTCCGCTCGCGCACTTTCCAGCAAAACGTTCACGTATTTTCCGGCAATGAAGCCGCATCTCTTTCGCGTTCGGCTTCGTACACCGCGGCAAAAGCGATGCTCAGTCTGATAAGCGCCATGTACAGGCACAACATGTACAGCATACGTATGAATGCGTCAAAAAACAGCGACACGGCCAAAAAATCGAAAAAGATCTGTGCAAGCGAAAAAATCAGCACAAGGACTGCACACAATAAATAGAGCCCGCCGCTTTGTACGCAAAACAGCACAAAAGCGATACGCTTTTTTTTCGTAAGTAAAGCGCTTTTGCGCAATGCTTGGCGCACGGAAAGAGACGGGTCGTCATATAAAACGAACCACACAAAACCCCAGCGCAGGTACAAAACGGCTAAAATCAAAAACGAACAGATAATCATAACGGCAAGAAGGATATCCGGCTGTAAACTGCCGAAGAAAAAAGTCGATGCGGCCCAACCGAGCGCGGAGGCCGAAAACAGCGCGAATATATACGTCAACATAAAAAACAACGCCGTCTGCACTCCCCGCTTAAAATCTCTAAAGCCCGTAAACAAGTGCCCGATAACCGCATAGCGGCCGGTGTACAGCAAATCGGTCAGCACAAAATAGCCGTATTGCAAAAGATAGGATATTACAAGGCTCAAAAGAAGCGAAATAAAAAGCGGTGCCATTGTTTGAAAGGTGAACTGAATAGACGGATTTATATTAAAGGGCGCTATAAAAATAAAAAACGCAAAAGCGGAAATAAGGGCCGTAAGCAATTCGGCAAGCGCAAGCTTGGGTAAATTCCGCAGAACGCACAGACGGACGGACGGCAAAAGTTTTTTAAACCGATTCACGCTTCCCTCCATTTTGTTTTATACATCCGCGCCGCGTACGTTCTTTTTCGCAACGACGACTTTTTCCGTTTCGCGCGAAGCAAGACGCACACCGATCGATTTTAAACCTTTTTCTTCGTAATCGCCCGCGTTGAAGTTTTCTTCAAGAATTTTAACGCGCGGCTTGTGCGCGTATTTAAGCGTAAACTCGAATTTTTTGCGCGTATCCACATGCAGCAATTCCATGCCTTCGGGTATAATAAAATAATCGCGGTTCAGTATAAATTGGCCGATTCGGCAGCGCTTTATAAAACAGAATTTCGTCTTCGGGTCGCGGAAAATAAGCGTAAACAAAATCGCCGACAATTCGTCCTTATCCGCCGAACCGCAGTACCACAAGCCCTTGTCCACAAATAATTTTTCGGGCACATCGCAGACGGTGTAAATACCGCTTTTACGTAATACGACAATGCGGTCGTACGGCGACACTTTAAACAATTCGGCACCCGTAGCGACGGCGGTGCCCACATAGCCGGTTTTGGAATCGTAGCGCAGCGCCATATCTTTTTTTACCACTTCGCGCACATCCACTTGATTAAAGCCGGTAATCTGCGTTTTGCGCTTTGTTTTTTCTTCGTCGAGCTTTGCCAAAATGCCGTCGAGCCAGCTGAGTGCATAGGCGGTAAGATTTTTCAAAAGTTTGGCAATCTCTTTAAGGCGCGCGTTTATTTCTTCAACTTCCTTGCGGTTTTTGTTTATGTCGTACAGCGATATGCGCCGAATCGGAATTTTCAATAAGGTTTCGACGTCCTCTTCGGTTACCGGCCGGATAAGTTCGGCGGCAAAGGGTTTAAAACCTTCGATAACGGCTTTTACGACGGTTTCGGCGGTTTTCATTTGTTCGATTTTTTTGTAGATGCGCTCTTCGATAAAAATGCGCTCAAGCGTGCGCAAATGCAGCCGGTCGGTTAAGTTCGCCTTTTCCAATTCCAACTCGTCTTTTAAAATGCCGATGAGCTGCTTTGCGTGATGTTTTATAACATCGGTTGCGCTCATAACCTGCGGCATGTTATCTTTGATGACGAGCAGGTTGCAGGATACGGATTGCTCGCAGTCGGTAAAGGCAAACAGCGCATCCACCACTTCTTCGGAATACACGCCGCGCTGCAATCGGATTTCGATTTCAACCTTGTCGGTCGTAAAATCGTTAATCGATGCGATTTTTACCTTGCCGCTTTTCGCCGCCGCTTCGATGGACTGCATAAGCGTTTCGGTATTGCTGCCGGCGGGAAGTTCGGTAATTACAATGCGCTTGGGGTCGCTTGTGTCGAGCTTTGCGCGCGTTACGATTTTTCCCAATCCGTCCTGATAATCGGACACGTCGATGAGGCCGCCAGTCGGAAAATCCGGATACAGCTTAAAGGGCTTTCCTGCAAGGCAGGCTTTTTCGGCTTCGATTACTTCGCGGATATTGTGGCTTAAAATGCGCGTGGACATACCGACGGCGATTCCTTCCGCACCTAAAATAAGGGCAAGCGGAAGTTTTGCGCGGAACGCAACAGGCTCTTTTCCGCGCCCATCGTAAGAGGGAACGTAGTTCGAAATAGCCGGATTGTATAAAATGTCTTTTCCGATCTGCGTGCAGCGGCACTCGATGTAGCGCGCGGCCGAGGGTCCGTCGCCGGTGTAAATATTGCCGAAGTTTCCCTGTTTATCTATAAATAAATCTTTATTGGCAAGCACGACGAGTGCCCCGTAAATGGAGGCATCTCCGTGCGGGTGGTACTTCATGCACTGCCCTACCACGTTTGCAACTTTGTGGAATTTTCCGTCGTCCAATTCAAAAAGCGTATGCAGCACGCGCCGCTGAACGGGTTTTAAACCGTCTTCCAAATCGGGGATGGCGCGGTCGCGGATAACGTAGCTTGCATATTCGAGAAAGTTTTTATCGAACAGATTTTTAACGTATGCCATAGTAGTCCTTTTTTATCCTTATGCGTCTATTTGCTCGAGCAAATTGTGCACGATAAAATCGCGGCGCTGCGGAGTATTTTTGCCCATGTAAAATTCCAACAGTTTGGGAATGTTTTTAAGCGACTGCACTTCAACCGGTACCAGACGCATATCGTCGCCGATAAACCGGCCGAATTCGGTCGGGCTTATTTCACCCAAACCTTTAAAGCGCGTTACGTCGGAAGAGATTCCCAAATCGGCAAGGGCTTCGTCGCGTTCGGCTTCGCTGTAGCAATAGCGGGTTTCTTTTTTATTGCGCACGCGGAACAGCGGCGTTTCCAAAATAAAAACGCGGCCGCCGGTTACCAGCTCTTCGAAGTAGCCCAAAAAAAAGGTGAGCAGCAAATTGCGGATATGGAAACCGTCGTTGTCGGCATCGGTTGCGATAATGATTTTATTGTAGCGCAAACCTTCTATATCGTTTTCGATTCCGAGCGCCATCATCAAATTGTACAATTCGGCATTTTTATAAATATCGGTGCGTTTGCGGCCGTACATGTTTTCGGGTTTGCCGCGCAAACTGAACAAAGCCTGCGTCATCGCATCGCGGCAGCCGACCATGGAACCGGAAGCCGAATCGCCTTCGGTTAAAAAGATCATCGTATTTTCGCCCTTGGTGCCGTCTTCGGTGTGATACTTGCAGTCTTTCAGCTTGGGAATTTTTAAAGCGATTTTTTTTGCCGCTTCTTTGGCTTCTTTTTTTACCGTATTCAGCTCGGTGCGCAGCTTTTCGTTCGCCGTAATTTTAAGTTCGAGCGCCTTGGCGGTTTCGGGATTACGGTGCAGCCAATCGTCAACGGCGGACTTGGTTTCGGCAACAATCCAGCCCTTTACGTCGGTGTTGCCGAGTTTGTTTTTCGTTTGGCTTTCGAATATCGGATCCTGAATTTTTACCGCAACGGCTGCGGCCATTCCTTCGCGCACGTCTTCGCTTTTGTAATTTTTGCGGTAAAATTCGTTTACGCCTTTTAAAAAGCCTTCTTTAAAGGCCGACAAGTGCGTGCCGCCGTCCGATGTAAATTGGCCGTTTACAAACGAAAAGGAATTTTCGCCGTATGCGTTCGAGTGGGTAAATGAAAATTCAATTTGTTTACCTTTGTAGTATCCGACCGGATACAAACTTTCACCTTCGAGCTCGCTGCTGAGCAAATCCAAGAGTCCCTTTTCGCTCACGTATTTTGCGCCGTTGCACACAAGGGTAAGACCGGCGTTCAAATACGCGTAATTCCACAAACGCCGCTCGACAAATTCCATGTTGAATGCGTATTGGCCGAAGATTTCGGTATCGGGAACGAATTCCACATAGGTGCCGTCTTTTGTACCTTCTTTGATTTTGGCGGTTTTATTTGAAATCAATTTTCCGCGTTCGAAGATCGCTTCGGCAGCCTTGCCTTCGCGCACGGATACAACTCTAAAGTAAGACGAAAGCGCGTTGACCGCCTTTGTGCCGACGCCGTTCAATCCGACCGAAAACTGGAACACTTCGCTGTTGTATTTTGCACCGGTATTGATAACCGACACGCAGTCCACGAGCTTTCCCTGCGGAATGCCGCGCCCGTAATCGCGTACCTTTACACGGTTTTCTTTTATTTCGACATCGACCCGCTTGCCGTTGCCCATAATGAACTCGTCAATCGCGTTGTCGATTACTTCTTTAAGCAAAATATAAATACCGTCGTTTTGGTTCGTGCCGTCGCCCAAGCGCCCGATATACATACCGGTCCGCAGCCGAATGTGTTCAAGCGAACTGAGCGTTTTTATCTTCGATTCGTCGTATACGGGATTCAATTTTTTCGTTTGTTTTTCACCCATGTTTAAAAGTATAGCATAAATAACGAGGATGTGCAAAGGTTCATGCCTTTTAATCAACTTGCAATTTTCCTTTAAAAGTGCAATAATCCGCGTAAAAAGGAGGCTGCGGCATGGCTAAATTACGCGGCGCCTTTACGGCGCTCATTACCCCCATGTTTGCCGACGGGTCGGTTGACTACGAAGGATTCCGTTCTCTTATCCGGTTTCAGCTTAAAAAAGGCATAGACGGCTTGGTGCCGCTGGGTACGACGGGAGAAACGCCGACGCTGCGCGAGCACGACGAAGAAGAACGCTTGATCGACATTGCAATCGAAGAAACGGCGAATTTCAAAAAAGAAAGCGGCGGCTATGTTCCCGTTATTTTGGGAACCGGCAGCAATAACACGCGCGACGCCGTGTACTACACCGAGCGCGCAAAAAAACGCGGTGCCGATTACGCATTGGCCGTAACGCCTTATTACAACAAGCCGTCCGACGAAGGCGTCTTTTTGCACTTCGAAGCGCTCAGTAAAGTGGGTATTCCGATTATCGTATACAATATTGCCGGCCGCACAGGTAAAAACATCGGCACGGACTTGCTTATGCGCATAGCCGAGCTTCCCAATATCGCCGGCGTAAAAGAAGCGTCAGGCAGTATAACCCAAATGATGGACGTTATCGCGTCGATTTCGCGCGTAAAGCCGGATTTTTCAGTACTGTCGGGCGACGATGCGCTGACCGTGCCGCTCATCGCCGCAGGCGGCGACGGGGTCGTATCGGTTGTATCGAACGTAGCGCCGGAACCTATCGTGCGCATGGTTCATGCGGCCTTAGGCGGCGACATGGAAAAAGCGCGCGACATACACTATCGACTTTTGCCCTTTTTTAAAGCGGCCTTTATAGACGGCAATCCGTCGTCCATAAAATACGCAATGAAGGTGAAAAACATGTGTTCGGGCGCACTCAGACTGCCCTTAACCGAAGTCACCGATTCGGCAAAAAAAATAATAGAAAACGCAATAAAGGAATGTAATATCTGATGAAAAAAATACCCGTAGGCGTACTCGGCGCAACCGGAATGGTCGGCCAGCGCTATATTTATTTATTGGCAAATCATCCGTATTTTGAAGTTGTCTATACTGCGGCAAGCAGCCGCTCGGCAGGCAAAACCTATGAACAGGCGGTCGAAGGCCGCTGGCTTATCGGCAGCGATATTCCCGAAGGCGTAAAAAAGCTTATCGTTCAGGATGCCTCCGATGTGAGCGCGGCAAAGGGAAAATGCCGTTTTGTGTTCAGCGCGCTTGAAATGGATAAGGACGCCATCAAAAAACTCGAAGAAGAATATGCGTCCTCCGATATTCCCGTTGTATCGAACGCAAGCGCGAACCGCTGGACAGAAGACGTTCCGATGCTCATTCCCGAAATAAACCCCGAACACACTGATATTATCGCGGCCCAAAAAAAGCGGCACGGATGGAACAAGGGCTTTATCGCCGTAAAACCGAACTGTTCGCTGCAATCGTATATGGCGCCGATTTTCGCGCTTATAAAGGCCGGTTATCCGATTAAACGCATGATCGTTACAACGCTGCAGGCGGTAAGCGGCGCCGGTTATCCGGGTGTGCCCTCTTTCGACATGATCGACAACATTGTGCCGTACATCGGCGGCGAAGAAGAAAAAACCGAAAAAGAGTGTTTAAAGATTTTGGGAACGGTACGGAACGGCAAAATCGAAAACGCCGCCGCCCCCCTCGTAGCGGCGCACTGCAACCGCGTGCCGGTTATAGACGGGCACACCGCCTGCGTCAGCTTGGAATTCGACCTTCCCCAAAAAGACAAGCCTTCGCTCGAACGCATCGAAAGCGTATGGACATCTTTCCGCTCCGTGCCGCAGGAACTGAAGCTTCCTTCCGCCCCGGTTCAGCCGATCCGCGTACGCCACGAAACGAACAGACCCCAGCCGGCACGCGACCGCGACACGGACAAGGGCATGGCGGTTACCGTCGGCAGACTGCGTGAATGCCCCGTCTTTGACATCCGCTTTGTCGCCCTCAGCCACAACACAAAACGCGGAGCGGCCCTCGGAGGCATATTGAACGCGGAATTACTGTACGCAAAAGGCTTTTTTGATTAACCGCCGCACAGCCGGTACACGCACGCGAGGTATTCTATGGCAGAAAAATATTTTCCGCTCGATAAAAAAAAGCTCGACGAATTGACCGCGCGCTTTCCCACTCCGTTTTATCTGTACGACGAAAGAGGAATCCGCGAAAACGCGCGGCGCTTAAAAAAAGCGTTCGGGATCCTGCCCGGCTTTACGGAATTTTTTGCCGTAAAAGGCCTTCCGAATCCCTTTATTCTTAAAATTCTTGCCGACGAAGGTTTCGGCACGGATTGTTCGAGCTTTGCCGAACTTATGTTAAGCGAACGCTCGGGCATTTTAGGCGAGCGCATTATGTTTACAAGCAACCAAACGCCCGCCGAAGAATACACATACGCGTACAAACAGGGCGCAATCATCAACCTCGACGACATTACCCACATCGACTTTTTGCACGGCGCGCTCAAAACCTTTCCGGAACTTATCAGTTTCCGCTACAATCCCGGCCCCTTGCGCGAGGGGAACGCGATTATCGGAAAGCCCGAAGAAGCGAAATACGGCCTGACAAAAGCGCAGCTTTTCGATGCGTATAAAAAAGCGGCCGATTTGGGCGCAAAACGTTTCGGTCTTCATACGATGGTCGCCTCGAACGAGCTTTCAAACGAATATTTTGTGGAAACGGCATGCATGCTCTACGATCTGTGCATTGAATTAAAACAAGCGCTCGGCATCGATATGGAGTTTATCAACATCGGCGGCGGCATGGGCATTCCGTACAAAAAAGAACAAAAAGCCGTCGATTACGAATTTATCGCGCAGGGCATTAAAAACGCGTACGAATCGCGCATTAAAGAAAATCCCCTGTTCGCGGGAAAAGAAATCCGGCTGTATATGGAATGCGCGCGCATAATCACCGGCCCCTACGGCTATCTTATTACAAAGGCGATCCACGAAAAGCATATTTACCGCGACTACATCGGAACGGACGCGTGCATGGCCGACCTTATGCGGCCGGGCATGTACGGCGCCTACCACGAAGTACAGGTGTCCGGCAAAGAAAAGGCAAAGGCCGACCGCGTCTACGATATTGTCGGTTCTTTGTGCGAAAACTGCGATAAATTCGCCGTGCAGCGGGCAATGCCCGAAATAAAAGTCGGCGACACGCTGATTATTTTTGACGCCGGAGCGCACGGAAGAGCCATGGGCTTTAACTACAACGGCAAGCTGCGCTGCGCGGAACTGCTTTTGCGGCCGGACGGCTCGGTTGTACAGATACGCCGAAAGGAAACGATCGACGATTATTTTGCGACGCTCGACTTTAACGCGCTCGATTCATTCAGTGCGCAATCGGCAAAGATCACACTTTAAACTTTCCGACTTCGTCCGCCAAATTCAAAATACTCCGTTTATTTTTTTGTGTAGCCTCATTGACTTCCTGTACGGCATTGTTGATTTGTATTACGCCCGAAGCCATTTCATTCATGCTGTCGCTGATAACGCGGGTAAGCTCATCGAGTTTGCGCATTTCTTCAGCAACGCTTTCCCCGCCTTTAAGCATTTCTTCGGAACCGGCTTTTACTTCCGTCGTTACCGTGTTAATACTTCTAATGGCGGCAAGAATCTCTTTGCTGCCGTTTTCCTGTTCATGCATCGCTTCGGTAAGACGATCGCTCATTGTCTTTACTTGTTCCGACAAATTAAAAATAGTATTGAACTTTTCTTCTGCAATTTTTGACGACGCCGAAAGCCCTTCGATTTCGCCGCTTAACGTTTTAAGTGTTGCGGTTATTGTTTTGCCTTGCGCGCTCGATTCTTCGGCAAGTTTACGGATTTCGTCGGCAACAACGGCAAAGCCCTTGCCCGCTTCCCCCGCGTGAGCGGCTTCGATCGCTGCATTCATTGCCAAAAGGTTTGTTTGACTCGCAATATGCTGAATAACGCCGGAAGCTTCCAAAAGGCCGCCCGATTCTTCGGCTATTCGTTGAGTTACCGAATTGGCATCGACAACGGACCCCTTACCGTCGGCGGTAGCGTCGGCAAGCGTTTTAATGACCTCGTCGGTTTTTTCGAGCGTTTGCCCGATAGAGGCAATGTTTGCAACCATTTCTTCGATAGAAGCGGAAGACTGAACTACGCTTGAAGCTTGCATTTCGATACTGCCGTTCAGTTGTTTAATGGTGCGTACGATTTCTTCGATGGTGGCAGCGGTTTCGGTAACGCTTGCCGCCTGCGTTAATGCTTGCTGTTTTACGCCTTCAATATTTGCACTGATTTGGTGTATTGCACTTGCCGTTTCGGTCATATCGGAAGCAAGCGTATTTCCGATTTCTTCCATTGCGTCGCTGTTTGCACCTACCGATTTTATCGAAGCTCCGATTTTTTCGATCGTTTGATTAAAATATTCGGATAAGTCGGTTACTTCATCGTTGCCGCGAACGGGAAGGCTCACCGTTAAATCACCTTCGCCCTGTGCGATGTTCCGCAGCGCACCGACGGCGTTTTGAATCGGTTTAATAATAGCACGCGCAACAAAATAAGTTATGGCAAGCGCAACAGCCAAAATAATCACGCCGATGCCTATCATCGAAAGACGCAAAGAATTGATTGTTCCCATGAATTCTTCTTTCGGCGCATTTATAACCACCGTCCAGTCGGTGGTTTTCATCGTCGCATATGAGGCGATTTTTTTCACGCCTTTGTATTCGTAAAAACCGATGGAAGGTTCGTCGATTTCTACCGCCATTTTTTCGAAGACTGCAAGAGACTGAAAATCGGTATTCTTTTTTGCCTCTTCGCCGAAATTTATACGGTTTTTTACCAATTCCATATCTTTATCGGCAATGGTCGTTCCGGTCGTTCCCAAAATATAGCAGTTACCCGTTTGTCCTACCGTTATGTCTTCAATGTCATGCGAAAGGATAGAGGCTTCTATCGTCGCTATTAAAACGTCGATTTCCGTATGGTTGTCATCGTAAATGGGCACGGCAAAAACGCAAATAAACACTCCGTCCAACCGTGACACAATCGGTTCCGAAAGAAATCTTTTCCCCTGTGACGCGGCGATAAAAAAATCCTTGCCGGAAACGTCCAGCTGTTGTCCGTCGTCGGTGTGCCGTATACCGCGCATATCGGCTATATCCATCCGATGGATTCTATCGTTAAAAGCCGCTTCTTTTTTTAAATACGCCGTTTTTTCCCGATACGAAACGGCGGGATTGCGCAGTATCGGTGCGCGGGCAACTCCTTCAAAAAACTGAAAAAAGGAATCTACTCGTCCGTCGATAATTTCGGCAACATCGGTCGCTTTGTCGATAAGGTGCGTTTCAACTTTCTCCGTAACGGCTTTGCGTGCGGCACGAATGGCAAGCAGCGCTTCAATAAAGCCCGCAATAAAAATTAAAAGACCGAAAATAATAATAAGTTTATAACGTAAAGAAAAACGTTTTTTCATACTGAATCTCCTCAATAAAAATCCTTAAATTTGTACACGGTAATCAATTAAATTTACCCATGACTATTTCACCTTGCCCATCCAAAAACTGCCTATACAAAACCGTTTTTCCTTTTGTATTTGTACAAGAAGAGTAATAATCGAGTATGTTTTTACTTTTTATTGCTATATCTTGGTACTTTGCAAGCAGAACGTTGTATTTACGAATCAGCTGTCGATAATTTTTTAATAAGCAGGTACAATTGGAAACTAAACGCTCATAATCATTTGCCGTATTGTTAGTTTGTCCAAATTTGTCG
>CAJPNP010000017.1 GCA_905372025.1 uncultured Treponema sp. | reverse complement strand
AAATACAAAGCTACAAAGCACAACAAGCATTAGCACAGGCACAGCACAAAGGAATGAACCGTTATCATAAAAGTAGAGAAGGAAAAGCCTCTGTTTGATATAATGGGGGATAAGATGAATACGTACAGCAAAGAGTTTAAAGAACAAGCATTGCAATTGTCCGATGAAATCGGAGTACGCAAAGCGTCGGAAGATTTAGGCATCTGCTACTATACGCTCAGCGGATGGAGGAAGAGCAAAAGACGGTATTCGGCAGTAGCGTCAACTAGTAAAAAAGCCGCTGTGGAGGAAGGGGAAAAACAGCGGCAGCTTGAAAAAGAAAACCGAGAACTAAAAGAAACCGTACGAATACTACAGGATGCATTACGTTTTTTCGTCAAAGGTCAAAAGAGGTAACAAAGGAGCAGATTTTCAGCTACATCAGTAATTACCAAAAAGCACTACAAGCGTCTGTGGTAAGTATGTGTAAAGCGCTGGAAACAAGTCAGGCAGGCTATTATAAGTGGAGAAAGAACCGTCATAAGGTAAAACGCTGGCGGCTTCTTTTGACCGAAATGCACAGAATACGGGAAGAACATCCTGATAACGATAACTATGGAGTATCACGAATGAAAATAGCATTGGAGCAAAAAGGAATAAACTGCTCTTGTTCAACGGTTTTACGGACGATGAGGAAAGGAAATCTGTTGCATAAGAGTAGAAAAAGCCCCGACGGACTTACGAAAGCCGATAGAAGAGCACACAGAACAGCTGATTTGGTAAAACAGGACTTTACCGCCTCAAAACCGAACGAAAAATGGCTGACAGACATTACACAAGTTCCGTGTAAAGACGGCACGCTGTACATTGCTGCGGTACTCGATTGCTTTGCAGGACAAATCATTTCTCTTTCTATGGACGATAACATGCGAAAAGAATTGTGCATACGAGCGATACAACAGGCGTATAAAAAGGAGAGGCCAAAGGCGGGCTTTATTGTGCACAGCGATCCGGGAAGTCAATATACAAGCAATGCATATAAGCAAACACTTGCTTCTTTACACGGGCTGCAGAGCATGGGAGGAGTTGGAGCGTGCTACGATAATGCACCTATGGAAAGTTTTTTTGCAACGTTGAAGAAGGAGAAGTTATACAGGATTAATACGAAGAAGCTGACGATTGAACAAGTTAAAACGATTGTATGGCGTTATGCAATGGTGTACTACAACAGGCAACGGGTTAATACCTTTAACGAAGGAGGCTTTCCTCCTGTTGTGTACCGATTAATGGCTGCCTCTGAAAAGGCTGCTTAAATGACATCTTTAGGGGGCTTTAGCCTCTCTACTTTTATTGACTTTTTCAACAGCACAGAAAAAAAATATGAGCTGATAATCGACGGTAAAACATACAAGATGAAAGAAAATTGGTATAAGCAATGTAACGGGACGTATCGAGAGCAACAACAAGGAACTGTTAAAAATAATACAGTATGCAATAAGTCAAAAGCTCAGCGATAGTGTACGTATAACGGCTCTTTTTTGGATAGTGTACAATAAAGTTCGCAATTTGTGGTAGAAAAAAGCCATTGAAAATTCCAGAATGTTGGTTACCACACTAACAAAAAAGGAACAAACAATGGCCAAGAAGAACGATACTGCATTTTTCGAAAATAAACTACTGGATTTTGTAACAGCAAAAGATCCAATGCTGGAAATGCTCCAGTGGATAATGGACAAGTTCATGGAGATTGAAGTTGCGCATAAGACCGGAGCCGAAAAAGGAATTTACACAACTAACGCGATCGAATCATTGAACTTCTCTTTGAGAAAAGTTACTCAAAATAAATTAAGTTTTCCGGACGACGATTCGATATACAAGGTAATGTATCTGGTAATAAAAAACGCCAGTGCAGATGGACGATGGTTATTAAAGACTGGGCTCTGGCAGTAAACCAATTTGCAATTCTTTTTGACAGGCGTGTTCCCATTTATAATTAAGCTCTGTCAGTTACACAGAATTTATGACAGGGTCGAATAATGTATCACCATAAATTATTCTTTTAAAATAATTTATATCTTTTATTTTTTCAAAATTAATATTATTCTTTTTCATCGATAAAAATAAAGCAACTGAATGAGCTTGACAATTTATAGATTTATCTGGATTAAATTCAATATCTGTAAAACAATTATATTTTAGCAAGCTCTTATGTAAATTCTCATTCTTTACTAATACATTTACATATAACCAATCGTAAAATAACGTTTTAGGTTCTATTGGATACTCTTTATTAAAAAAATTAAACCCAATTAATTTTCCAGAGTTTTTTAATCTTTCATCTTTTTTTGCTTCTTTCGAAGATTTTAATAATAAATCTATATAAGGACCACCATCTTCAAACACTTTGCTACTTTGAAATGCAGTTTCTACTGTAAACGGAATTTCAGTATTTATAGTTTGTGTCTTTAAATTGAATGCACTTAAATCTTTTCCTAAATCTATATCTGACCTTGTTGAAATTTCTAAGATATTCAAATTACTTTGTTTTTTTAAAATTTCATCATGAAAAGATTTAATTGATTTCTGTTTTTGAGTTATACTAAATCCATTATAAAATTTAAAATCAATAATAATTTTTTTTACCCCAATAATATCATTATAAGGTATAAAACAAGGTCTTCTCATATTAAATATTCCTAATATAATACAAAGGTACACAATCCGGAATTAGTATTTCATACTTATAACTTGCTAATTTTCTAGCTTTATTATTACCATCCTCAAAATCTAAAAAATCATAGATGGCATTAATATCCAATTTAGATTTTGCTAAAGTACTATTATAAGTTTGAACACCTGCTTTGTTAGAGACATCATTAGTATATAGGATATCTGGCAATTTTAGTATTTCTGCAGCTATTTCCAACCAAATAATATCTTTCTGTTTTTTCACTGCAGCAATATAAGCCATTGGATGTTCACCTTGTATAAAGCACAAATGAACATATGTATCAAGATATTTATAATTATCAGCATTTTGAGACCATTCATTTGATATATATGATACTTCCGAAATTTCTTTTTCTTTTAATTTCGCTAAAGAATATATACCACCATAATCTTGTATAGATTTTAAATTTGACTTTTCTGTAAAATGATAAACTGATGTAATACCTTTTGATTGTAAGAAATTATACATTTTCATCTTTTCCCCATGTACCGCGTTGTGTGCACATAACAGCTCTCCGTATCCGTCATAATCCTCTTACCAGGCAAAATTGCCGTATAAGAATCATGATTTAGTATATCACAACATCCCCAGAGAAAATAGTATTTATACGATTTCCGCTTAAAATTCATCGGTCCCACCGGTTAAAATACTACCTAAAGAACTTTTAACTTCTTCCACACCTCGATTCAGAACATGTGTGTAAATCATAGTAGTCATGATTCTGAGTCGAAGAGCTCACGTGTTACTTAACAGTTTCGTAAAACGGCACTGCTGTTCAAGCTCACGCTGTGCAATAAAGATGTCAAATCCGGTCGGGTAGACTCTCCCGTTTTCAAGTGCTTGTATATATGCTTCTTTTTGTTTCGGCTCTATTACAACAGGCATATATTGTCCCTGTAACAAAACGGTGTTCATAAGCAATCGTGCAATCCGTCCGTTCCCGTCCGGAAACGGATGTATATACACAAATCGTCGGTGCATCTGAGATGCAAGTTCAATCGGGTGCAAGGTGTTTTGCATGGTATTTGTCCAATCGACAAGGTCGGTCATTTTAGCGGAAACTTCATCATAATCGGGACAGGCATATTCGCTTCCCGTAACGGTAACAAATATTTTACTGACATCGCGATACTCGCCCGGACACGGAATAGTGTCTATGTCTTTGGCAAATAAATAGTGCAGTTCTTTTATGTACTGCTCGTCTATTTTTTGTTTGTCTATTTGCGTAAACATATAATCGTATGCTCTTCCATGCCCAATGCATTCACGGATTTCGTTTACTGTATGTCCGTGAACGGTATGGCCTTGCTCAAGAATCAGCTGTGTTTCAGCTAAATGTATCGTGTTTCCTTCCAGGGCATTGGATGACCAGGTTATCTCATTTTTATAAGCCTTTTGCAGTTGGATAAGAGCGTTTTTGTCAAAGGGATGTTTTGTATGTATTATCGTTTGCAGCTTTGTCGCCTCTTCTAAAAGTGAATGTAAAGTTTCCATAATATTATTCCCGTACTGTAAGGTATCATAACCGGTTACCGGTATCTTGTACATATGATTTTTGCTTTCAATTAGCTTTTGCTTGACAAGTTCCTGCTACCGTGCTATCTTTAATACGGAAGCTGAGAGCCTTGGTTGCTCGGGAATCGGACCCGTGGGATTGCAAGGACTTAGGCTTCTAAAAAGAGTCGGAGAGCCTTGATTGCGGAAGAATTGTACTTCCGGGATTGCAAGGGCTCTGGCTTTTCCTAAAAAGCTGAGATTTGTAATTGTGGAGCAATTGTAGCTCCGGGGGAACATATCTCGGCTTTTTTATTTTAACTTGAATTATCAAATCTATTAACACACTCCCTTTTCATCTGCCCACAATCGGCGATATCCGATTTTCAGCGATCTCCTTTCGCCTCATGTGGACAGCTTCTTATGTAATTTCTTTTCTTCAATACGCAGTATAATCGGTTTTCTTTTTGCCTTGACAAATCCCTGCTATCGTGGTACTTTTAATACAGAAGCTGTGAATCTTAGTTGCTCGGGAATTGTACCCTTGGGATTAGGAACTCGGCTTCTAAAAAGAGCCGGAGAGCCTTGATTGCTCGGGAATTGGACCTGGGGACTTGCAAGGACTCGGGCTTTTTCTAAAAAGCTGAGATTTGTAATTGCGCGGGTATTGTACCTGCGGGGGACATATCTCGGCTTTTTTATTTTAAATCGGCTCCTAAACATATCGGGCGTATATTATGTTTATCATACATTGCCCGTTAATCATTTAGCGACATATCCATCTGATTCAGCACTATCAGTATGTTTTCATAACTGCATCGCCACCTCTCTCGCACGCATACCGCCTGTGCGTAATCGTAGGCCTGTTGTGCGCTCATGGTTTCCAGGAACGGAAATCGGTCTACCGGAAAGGGAATCGTTGTTTGATGCAGCCCCGTTTCAAAAAGCGTTTCGGTGTCAAGTTGCGGCACCGAATCATCCAAGATTTCCTTCCATTCGGGGATTAATCCTTCCTTGCTGTTTCGATACATTATGTGAGTTATTTCTGCTTCGGTTTTGTCGTAGGTTGATTTTACTTTAACTGGCCTGAGTATTTCAGGTTTAACTGCTTTCATGGTGCCTCCTATTAATTGCATGTTCTTTTGACGGATTTTCTTCATATATAACTTTTGCTTGTTTGGAAAAATCTGTCAAGATATAAGATTCACAACGGTATCTATTCAGCAAGATAAAGAAAGCGGTGCACCGAGCCTATATTTTCTTGCTATATAAACATTTAATGCGGTGCACGCGAAAAAAAAGCGGTATCACTTTCGCACCGCTTAATCTATACCGATACAGTGCTTTGCATAATATATCCATTATTATACTGTTGCAATAATATTGTTTATGTATTATATTATAGTTATATTTTAATAATATATAGGTTATATATATGAATACGCGATTACTGGCAATACGGGCTTTGGATAAAAAGACTTCTCAATTACCGGCCGACAAAAATATAATTGCGCACGGTAAAAGTTGGATACAAACAATTCGCTACGCCGTCGGTATGACGGCATTGCAACTTGCCCGTCGGGCCGGCGTAACGCAACCGAGAATCAGCACTATGGAGCGAAATGAAAAGAATCTGAAAATCTCAACGATGGAAAAAATTGCAGAATCGCTGAATTGTGATTTCGTGTATTACTTTAAACCGAAAAGCAGTTTCCAAGAATGGGTTGAAGTTCAAGCAAGAAAAAAAGCACAAGAGATTATAAAAACCGTAAATGTAAACATTAGGGAACTTATTGCGTTTACAAAATAAAAATAAAGCTGTGAAGCGCAAGGGTGAAAATCAGTGTATGTATTTTTTCTTAGTTTCGCACGATAACACACTTTTATTCTTTGCTCGTGCTTTTTGCGATAAGCGAAGATACTTTTCCGGCACGGTATGTATCCCGCACGAAGCGGCGTAGTCAAGATAATTTTCATCGCTGACTTTAAGCCATCTGATAACTTCATCTTTCGGGAAACAAAGCCTGCCTGCTATGAATACCGAATAGCGCGGGTTGCCGCAGCCGGGAAGTAAAAACCTATTGGCCTTATACGTATTGAGCGCTGCTCCCCCTTTTAACTTTGCACACTCTTCAATAGTGTAAAACTCTTTTTGGCCGTTCTGTTCGGTTTTCGGCTGCGTAAGGATGGTATAAATCTCTCCCAAACCTCGTGCCAATTTTTCATTTTGCAGTTGAATATGCTTTAACTCCAAATCAAAATTGTTCATTAATCCTCCCTGCCGAATTATTAATTGGGGTATGTATTAACTCGGCCTTCAATGGTATAATCGTCAACAAGCAGTAACGGAACGCTGACTTTTCAGAATACAGCTATTGCGAATTATAGCTTATTGTGCTATAATTCGCATACAGTGTAGTATCATTTTTATTTAAAGTCAAGAGAACAACATGAGAACGTGCGTGCAATTGGTAGAAATTTTAGAAGCGTATCTGGAAGAAAAAAAGATAAGTCGACGTCAATTTTGCGCCCTGGTCGATATTCCCACTTCCACTATCGCATCGTGGAAGGCAAAAAATGTGCTGCCGTCTATAGAGCTGGTTGCAAAACTAGCACGATTTATGAACGTTTCGTTGGATTGGCTTGTCTACGGTGAAAATCCTGAAACAACATTACGCGAAAATACCGCTGAAAATCCGTATAGCCGAAAAAGTATTTTGTACCGAATTGAAACGGTGCTTCGGCAAAACAATGATGACTATGATTATGATCTTAAATCACTTCATGAAAAATATTTGAGCGATATTATCGACTATGAAGCGTTGATGAATTGGGTTAACGGAAAATCGTATATTTCCGAAGAGGTGCTGCCGAAAATTGCAAAAAAACTGAACGTTACGCTTCAGTGGCTTTTAACGAAGGATGAATATCATCGGCAGGATTTTGACGCGTATCTTTTCGCCCTTGCAAAGGCGTATTCGGGTTTAGTAAAAGGCTACGATTGCCTTGACGAACAGGACAAGAGATTTATCGACAGCTATATTCAGACAAAACTCGACTATCGCAGGTTAAAATCCAAAGAGGATACCGAATTACAAAAAAAGAGCTCAAAAGGATAATACGCTAAAAACACCTTCATTCGAATAGCGTATTAACGGCATTTCGTGCCGGTTCTATGGCTTTACATAATTCAGGAATTGCCGAGCGGGTATAATAATCGGTCATGGCAATCGATGTGTGCCCGACCAATTTTTGAACCGTCTCGCCTGCAACATCGCGGCGCATTCTCGTGATATACGTATACCGTAACGAATGGGGCGTCAGTTTTCTTGTTCCGATTTCAATCCCCGAAACCGCTAAAGCCCTTTGGAACCATTTTTCTGCAAGATGTTTTCGAATGGGTTTCCCGTACCGCGTAAAAACAAAATCATCCGCCGTAAGATTTTGTTCTTTGATGTACTCTTGTATCAGAGCTTTAAGCGTATCGCTTAAAGGAACCACTCGAAGCTTTCTGTCAGCCTGAGAGCCGCACTTATTAAAGTCGGTTCGTTCCCGTTCCGTATAGCGATAAAATCCGTCTACAACGAACATGTTTTGCTCAAACAAAAACTGTTTTACCCGTACGCCGATGGCCTCTCCCAATCGCAACCCGCAGGTAATGCTTGTTAAGAATAATAAGTAAACGGCTTTATACCCCTCGTCATATTGCGGTAACTTTGCATACAAGTGTTTGTGTAAGGTGCGCCACACATTTTCATCAAAAAGTTTATTCAATTCCGAAGTGGTAAGAATATCTTTTTTTGTTGTGTTTCGTCTGAATTTCGGAAAAGAAGGAGTGGGTATATACGGAAGATTATGAAACGGCGCTTCGGCATACACTTCGCAGACAACGGTTAAAAAATTATTTTTCCAACTGCCCGAATGTCCGTCTTTTATGAGAAAATTCATTACCAAAGGAACCGTTAAATCGGCAAGTTCCAAATCACCGAATTGTTCAACGCAGAGATTCAATAGACGCCGTTTTTCTTTGAGGGTTTTTATATCGGAATGCCGCCCCAATTTTTCCAAGCGTTCCATATGGGCACCGCCGGGAATATACATCCATTGGGCGATTTTCTTGATTGTAATTTTTTCCGTACAAAACAGCGGGGGTAATGACGAAACGTAGGCGAGCGATTCTGCCTGCGTTTTACAATTTTTACATACCTTTTGAATCTTTTTTCCCGATACAGGATCGATAAAATAATAGTACCAGCGGTGTATTATTTTATTTTTTGACTTTGTCGCTTTTTTGAAAAGATGATAATCCATACCAGACCTCCTGAAATTTTGATAACCGGTTGATATGCGGTTTACATTTCAAAACTTCTGAAAGTCAGAAAGATTCCTAATTGCTTGTTTTACATAAAAATAGCATTTACCCCAAATGCCGTTTTTAATCGGGCAACCCGGATTTGAACCGGGGACCCCAAGTCCCCCAGACTTGTACGCTAACCAACTGCGCTATTGCCCGCTGTTTGCCGCAAAGATACGACAAACACGGTTATCTTAGCGAAAAAATACAAAAGAGTCAACGGGGAATTTTTAACACGGGCGTTCTTGTACGAGCATTTTTTTCATTGATTCGCGTCCATGCTGAATCCCTACACACCTTCAACTTCCCCCTTGAGCGTTTTTTGCACATAGCGTATACTGTCGGTATGAGTACGGCCGGCACAAAGATGATTGCCCAAAACAAAAAAGCCCGCTTTAACTACACCGTAACCGAATCGCTCGAATGCGGCATAGAACTGAAAGGTACGGAAGTAAAATCGGTAAAAGCGGGGAACATCTCTTTTCCCGACGCCTTCGCTGAAATCTCGAACGGAGAAGTTTGGCTGAAGCAATTGCATATTTCCGAATATGCTTTTTCTTCCGTATTCAATCACGATCCTGACCGGCCGAAAAAACTGCTTTTGCACCGCGACGAAATAAAACGGCTGAACCGCAAGGTCGAAGAAAAAGGCGTAACGCTTATTCCGCTTGATTTTTATCTGAAAAACGGAAGAGTGAAAGTCAACTTGGGATTGTGCCGAGGCAAAAAACAATACGATAAGCGTTCGGATATACGCGAACGCGACATTCAGCGCGATATGCAGCGGGACTTCCGTAAAGGACTGAACGGATGATGAATAACGTACAATGCCGTCTGAAACATTCCGTGCTGCTTTTTATGCTGTGCATTCCGGCCGCGTTTTTAAGCGCGCAGGCAAAGCCGGCACTGTACGTTTATGCAAGCTCATCGTCTTCGGGCGATTCGGCCGTAATCAAAATGACTGAAGATTTGTTTTTTTCGCAGCTGACCTCGTCGGATCTTTTTACCGTGTATGACAAGCGCTCAAGCGAATATTCGGCCGCCGAACTTACGCGATACGGAAACGCCGATTCCCTGTTTTTTTATACGCAGATATATGAAAAAGACGGCCAATGGTTTTTAAAGCTGCACTTAATCGACGGCGCGACGAGAAAAGAAACGGTGCTGGAAAATAATTACGACGGCTACTATAAAATTCTGACCGAAGCGAAAAATTCGCTGACTTCACTCATAAAACAATTCAATACCGGCGGAACGCAAAAAAACGAAAAACAGGGCGCCGCTTCTTCGATAACTGCTGAAAAACTTTCGGGAACATGGTACGGCGAAGACTATATAGATAAAATTATTCTTTTGCGCGGCGGAAGAGGTTTTGTGATTTTTAAAAACGGCGCATCGATGAATATTTCCGTAAGCGTAAACGGCAACGTTTTGTCCGCCGTACAGCAAGGTAAGCCGAACGCTTCCTTTTTTCCCGAACTTCCGCGCGAAGCGGCCCTCGTAAATGCACCGGAAGCCCAACCCATCCGCTGGGAACTGACCGTCGAAAGCGAATCGACGATGAAAGGCGTTAAAATAAGTCTTGTCGCCGAATACGACAATTCGGGAGTTCTTTCCGTAAAACAGGGCAGCATTCCCGTGCGCTGGCACCGCTGATATTTTTGCGGCACTAATCGCCGCTTTCTATGCGTACGACGCCTTGGCGCAGAATTTTTATTTCGCCTCCGGTAATGTCGACTATCGTGGACGGAAGGCTTTGTTTTTGCGCCCCTCCGTCTACAATGCAAAACACTTCCGAGCCGAATTCTTTTTCCATTGTTTTTACGTCGGCGATAACGGGCGCTCCGCTCCGGTTGACGCTTGTCGAATAAAGCGGCGCTTTGCAGATTCGTATAAGGGAACGCAGCCATTCATCGTCGGGGCAGCGGAAAGCTGTTGTCGCGTGGCCGCCGGAAGCATTTTGTGTGGAAACGATGACGGTTAAAGCACCGGGCATAAGCGAACGGATTTTATCCGGCACGATTGTCGGCGAATACAGGGCGATGTCTTCCGGGTCGGCGATAAGTTGTATAAAGGGCTTCAGTTCGTTGCGCCCCTTAATGCGCCGTATCGCGTCCTCACTTACGGGAACAATGCCCGAAAAACCGTAAACCGTATCGGTCGGAATAATGACAACCTTTCCTTGAAGCAGCGCTTGAGAAACAGATGAAAGACAATTCTTGTCAGACTTTTGCAGGATCATGATAACGGATTACGCTTAAAATCGAAAAAACAAGATTATAAAAAACAAAGGTCAAAAAGGCGATGCTTTTCGCAAGCCATTCGGGAATAAAAATGATGTCGGGCCGTAAAAGTTTTGTTCCCGGATCGTAGACGGCAGGCGGCGCTTCGGGAATTCCGTTTATCTTTACCAAATGCTCGTTCGGATAAATAAAGCCCATTTTTTTCGCATATGAAGCGATAACGTCCCGATCTTTTTGCAAAGCGGTGCTTTCCGTTAAAAGTCGGCTATTCAAATCCTGTAAACGCTCGACGCCTACGGTAAGCGCAATCTTTTGTTTTTGCAGCTGATTATACGCCCATATTCCTTCCTGCCCGAATAAAACCGACAGGCATACATACACAAAAACGGCGGCGATTATCGAAAACATAAAGTGAAACCGGTTCATATTTTCAATTTTCGGCCATTTTCCCCTTTTACTGAATATAAAAAGTGTGATATAATAATTCAAAAGAATCGGCGAAACGGGTTAATAAAAATGCCGAAATTACCGATATATAAGATATACGTATATTTTGTATGCATGGAGCAGTTATGTCTATAGAGCATGAAAACTTCGATAACATTTTACAGCATAAAGACGAAAAGGATCTCGAACAATACGGCGTATGGGTAAAAAAGCCCGCGGAAGAAGAAGCGAAGAAAAAAGAAGATGAAAATGATTCTTCGGCTTTTTTTATCGACGATTTGGATTTTGCCGACGTGCCCGATATAGACACAATTCCGAAATCCGTAGACGATAACTTAAACGCGAAAATCGACGAAGCTTTGGAATCCGTAGATGCGGTTCCGGCGGCGTCCGAGAATTCCGCCGAAGAGCTTATGCCGCTTGAAGAAGCCGCTGAAATCGATGATTTTAATATAGAAGAATACGCACCGCAAACCGAAGAAAAAACCGGAAACGTTGCGGACGAGCAGCCTCTCGATATCGATTTATCGTTTGATGACAATTTTGAACATATTATGCCGGATTTTCCGAAAGAAAGTACGGAAACCGCGGCAGTCGAAACCGCAGAAGATAAAAGTAAAAGTGCGCCCAAAGCCGATTCGACTGCCGGCGGCGAATTTGAAGAAATCGACGCAAGTATGTTCGATTCGGACGAGCCGCTTGAAGCTTCCGAGTCCGAAAGCATAGACCTTGAAGCCGCTGCAGCGGGAACCGAAGAAACAAGCGCGGAAACGGAAAGTGTTCCGCTCGAAACTTTTGAAAATCTTGACAATATTGAAACGGTATCGGATGAAGCGCCCGTTATGGAAAGCGTCGATATATCGGCCTTCGATACGGATACCGCCGGCGAGTCTTTGTCTGCGCCTTCGGGCGAAACGGCTCAAACCGATCAAATATACGATATCGCCGTAAAAGCCGACGACGAAACGGGCGATTTGGAACAAGACGAAGAAGTGCGCGAACAGACAAAAACTGCCGACGTTCAAACAATGAGTTCTTCCCTTCTTGAAAAAATTATGGGCGAACTTTCGCATTTGCGCCGCGACATCAACGAATTAAAAGAAGACTTTACCGCGTTAAAAACCTCACCGAGCACGGCCGGTGATACCGATAAAACCGACGAAAAAGAAGGCGGCGGCTTTTTTGCCGACGACGGCGGTGACGATACGATCGCGCTTTCGGGAGATGAACTCAACAATATTTTAACCAGCGCCGATTTTACGGATGAAGCCGAAAACGAAAAAGAGAGCGCACCTGCTGCGGAAGCAGCCGCCGAAGAACCTGCCGAAATAAAAGATGAAGCTTTTCCGGACATAGAACTCCCTGAAGATGCGTCTTCAATGCCTGAACTAAATATAGAAGAAAACGAACTTCATGAGCCGCAGCTTGACGATATAGATTTCGACTTAAGCGAAAACGAAACCGTCGAAGAAGAACTTCCGAGCGAAATAGAAATTCCGGTTGTAGAAGATCTTGTTGTGGATTCTTCGGCTGAGGATTTTTTTGAAGGAGACGATAAACCCAAAGAAATCAACGAAACGGACGTCCGCTTTTTAGCCGAAAACCCCGCGGAAGCGGAACCGGCGACCAAAAAAGAAGAAACAAACCAATATTCGCCCGTAAACCAGGTTTTTAACAGCAAACAGTGGCAAAGCGAAGGCGAAACCGACCTTTCGTTTGAAGAAGAAGAAGAAGATGCGGCCGAACTTTCCGAGAGCGCCGAAGACAAAAAGACCGAAACGGTATTCGGTAAAAACATAGAAACCGACGGCGTTTTGTCCCAAAGAACGGAACAGGCGGCAAACATTCCGCAAAATATGCGTGATGAAATAAAATCGGTTTTGGCATACATGGATCAGCTTTTGGAAAACCTTCCCGAAGAAAAAATCGTCGAGTTCGCGCAATCGGAACATTTCCCCGTATACAAAAAACTGTTTAACGAACTCGGATTGTCTTAATGGGTTTATACGGCTTAGCAAGCAAATATGCCGCCGACGGAAAAAACGAATCGGCGGCGCCCTTTCTCGACGCGTTGCTGACTGATTTTCATCGTTTTGCCGAAGGAATCGCCGTGCACTTTGCGGTTTTTGCCGAAGTAAACGGCGATTTTCAAATGGTTTTAAACCACGGCTTCGACGCTGAAACGGTGCGCAAATCGATTTCCACGCGCGACTTTTGGAACGGAACGCTTCCAGACGACGACCGGCATATTTTGCAAGGCGATTCTTTAAGCGGGCTGTATCAATTATTTTCGCGTCGAGACTGCACGTTCGAAAAACTGTGCATAAAAAAATCGCTGCACAATGAGTGTCCCTTTATTTTTGTTGCGGCCGGCGTTCCGGATGAAACTTTTTTTGAAAAAAAATTCCCGCGAATTCTTGCTTTTGTAAACGATTTGTACGCGATATTGTCTGCCCTTCCCCCCAAAAGTACTGCAACAAGCAATCTTGCCCCCTTTGAAAACGCCGGAAAAACCTATCTTATACGGCTGAACACGGTTTTCGAATATCTTTCCGTATATCTGTATCCGTCCGACCTCGATTTTATCTGCACTTGTCTTTGCCTTGCGCTCCCGACCTCGGATACGAAAGCAATCGCAGCCGCCGCGGAAAATCATACGGTGGCGTATAATGGAAACGCTGAAAACACCGATGAAGCTTTGTTGGCGCACATAGAATCCGTCATACAAAAACTGCTCAGCCCCCGGTGTGCGTCCCTTGTGCGGATCGAAAAGGCAAGCACAAAAGATTATGGTGCATCTTGAATCGGCGCACGACGCGTTTACCTGCAAAGCAAACGGCCGCTACCTGCACTCCGCATATAATCCGCGCCGCGAAGCGCAGCAGTTTGTATCTTCCCTTACGTGCGATTTTAATCCTTTTTGCCTTGTCGTTTTAGGCCCCTGCCTTTCGTACTGTCTTCCTTTTTTACGCGAGCGCTTTCCGGCGATTCCCCTCTACGCGATTCAATACGACGGATGTTTTTTACCCGATTCTTCCGCCGATTTTACCAACGCAATGCAAACTGCATGTGAAAAAGCTGCATGGGACGACGTTTTTTTTTGCGGAAACGAAAGCGGCGCTTTGTCCGAAACGCTTTTTTCCGCCTTGGGCGACCGTCAGGTTTTCGGCGCCTTTTTTATCGCATGGAAGCCCGCCGAGCAGGTTTTTGAAAACCAAAGCCGCCTTGCATGGGAAGCGGTAAAACTTTTGCTGCAAAAAAGCAGGGATGTGCTGGCAACGCAAAGTTTTTTTTCGCGCCGCTGGCTTAAAAACAGCGTGAAATTCTGCGTCTATCTGCGCCGTCCGTGCACAATTGAAGCCGGAAATCAGCCCGTTTTGGTCGCTGCATCGGGACCGTCGCTTGCCCCCTCCCTTCCCTTTATACAAAAACACCGCGCGTCCTTTTTTTTGATTGCCGTATCTTCGGCGCTGAATGTCCTCGTTCACAACGAAATATACCCCGATATGCTTATAACGACCGACGGCGGGTTTTATGCGCGGCACCATGTGCGTATTTTAAAAAAACTGCACGATCGCGGAATCGACATCCCAATTGCCGCCCCGGCCGAAAGTAATATGGACCCTTTTTTACTCGAAAACCTCCCCGTTTTGCCGCTTCGTTACGGAGACGGAATCGAAAGCCTGCTCTTCGATTTTTGCGGCATTAAAGCAGCCCGCGCCGTGCGCAACGGCAGCGTAAGCGGTACCGCGGCGGAATTTGCCCTTTCCATAAGTTCATCGCCGATATTTTTTTGCGGTTTGGATCTTGCACCCTCAAAGGGCTTTCAGCATGCGCAGCCGAATGCCCTCGAACAAAACGACAGCAGGTTCGACAACCGCCTAAAACCGCTTTCATCACGCTTATATGCATCTTCGCATTCGCCGCTCGGCATATACCGCCGCTGGTTTTCCGCTCAAGGCAAAAAATTTTCCGGCCGCGTCTTCCGCCTGTCGGATAAACCGTATGAAGAGCCGCTCGGTTCAATCCGCGATATTTTGTGGACGGAACTCGATGAAGCCCTTATCGAAAACGGAAAAAACGCAAAAAAGGGCGCGGTGCGCTGTTTACCGCAAAGGGATACGGACAAAAATAAAAAAGCGGTTTTTTCATTTTTAACCGAACAAAAGGAGCGCAAGGCGGACGAAAATCTGTGGTACGAAAACTGCGCACTCATCGATTATTTGTCGGCGTTAAAATATCCCAAAACCGAAAAATTTATGCACAAATGCCGCGATTCGCTATTGCACACATTCGACGAACTGTTTAAGCTGTTATAAATGAACAAAGCGGATAAGTCGTGCTATGCGACATGGGTACAGTCGAAAACGGGCTGTTTTTTGCCCTGCTATGAAGACGGTAAACCCTCAGCTTCAATATACAATCCAGAAAAAGAAGCCTCCTCTTTTGCCGCGCTTGACGTATTCAGCCAAGCGGGTTTTATCCTCGTAGCCGGAATCGGCGCAGCGCTTCATTTAAACGAGCTTGCAAAACGCCGTCCCGACGCCCGCATTGCGGCGGTCGAGGCAAACGAAGAGTCGCTGCGTTTTGTTTTAAGTGACCCGCGCGTAAAACTCGATGACCGCATTGCCGTATGTACGGCCGACAGCCTCTACGATTTTTTACTCGAGCGGTATTTTCCGCCGGCGGACGGAAACTTTTGCTTATTTCCGCTCCGGTCATGGGCGCAGGCAAATCCGCTCATTTTTGAGCACATAAAAGAAAGCGCGGACAAAGCGCTGAGCGATATCGGTGCCGACGTTTCCACGCAAGGGCGTTTCGGGAAACTGTGGCACGCCAATATTATGCGCAATTTGTTTTTATATTCGAGTGCGAACGCACATCTGATTGCCGACTTTACGCGCACGGCATTTCCGACCGAAAAAACGGCTTTTATTGCCGGAGCGGGGCCGGGTCTCGAAAACAGTTTTGACGATTTAAAACGGTACCGGGATTCTTATTATATCGTCGCAACGGATACGGCTTTTGCCGCGCTCAGCGCGCAGGGTATTGCGTCCGACGCGGTCGTAACGATAGACCCGCAGCTGCTTTCGATAGATCACTTTTATGCGCCGATCGATGCGAAAACACTTTTTATCTGCGACCTGTGCTGCTGCCCTGCTGTCGTACAAAGGGTGCTGCAAAACGAGGCGCGCATATTGTTTTTTAAAAGCGCCCATCCGCTGTGTTTCCTTATCGAACTTTTGCATGCTCCCGAAAAAAATGCCGAACCGCTTTTTCCGTTTTTTGATTGTTCAAGCGGAACGGTAACGCTTACCGCGATGGACTTTGCCGTCAAAGCGGGCTTTAAACGTATCGCGACCGGCGGCGCCGATTTTTGCTATACGGGCGGCAAAGCGTATGTAAAAGGCTCTTATTTCGATCACCTGTTCGGCACGCAAAGCGGCAGGCTCCTTCCCGCACAGCAAGAGTTTTGCGCGCTTATGTATAGAAGCGAACTTGAAAGTGTATGTTGTGCCGCCGGTGGGCAAAAAGCGTTTACGACGCCCCTGTTAAAGCAATATAAAAATGCGTATGACCGCTTTTGCGCTTTGCATGCCGGCACCGTCGAATTCGTACACGCAAACGAAGTTTCGGCAAAAATAAAACGGGCACCGCAGTATACACACCAAAGGGACCCGCACGGCGATTCTTATTTTGCCGCTGGTACCGATACGGTAAGAAAAGCACGGCGCTTTACGCTCAAAGACTATGAAAACTTTTTACTCCGGTATGTAAACGAGCTGCAAAGCCTGCAACCGCACAACGCACAAGCAAACGGCAGTGCCGTACAAAAAAGCATACTCCCCTACGCCGCATGGCACGCCCGTTATCACGGCAAACGCCCCGACCTAAACAAAATTACCGAAGAAATATGCCATATTCAAACGAAATATCTGTACAATACAGCGCTATCTTGATATAATAGTTTGTATGGGTGCAGCTAAAAAAGGGATATACGTATTCGCAGGAATAATCTTATCTTTATTTGCAGTAACGACCGCATATTTTGCCGGTTCGGTCGCTGTCAGTGTAAAGAACGGTCCCGTCCGTGCGGAGCGGGATTTTACCCGAATCAGCCAAGATGTTAATTCGGTTCTTTTTTTCGATTTGAATGAGGAACGTCTTCGCGACTTTCAAAATAAAACGGTCGGCGACAAATACCTTGCCGCCCTGCTCGTCCGCTCGGGCCGCGACATCGTATTTGCCTATCCGTCCTCATCGCATTTGATTGTACCCGATGCGCTCGGAATGCCCTCATTAAAAACTTCGTCGCCTTTTATTAAAGTATTCAGCACGACAGTTTCCGCTTCATCAAAAGAAAACACAGTGCTTACGGCGGCCGTTTATACGCTGCACCCGTCCGATATTTACAATCCTGCGCGACTTTCGTTTTTGGTCATATTGGCCTGCACGCTTTCGGTATTTGCCGTTCTTATCTATCTTTCGGTTTTCGGCCAAGGCGCCGAATATGAAGCGGAAAAAACGGCTGCTCAAACGGAATTTTTCCCGAATCCCGAACGGGAATCGACCGCCGTACACATGCCGACTCTTCAGCCGCAAACCGCTTCATACGCTCCCCCTTCCGAAAGCGCCGAGCCTGAAATCGCCGCGGATTTTGAACCGCCTTTATATGCGCAGACGGTTACCGAACGGGCACCCTCCTATCCCGAGCCGGACGGAACCGGAACGGCCTTTGCCGCGCCTGCGGATGCCGAAGAATTGCCGGCACAAGACCGCATAAGCGATCCGACCGGTTTATTTTCGCCGGCAACGGGCGTCGGCTGGGAATCCTACATGGAAACACGCCTCGATTCGGAACTCGTGCGCGCGGCTTCTTCCGAACAGGATTTAGCCCTCGTGCTTTTGCGGATACCGGGTCTTGAAAACAATCCGCTTATGATGAAACGGATCGCCGCAGTTCTCCTCGATTTTTTCAAATTCCGCGACTTTGTGTTTGAATATAAAAAAGACGGTTTTGCCGGAATTCTTTTAAATATAAACCTCGATCAGGCGATGGTGCTGTCCGAAACAATGCACACACAGCTGAAAGAACTGCTCGAATCCGAAAATATCCGAGAAAAACTTGCAATAGGAATTTCGACGCGGAGTCTGCGCATTTTACCGGGCAGTCGCCTCATAAGCGAAGCGAACCAAGCGCTCGAAAAAGCCTTCGGCGAAACGGGCTTGCCGATAGTCGCTTTCAGAGTAAATCCCGATAAATACCGCCAATTCGTAGCCGACGCAACACAACGGGTTTAGGGTTCAATAGCCCCTTTTTCGGTATTTTTTTCGCCTGTGTCAAACAGTTTTTCCAATTCAGCCTTATTCGCAGCATCCGGGTATACATCGGTATATGCCGAAAATACTTCGCGCGCTTTTTCGTCTTTTTTAAGCGCGTTAAGAACCAAAATATAATTGGTACAAATATCTTTATCATACGGATGCGCTTTGTATAAAGCGGCATAAGCTTGTTCGGCTTTATTGAAATCGCCTTTTTGTCCGTATATCCACGCGACGGACTTTTGTACGAGAAGGTTGCCGGAATCGGTTTTTAAAAGACTTTCGTATTCTTTTAAGGCCGTATTCCAATCTTTTGCAAGCGCCGCGCTCCGCGCTATTTTAAACGTCAGTTCACGGTCGGTTTTTGAACTTCCGGCGGTACGGGCTTTTCGATACAGGTCCAGCGCCTTATCGTATTTAGCCGATTCTTCGTATAAGGACGCTAAAAGATAATATTCATTGCCCAAATTTTCAAGCAACTGCGCCGAGCGTAAATTCCGCATAGTGCCGGCGCAGGACGGCAATATAAGCGCGCATAAAAAAACGACAAACCGAAAACGGCGCATACGGTTCAATGGCCCAAAACCGTTTGCTCGATTTTGCGCAGCTGTGACCGGTACAAACCGGCAATATTCGAACCGTAATCCGCTATAAGCTGAATGATATTGCGCGGGGAACTTTCGGCATCGACGCCGTTAAGCCGGTCGCCGGCATCTCCCAAGCCGGGCATAATATAGGCGGCATCATTCAGCACTGGATCCATCCACAGCGTATAGCAAGTACAGTTATCCAAAGCGCGCACGACGCGCAAACTGCCTTTGAGCGCCGCAATAACGTTAAAAAACAGTATGGAGCGCGGCTTTACGCCCTGTTCCAAAAGATATTTTACAATCGTTACCAATGAACCGCCGGTTGCATTCATCGGATCGGCAAAAATAAGATCTTTACCGTCCATTTCGCTCAAGTTAAAAAATGACTTTTCCAAATCGAGGATGTATTCCATGTCGGCTTCGCTTTTCGTGTCGTCGCGTTTGATTTTAAACAGCGCAAAAGGCGTTACGTAGCCGTGCGAAGAATATTCTTCAACTTCCTTCGATATAATCATCGACGGCAAAAGCGCGCCGCGGAGCATAACGCACATAACCGTGTTTTCGATTTTAAAGTCGATGTCGGGGATTTTATGTACGGAATAGTTTTGCACGGGAACGTTTACCGGCGTTTTTACGACCAAATAATTTTTGTTGTCGGTTTGATTTCCGGCAAAAGCCATGCGGAACAGCATTTCGTATGCCCTCTGGCAATAGTACACAAACTCGTTGTGTCCGGTGCGGATATCGCGCAGTTTTGCAATAACGCGGGATGCTTCGGCATGGGCGGAAGGTTCCGTTGCAAATGAAAATACTTTTAACGCCGGAACTTCTTCGCAAATTTCTTGCATTAAATGTCCCATTTCGTTAAAAACGTCTATAACTTTTTTTTCTTCGTTTGCGATAGACGAACTGAATCCGCCCGCCGAAAGCAAGCTGAACGATTCCATTGCGCGTTTATACAGTACATCCATTTGCGCAAGGTACTCCTGATCTTTTTCCGTCAAATAGCCGTCCAGCGCTTCGGCTTTAAGAATTATTTTCGAACTCATGTCCGCCCCCTCATCGTTTTTTTTGCAGCAAACCGGTCAAGGCGGCCGGCCACACAACAAAATTGTCAAGAATAAGAACAGTGCCCCTGTCCTGCTTTACGATAATATTCGTACCCAATACCGCAAAACGGAACAGTTTTTCGGCGATTTTTAAAGAACGCTCATCGCTCATTTGCAGTTTTAATGTTACAATCGCATGATCTTCTTTATACGACTTTAAAGTTCCGGCCGCATACTTAATGCCCAGCTCGATCGGCGAACCGACCATCTTCGGTAAAAGCGAACCCGCGGTCGGCATATACACCGATACCAGTTCGGCATCATCCATAAGCGTACGCACCGGCAACGCGGTATTTTCGCCCGGAAGCGACGGCCAATCGGGCGTAGAAGCGGGCGAGATAAGATACAAAAAGTATTTTTTTTGCATCGAAAGCACGTCTTTATTCGAGATAAAAAGATGGTTGTTGTCGGGACTTGCAAGTTCGATATTGTTGGAATGTCTTTTGCGGTTGAGTATCATATCGGCGGCTTTTTCGCTTACATCGGTCCAGCCGTTTTTTTTCGTTAAACCGGCATTAATTAAAAACGACGGATATTTTCCCCGCGAAGCAAGTTGGAATTTTACGGTGCTTTTTAAATTTGCACTCCATTCGATAAAAAAAGCCGCAGCGATTTCTTCCGTCCGGTTCAGCATGTTGTTGAGGTCGCTTTCGTTTATATTGTCAGCCCACGCGTTTACGAGGTTGCGTACAAAGCTTTTGTTCGCTTCGTTTACGGGAATGTGAAGATACACATCCGCCCCGTCGTCAAACAAGGTAAAAAGATCGATCGATTCTTTTTGCATCGAAAGCGTTTTACAGCCTTCAAAAAAAAGACACACGAAAGCGCACAGTAAAAACAGTAAAACGGGCGCCGATTTTAATTTACGCTTTTTCAATTTCAGCCTTCCATGTAAGTTCGCCGGTTTCAATTAAAGCGGCGCCGGAGATGCGGTCGTTCCACCGCTCTTCGGATGCGAGAGTTTCCGATGCGATATAATCGGAAAACATTTCAAATGCTTTTTTGAGTTCGCCGTCTTTGTCTTTGTCGGCGCCGACCGAAAGCTTTATGCGGTCGGTAACGTTCAAGCCCCTTTCTTTGCGCAGGTTTTGAACGCCGCGTACCAAATCGCGTGCATAGCCTTCGAGGCGTAATTCTTCGGTGATTTCGGAATCCAAAGCGACCGTAAGCGTCCCCTCGTTCACAACCTTCAGCGTCGATTTTTCAAAGCGCTCAACGATTATTTTATCCTGCGTAAGCTCTATCGGTTTTCCGCCGATTTCGATGCTCAACACCGCACCGTCGAGAACGGACTGAATGGAGCGCTGGTCGAGGCCGGCAATCAAAGCCGACGCTTCTTTCATAAGCGGGCCCAGTTCTTTTCCCAGTGTGCGGAAATTCGCCTTCGCTTTGTATTCGACCAATTCGTCTTCGCGCTCGTGGAAAACCACTTTTTTTACGTTCAGCTCTTCACGGATCGATTCTTCCATCGACAAAAGCACGGTTTTTTCGTCGGCATTGCGCGTAACGAATTCGACGCTTTTTAAAGGCTGGCGTATTTTGAGGTTATATTGATAACGCAGCGCACGTCCCATCGAAACGGCTTTTTGCACGGTCGCCATTTTAAATTCCAATTCGTCGTCGCGGTATTGCTCGTCGTAAACGGGATAGTCGGCCAAATGGACGGATACCGGATCGCCGCAGACGGCCGTGCCGCCGCATGCGCCGTCGGAACCGGAGTCCGCAATGCGCAGATTTTGCCACATAGCTTCGGTGATAAACGGAATAAAGGGAGCGGCAGTAAGCGTAAGTGTTTTAAGCGCGGTATACAAGCTTTCGTAGGCTTCAAGTTTGTCGTCGTCGTTTTCGCTTTTCCAAAAACGTCGGCGGCTGCGGCGGATGTACCAGTTGTTCAGCTGGTCGATAAAACCGACAATAGGATCGATTGCGGCCGATAAGTCGTACGAATCCATCGCTTCGGTAACGTCTTTTACGAGCTTTTGCGTAACGGACAAAATCCAGCGGTCAAGCGGATTAAGCGGCGCCTTGTGTTCAAAGGCTTTTCCCGTTACACGCACCTTATCGATGTTCGCGTAGGTAACAAAAAAGCCGTACGAGTTCCACAAGGGTATTAAAATTCCCTTAAGAATATCGCGCACACCTTCGTCCGAATATTTTAAATCGTCAGCTTTTACGGCGGCCGAATGCATTAAAAACAAACGCACCGCATCGGCGCCGAAACGTTCAATAACGACGGCAGGATCCGTGTAGTTGCGCAAACTTTTCGACATTTTTTTGCCGTCGGAAGCGAGAATGAGTCCGTTTACGATACAGTTTTTAAAAGCAGGCTTATCGAATAAAGCGGCCGCCAAAATCGTCAGCGTATAAAACCATCCGCGCGTTTGATCCAAACCTTCGGAAATAAAATCGGCGGGAAAATGACTTTCAAAATATTCTTTATTTTCGAACGGATAATGATTTTGCGCATAGGGCATCGAACCCGATTCAAACCAGCAATCGAGTACTTCGGGAATGCGGCTCATAGTGCCGCCGCAGGAACAGGGAATCGTGATTTTATCGATAAACTGTTTGTGCAGATCTTCGGGGTACACGCCCGACAATGTTTTAAGCTCTTCGCGGCTGCCTACGCAAAGTGTTTTTCCGCAGTCGGGGCACTTCCAAATAGGAAGCGGATTTCCCCAATAACGGTTGCGGCTGATCGCCCAATCGCGCGCACCTTCAAGCCACTTGCCGAACCTTCCCGTTTTTATGTGGGCGGGCTGCCATGTAATTTGATTGTTCGCCTTTAAAAGCGCGGGTCTTATCGATTCGACTTTTACAAACCAACTGCCGATTGCGCGGTAAATAAGCGGGCTTGAACAGCGCCAGCAGTGAGGATAGGCGTGCAAAATCTGCTCGCGCTTTACGAGTTTTTTTTCGTTTTTTAAGCGTTCGAGAATATCTTTATCGCAGTCTTTAACAAAGCGGCCTTCGTAATCGGGAATTTCGGCGGTAAACTTGCACTCGCCGTCTATCGGACATACGACGGGAATTCCCGTTCCTTTAAAAACTTTATTGTCGTCTTCGCCGAAGCCGGGCGCCGTATGTACAAGACCGGTTCCGTCTTCGGTTGTTACAAAGTCGCCGGTGAACACGCGGAATGCACCGATCGACGCGGGATTGCCGTCGGAACCGTCGGTCGGTTCGGCTAAAGACGCAAAGTACGGAAAAAGCGGTTCGTAGCGCATATCTTTTAATTCGCCGCCCTTTTTCTTCCATACAATCGTATACTCGCTTTCGCTTTTATAATAGGCGCCCAAACGCGATTCGGCCAAAATATAGTATTCGTCGCCGTCTTTTACTTTTACGTAATCGATGTCGGGACCGGCGGTAAGGCCCAAGTTTGACGGCAGCGTCCACGGAGTTGTCGTCCACGCCAAAAAGTAGGTGCTTCCGTTCAAAACATCCTTGTCGTCAAAACCTTCGGGTATGCCGTTTACTTTAAAACGTATCGTAACCGCAGGATCGTGAACGTCCTTATAACCGCCCAAATTCAATTCGTGATTCGAAAGCACGGTGGCGCAGCGCGGACAATACGGCAAAATGTAGTGGCCTTCATATAAAAGCCCCTTATCCCACAGGCTTTTCATAACCCACCAAATGGATTCCATATATTCGGGTTCCATCGTTTTATAGTCGTTGTCGAAATCGACCCAACGGCCCAAACGGGTTACCGTCTGCTTCCACTCTTTAACGTAGCGTAAAACGCTTGCGCGGCACGCTTCGTTGAATTTCGCGATGCCGTATTTTTCTATATCGGCCTTGCCGTTCAGGTTTAATTCTTTTTCGATAAGATTTTCTACGGGCAAGCCGTGGCAGTCCCAGCCGAAACGTCGCTCGACTTTTTTGCCCTTCATCGTTTGATAACGGGGAATAATATCTTTTATTGTGCCGGGAATAAAATGGCCGAAGTGCGGCAGCCCGGTTGCAAAAGGAGGTCCGTCGTAAAAAACATATTCTTCGCAGCCGTCTCTCCGGCTTACCGACTTTTTAAATACATCATTTTTTTCCCAAAATGCAAGGATTTCTTCTTCCTGTTTTGAAAAATCGACTTTGGGATCAACCTCTTTATACAAAATGGAACCTCTCAAAAGCATAAACTTATATTGAGCAGTATTACACAAAATAGAAAAAAATACTAGAGATGTCGCTACCCACTTGCCATTTTTATAAAAATAGTTTATATTACAAATATGAAACAATTACAAACAAATAAAAGACTATTGATTTTTTTATCCGTTGCTATTATATGTATTTCGTGCGTAAAACCGCACGCGCAAAGCGCCTCTAAACAGCAGACCGCAAAGCCGGGAGGGAGTATGAAGGATTCGGTAAAAGAAATCTATTTTGCAGGTGGATGCTTTTGGGGTGTTGAAGCATATTTTAAGCGTATTTCCGGCGTACAAATAACGGAAACCGGTTATGCAAACGGCAAAACCGCCAAAACGACGTATCATGAATTGGCAAAAACCGAGCATGCCGAAACCGTCCGGATTATTTATGATCCGGCAACGGTCAATTTGGAAGAATTGCTCGCCCGTTATTTTAAAATCATCGATCCTTTTTCCGTCAATAAACAGGGAAACGATAGGGGCCGCCAATACCGTACGGGTATTTACTATACCGACCCCTCATCCGAAAAGTCCGTGCGCGCTTTTTTTGATTTTATGCAAAAAAAATACGCACAGCCGCTTGCCGTCGAAATTCTGCCGTTAAAAAACTTTGTACGTGCTGAAGAATATCATCAGGATTATCTGAATAAAAATCCGGGCGGCTATTGCCACATCGATTTAAGCCTTGCCGAAAAACCGCTTTATGATGAAAGCCGTTTTTCCGTACCGCGCAAAGACGCTTTAAAGAAAAAGCTCACGCAAATTCAATATGACGTAACGCAAAATAAAGCAACCGAAGTTCCGTATACGAGCGAATACGATCAGTTTTTTGAAAAAGGAATTTACGTCGATATTGTAACGGGGAAGCCGCTTTTTTCTTCGAGCGATAAATACGACGCAGGCTGCGGCTGGCCGAGTTTTACAAAACCAATAACGACATTCGCCGTCGATTATAGCAAGGATACAAGTGCCGGTATGATAAGAACCGAAGTGCTTTCACAAACGGGCGGCGCCCATTTGGGACACGTATTCAACGACGGTCCTAAGCAAAAGGGCGGTTTGCGCTACTGCATAAACGGCGCCTCACTTAGATTCATTCCGTATGCGGATATGGAAAAAGAAGGCTACGGCGAGTATATGCCGTATGTAAAATAGCCGTTTTTTTATAATTTAAAATCCGCATATAAAATCGGCGAGGGATGTCTGTTCCTTGCCGATTTCGTCATTTGTACCGCCCGCACGGGACTTTCGGCCGCTTGTGCGATCTGCTGCTGCCCCGCCCGCTTGAGATGTTTGCGCAAGATTGTAAACCGCCGACAATACGTCGGAACTTTTTCGGATAAAGCGGCCGCGTCCCGTTTGTACAACATAGCGGACGTTCCCAAGTTCCTGACCGTGTACATAATCGGTGATAATAAGATGTTTGGCGGCCGCCTGCGCTTCAAATACCGTCGACGCGCCCGCTTTTGAAATATGACAGTCTGCCTCAAGGAGCAATTCGCTCATATTGTGTACAAAGGCGTAAATGCGGAGCGGAAAATCCGGATATTTTATATGCAGCGCGTCGAGTCTGCGTTTTTGCAGGCGGTTGCGGCCGCAGACAACGGAAAGTTCGACACGCTCGGCACGGACGCCGCTTTTTCCGCCGCAGATGCTTTCAGGTGCCGCGCTGCGCATAAAATCGCGGATAAAAAGGCGCACCAGCTTTTCGGCACAAGAAAGCCCTTCTCCGCCGCCTGAAATCAATACTTTAAAAGCGCGCGCACCGGCTGAATTTGCAATGCCGGTTGAATCTACAATGCTGCCGGCCGGTACGGTGCGGCGTACAAAAAAATCCGGTGCCGTAATAAAAGGAAAAACGCGGCATGAACGGATCCCGTATGTTTTGTGCGCATGTTGTTCCATTTGTTCGGAAAATACGACATAGCGTACGCTCACAAAATCGTATTCGCCGTACAAAAACCACGCCGGGTGCGCGGTAAAGGGGTCGGTTACGATTACCGTAAGCGGAAGTTTTTTATGCAGCGCCTTGAGCGCGGCGACGATTATCGGCGTAACGGCAAAATGAAAACACACGATTTCGGTAATGCCTAAAGACCGTATGAGCTCTTCCATATACGCACGGTTTCGCCGCGCAAGCAAAAAGGCCAATACGCGCAAAACAATCCGCGGCTTTGTCGCCTCATAAAAAAGCGAATAAGCGGGACGAAGATAGCGCAAACTCAGGCTGTAAAGCGATTCGTAAAAAAAACGCTGGAATTTATTCGACGGCGCAAAACCGTGGTGCAAAAAGATTTCGATGCCGCTTTTTCCGGCGCACCGCCGTGCCAATTCCCGCGCCGGCTGCGCATGACCGTTTCCCGTATCAAGGTATAAAAATAAAAGGCGCTTGTTATCGTACATCCGCCGCGGCGTCCGTTACGGCATTTTTATACACATCGACAATTTCAGCGGTCATGGCTTTGTAATCGTCCCGTTCGGCAAAAGCCGTAATCTTGTCCTTTAAGCGATTGCCCTTCGGCTTACGATTGTTGTCATAAATATCTTTTAATACTTTAATAAGTTCATCGATTTCATTAAATACAAATCCCGTTAAACCCTGAACATATTGCTCTTCGTTTATTTTGTCGTAAATATGAACAATCGGCAGTCCGCACGCAACGGCTTCCAACGCCGACACAGAGTGATTTTCGGAAAGGGAAGTCATAAGATAGGCGTCGCACAAGTGGTAGTAATATTTTATCAATTCGTGCGCGATTTTTCCCGTAAAGATGACCGATTTGTCTAGTCCGATTTCTTTCGCCTTTTCTTCCAAGTCGGATTTCGACGGTCCGTCGCCGATTATAAACAATCTGGCATTCGGAATCTCTTCGATAATTTTTTTCCAATAATCCAACATAAACGAAAGGTTTTTTTCTTCGGCGATGCGGCCGCAAAAGCATACGTTTAAATCTTCGGGTTTGATGCCGTAATCGATTTTTAATTTTTGCATTACCTTCTCATCAAGCGTCGATTCGGCAAAATCGCCGGCAACGCAGGCATTCGGAATTTTATAAATGGGAGCAGTTACATTACACTGTTTTAGGAAATCTTCCATTTTGGTCGAAGCGCAAATAACGGCTTTTGATGCATTCGTATATTTTAAAATTCCCCAATTAACGGCCTTTTTTACCACCGGCAAATTCTGAAAAATTCCCAAATAGTGAAGATAATCGTAATACATAGTATGAATCGTATACACTATCGGTATGTGCAGTTTTTTGCCTGCATACAAAGCGAATATGCCTTCGCTGAATTCGGTATGAATGTGAATGATGTCGGGCTTCCATTCTTTTAAAAGTCTCAGCCGCGTTTGACTGTACGGATAAGAAACGGAATAATCATACATATTTTTAAGTTTTACGGCCGGAGTATAAAGAATGTCGTTTTCAAGACAATGCCGTTTGGCTTTAAAATCAGGCTTTACAATTAGGACTTGGTGTCCCGCTTCCAGCAACCCCTTTCGCAGCGTTTCGATATGGTAGACAATACCGTTTACTTCGGGAACATAACATTCGGTAACAATCGCTATTCTCATTAAGTCAGTGTAACATATAAGCGGTTAAAAAACAAGCAACAAGGTTTACCGAATAATCACGCGTGCAAAGACGCATATGTACGGTTATAGAGCAAATCGGCAACCTGTTTTACGTCCGTAGAAAGCGGCAAAGCGCCCACACGCCGTTTTACCGAGCGTAAATAGGCATCGTCGGACAGCAGCGAGCACACCTTATCGCAAATTTCTTCGGGGTCGCGTATAAACCAGCCCGCCCCGCTGCGAACGGCAAAGTGCATGTTTCCCAATTCCTGGCCGTGTATGTACGAAGATATGATAACCGGCTTTTTTGAAACCAGCACTTCCATAAGCGTCGCCGGCCCGGCTTTTATAACGGCGCAATCGCAGAGTTTTATCATTTCGTCCATATTCGAAATAAAGCCCATCGGGCGCAAATCGATTGCCGAATAAAGCTGCGCCGTAAGCTCAAGGATTTTTTGCGTCGGTTCGTCTTTACCGCAAACGACCAAAATCGTAAACGGAACTTTGCGGCGAACAAAATGCTGTACGATGCGAACCGCGTTCGGAAGCCCTTCCCCGCCGCCTGCCAGCAGTACGACCTTTTTATCGACAAGAATCCCGTGCTTTTCGCGCAGGGCGCTTTCTTCCCGCACAGAAAGCGGTACAAGGAATTTGGGGTTTAATAGGAAAGGAACCACTCGAATGTTTTTTTTGGGAACGCCGCATTGTTCAACCGCCTGTTTTTTTACGGCATCCGAAAATACAAAGTACTGTACGTTTTTTTCATAAAACCATGCGTTCGGCGCGGTAAAAGGATCGGTAACGATTACGGTAAGAGGAATCTTATTGCCCAGCCGGCGTAAAGCCGTAACGCACGCGGGCGTCATCGCAAAATGGAAGCTCACAACGTCGGTCGCCTGCGCTTTTTTTATAATCCGCTTTAAATGCCATGCGGTACGCGGTGCGAGAATCTTATTCAATAAGCGTTGAATCCAAAAGTGCATGCCCATTTCATAGGTTATGTACCACGCACCCGGAAAATAATTGCAGGCAAGCTGATAGCATTTTTCGAAAAAAAAGCGCGCAAGGTAATTTTTTGAATCGAACCCGTTCAGCAATTCGACGGAAACATCGGGATGCGTGCTTTCCATAACCTGTTTCAGCACGTTTGCGGACGATCGGTGCCCGCCGCCGGTATTCAAATATAAGCATACGAACTTTCGCATGCTTTATTGTAGCCCGCCCGCAAGCTCCTGTCAATCGCCCGCGTAAAAAGTATAAGCAGGGGGCAAAAAAACGAAAGATTATGAGTCGTAATTGTGCAGAGTTTGAATGCTTTACGCTACATCTATCCCCCGGTCAGGGAAGAGGTTCAGCATGATGTGAAATAAAGAGAAGCTGCGTATCAGCAAGAACCTGACCGCGAGGTGAGAAAGAATTGTACATCCTGTACAATTCTTTCTCCGAGTTTATGCGATGCATAAACTCACAAATTTAAAGCTCGTCCAACATCCATGTCGGTACAATCCCGCCGCAGGATAAGATATGGGTGATTTAGTTCCGCCAGGACGCCGGACAAGTTGTATGTGTGCGAGTTTTAGGCTTGTGCCTAAAACTCGAATTCAAAACCGAACAGGAGGTTCGGTTTTGAAACGTGATTTTATCCTAAAAGCGTAACCGCGCCGTATGCGGGCAGAGGTCTTGCTGTACTCATCGTTTTTTTGCCGATTCTCAATCATGCCGAAACTCTTTACGCGCACGCATTGCCATTATTCGGTATTTATGATACTAATTTGCATATGCACAAAAAACACCGGCTATTCGCCTTAATGTTTAGTTTAGTTTTTTTCACTTCCGTGCAGGCTTTTTCGCACACATTCAGCGCGGGAGCCAAATTCTTCGGTTTGAGCATCCATCCGAAAGGAGCGGCAAACGCGCCGCTTATTCCGTATAAATGGGATCCGCGCGGGATTCTCGTACTGCACCCGGGCGTAACGCTGAATTTCGATTACTATGTATGGGAAGACATCGTATCGGTAAAAGCGGTTCAGGGTTTGTATGCCGACTGCGCCATGCAGTTCGCCGGCTTTTCGCACATAGGCTTTCGCGTGCGTTTATTTAAAATCGGCCGCGTTTCGGTAAATGCGGGAATCGGCCCCACATTTTTATACCGCAGAAGCTGGTATAAACTTCCCGGCTACAAGGATACGCTTACCTTTTATAAGGGCGGAAAAAACGAGGATTGGCAGTACCGCTTTATTTTATACGGCGGAGAAATCGAAACGAACGTCAAATTGAACGATAATTTCGACCTGTCTTTTTCCGTTATTCCCGGCGGGCTTGATTTAATCAATATCAGTTTCGGCGCAAGATATAATTATAAAACGCATGAGTAAAACGGAAGTCTCCGGCAGACACACGATTGTCATCGCGGAAATAGGAACTTCGCACGGCGGTTCTTTGGATAAGGCGAAACGTTTGGCCGACGCTGCAGCTGAAGCCGGCGCCGACTGTATAAAATTCCAATGGGTCTATGCAAGCGAAATCCTGCACCCCGACACGGGCTTTGTAAATCTCCCCGGCGGCAAAACGCGGCTGTACGACCGTTTTACCGAACTCGAAACCGATTCCGCCTTTTTTGAAAAAATGCGCGATTACGTGCGTTCGCTCAAAAAAACGTTTATGTGTTCGCCCTTCGGCGAAAAATCGATGCACGAATTGTTCGCGTTGCGCCCCGATTATATAAAAATCGCTTCTCCCGAATTGAATCACTACCCCTTGCTCAAACTGCTCACGGAACTTGAGCAAACGCTTCCGGCAAAAAAGCGCATTCCGGTCGTTCTTTCGAGCGGCGTTTCGAAAATGGAAGATATTGTAAAAACGCTCGAACTTTTGGAACCGCTCAAACAAAACGTACCGGAAGGGTTTGAGCCGCTGTCGCTTTTACACTGCATTACCAGTTATCCGGCACCGCCTGAAGAATACAACCTTTCGCTTATTCCCTATTACCGAAGCCGCTTCGGTATTCCGTCCGGCGTAAGCGACCATTCGCTCGATCCGAAAATCGTACCGGTTATAGCGGTTATGTGCGGCGCACAATTTATCGAAAAGCACATTACGCTTGAACGCAGCGGAAGCGGGCTTGACGATCCGGTTGCCCTGCCGCCCGATCGCTTTGCCCTTATGACCGAAAGTGTGCGCCGCTTCGAAAAGCTTGACTTCCAATCGGCTTTAAAGCTTGCAAACGAAGAATTCGGGCGGAAACTTGTCGAACGGGTTATCGGAAACGGGAAAAAAGAACTCGCGCCGTCGGAAAAAGCAAATTACGGCAGAACGAACCGCTCGATCCACTTTATGCGCGACATGAAAAAAGGAAGCGTCATCGGCCCGCACGATATTGCCGTTTTGCGCACGGAAAAAGAACTTTCGGTCGGAATCTCGCCCGAATATTACGAAAAACTTATCGGTATGACTTTGACAATGGATGCGCGCTCGGGCGAAGGCTTACAATGGAAGCACGTCGGAACGTAGTTAGGTTAAGCGAGCTTGCAGACGGAGGCAATGCGGCGCAAGCCTTTAAGCGTAAGCGCTTTATCGACGCTTTCGAGCGTATCGGTTATGGGTTTTATAACACTGTTGAGGCCGCCGGTAGCGATAACCCTGATAGAGGCGGAATCGCAGCCGGTTTTTTTGCACAAATCCGATTTTATCCGCGCGGTCAACGATTCGGTTAAGCCCTTGTAGCCCAGCACGATCCCCGCCTGAATCGAATGAATCGTATTTGTTCCCAAGGCATCGGGCGGGGATTCGAGCGGAACGGACGGAAGCTGGGCGGTATTGTTAAAAAGCGAGCGCAAAGCCGTTCCCAATCCCGGAGCGATTGCAACTCCCTGTATGGCGCCTTGCGCGTCGATCGCCGTAAAAGTCAGCGCCGTTCCGAAATCGACGACGATGCATGGGCCGCGGAAACGGCAATACGCTTCGACCGCGTTGCATACGATGTCGCTTCCGATTTGATGTACGGCGCTTTCGGGAATTTTTACCGGCAGTTTGTCGAAAAGGGGCGGCGCAACTATGAGCGGTTTTTTACCGATTAAATTGACGGCAACGCTGATAAAGGGACCGGTCAATAAAGGCACGACGGAACTGAGAACCGCCGAATCGATTTCGCTTTCGGGAACCTTCGCATCGCGGAAAAACGAGCGCATAACGGACGTATATTCGTCTGCCGTGCGCTTGGTGTCGCTGTAAAGCCGCCACTGATAGACGATGCGTTCGCCGTCGAAAACGGCCGCGACGATGTTTGTATTTCCGATATCAAAAACCAAAAGCAATTGCAATTTTCTCCGCTTGCGGATATTATAGCCGATATGGCTACACTTATACAACCGAAAATATTAAAAGGTTTTAGGGATTTTTTACCGGATGCGGAAATCAAGCGCGCTTTATTAATCGAAAAGCTTACCGCCGCCTTCCGTTCATACGGCTTTGTGCCGATCGATACGCCGGCTTTGGAATATTCCGAGATTTTGCTCCGAAAAAGCGACGGCGAAACCGAAAAGCAGGTTTTCCGCTTTACCGATAACGGCGGACGCGACGTTGCGCTCAGATTCGATTTAACCGTTCCCTTCGCCCGCTTTATTGCAGAACACAAGGACGAATTATATTTTCCGTTTAAGCGCTACCATATTGCAAAGGTATGGCGCGGAGAAAAACCGCAAGCCGGCCGTTACCGCGAATTCGTTCAGTGCGATTTCGACATTGTCGGTTCCGATTCGGCATGTGCCGATTTTGAAATCCTTTCGCTCATGCAGTATGCGCTTTCGTGCATCGGCGTGGAAAACATAAAAATCCGCATAAGCCACCGCGGCATGTTTAACGCGTTTTTGGCAAAGCGGCAGCTGAGCGCTCAAAGCGAAGCGATTTTGCGCACGGTCGATAAGTTAAGCAAAATTGGCAAAGACGAAACCTTTTCGCAGCTTGCCGGCATAACGGGAAGCACAGAAAACGCCGAAGCGGTTTTTGCCTATATTTCCGGTTCCTCCGATTTTGAAAGCACGCTTTCCCTTATGGAAAGTCTTGCAGGTAAAGAAGCCGAAAGCGATGCAAAGCGCATGAGAGAGATTTACACGTATATAAAAGAAGCCGGCATGGAAAAACGTATCGTGCTCGATCCGTCGATTACGCGCGGACTCGACTATTATACGGGTTTGGTATACGAAACGTTTTTAGACAGCCTGCCGTCCATCGGTTCGGTGTGTTCGGGCGGCCGCTACGATAATTTGGCAGGCTTATACATGAAGGATAAAATAAGCGGGGTCGGCGCATCGATCGGCTTAGACCGCTTAATTGCCGCCCTCGACGAAACGGGAGATGCGCAAAAGCAAAAGGGCTTTTTGGATGCCGAAATTTTTTGTACCGACGAAAGCCTTATCGCCTATTACCAAAAAATCGCGCGCACTTTGCGTTCTTCAAACGTATCGGCGGAAGTATTCCCCGAAGCGAAAAAAATGAATCAGCAGTATGCGGCGGCAGAAAAAAAATGCGTTCCCTTCGGTATTTTTGCCGACACGGAACAGGCGCAAAAAAATCTTCTTACGCTTAAAAACCTTGCGACGCGCGAACAGTACGAAAACCTTACGGTACACGAAGCCGCCGCAAAGATAAAAGCTCATTGCGGAACATAAAATCAGCACAAGACAATTAAAAATAGCGATTTATTTTAACAATCGAGGGGAAAACAACCGCACATTCAGTTCGCGCACACGAGGACGCAGGCCGCTTCGTTCGCGTCTTTTACGGCTTCGTTCAGCGGTTTTCCTTTTTTGATTGCCGCGATAAGGGCGCCCATGTGAGCGTCTCCCGCGCCGTTTGTGTTTTCCGAGCGCGTTTGCAATGACGCAACGGGAACCGTATAACACAGGTCTTCGCTTTCGCGGCACAAAGCGCCGTCTTTTCCGAGCGTAATGACAACGGCGTTTTTCGTCGCGTTAAAAAGGCTTTTTGCGGCAAGCTCGGCATCGGCTTCGCCCGTAAACGACAGGGCTTCTTCTTTATTCAGGTGTAAAATCGGATTGAGCGCAAAAACGCGTTCCATGCGTTCCAAAGGAATGCGGCATATGCGCGGACTCGGTGCGAAATACAGCCGCTTTTTTACGGCATGACGGCCGATGCTTCCCGGTTCAAACGTATTTTCAAGCCAGCGCACTAAATCTTCTCCGGACGGTTCTTCAATTTCAAGGCCGCACACGTAAATGCTGTCCGCGCGGGCAAGGTCAACATCATTCATCCGTTCCGGATAAAACACATATTCGGCACCGTGCCGCGACATAAAAGTCCTTTCGCCCGTTTTATCGATAAGGCAATAGCAGCAGCCGTTATCCGAATCTTTTATGTCGGCGAAAATCGGAATATTTTTTTCTTTAAGCGATTTGCGTACAAAATCGCCGTATATGCCCGTGCCGACGGGAGAACACAGTGTGTACGGAACCCCTGCACGCGCAAGGGCTGCCGAAACATTGTAAGCGCAGCCGCCGAGCTGAATGGTTTGACTCGAAATGTGTACAGCCTGCGATTTTTGAGGGAGTTCTTCTATGTGAATGACGACATCGGCAACCGTCGAACCGATAACCAAAACATCTTTCATTTGATTTTTCCTGCGGCGTCTTCCGCCTGTAATTTATTCGCATACACGTTTACCGCATTTTCGGGAAGCCAGCCCGCCTGAAAGCGGTACCATACGGTTCTTTTTTGCGCACCGGAAGAATCGTCGATGTAAGTTCCGCCGACTTTAATAATGTCGCCCTGCCTGCCGTGCGCGGCGACGGATGCGTTATGCGAAGGCTTTATGCGGTACGAAGCGTATGCTTCGGTAATAAGCGCCCAGCGCTCGCCGAGTACGATGCGGTCTGTGTTCTCCATATCGACCGTATATGCGTCTTTATCGCGCGTACAGGAGGTAAAAATAAAAAGAAAAACCGGCAGCGCCATAAAAATGCATGCCGTGCGGAGAATTTTCGCTTTCACGACTCGACCGTTCTATAAAAAAAGTACGCGGGGAAAAATAAAATGCAGCGTTGCGGCCAAAATGCAAAAAATCCCCATATATTTGCGCCCCGCGATAAAAAGTTTTTCAAAAAACGGCGGCAGCGAAAAAGACACTGAAGAGGACGCCTTATAATATTCATACAACAGGCACACGCCGGCGCTTATGCCAGCAATCGCGGGAATCAAATCGCCTATAACGGGAATATCGCCTTGAACGACGCTTAAAAATTTCATGATACCGGTAAGAGCCGTCAAAAGTCCCAGCACGAGACGGAAATTCTTCGTTTCAAAAAAGCTTAAGCCCGCGGCGCTCGTTTCGGCCGCGTCTTCGGGCACTTGTTTGGAAAACACAAGCAACAGTCCCGAAGCGGCGTTCAGCACAACCGACAGCAAATAAAACTGTATCATATATCCCCCTACACAGCGGCCGACAAAGCCGTTATTTTTGCACAACTTTTGTAAGCAGCGTCAATTTTTTATCCTCGGCTTCAATGTCGGCCTGCACATATACTATATCATAATCGGCAAAAATTGTCCTGCTGTAAGTTTCGTTTCCGTCGTAAATAAGTGCGATTTTTTGGGAAACAAGCGTTTTTTTGTCCGTATCCAAAGCGGAAAAAACAATATTTTTAAAAGGCAGGTTCTCCGAAGCCGCGTTTTTTTCCGGCGACAATTTAACGCTCACATACACCGAATCTTCGAACGAAAAAGCCGACAGGTTAAAACGCACTCCGTTTGCGCTTTGCGAATCGGTTTTTCCCGTTAAAAACGCAACGGCAAGTACGACTAAAGCGGAAAGGACGACGGCAAAGAGCATAACGCGCGATTGTTTGGTATGCACCAAAGCTTTAAATAAGCCTTTGGGCGGTTTGGGAGCCGTTCCGTCATAATAGCGGCGCACATTTTCGCCCGCCCTTTCGAGCCGTTCGGCGCGGTTATAATAAAAGACGAGTTCTTCTTCCCGAACCGTTTCGGGCTTTGTTTCGCAAATATCTTTATTGTTCATTTTATAATCGCCGCTATAAGCGTGTCGGTTCTCCACCACATAACCGACGCTTTATCTTCCCGCGCAATAAGGGCCGAAATAATTCCCGAAGGCGAAAGAGAAAAATTGTGGTACACGACCGATTCCATGTCCATGTCCAAATGGCGGCGGATAATTTTTTGACCGTTTTCTTTGAGCATCAAAATCGAAAACCCGCTTTCATCGGCCGTAATAAAGAAAAACCACTGCATTTCGGTAAGACCCAAAAAATCGTACGACATCGAAAAAACTTCTTTTGTGTATCCGTACGTTACCGTTTGCTCAAAGTCGGGCACCGCGATAGGCTCGCCGTATAAACCTGTTTCCAAATTCAAAGGATATAAAAGCGTTTTGTCGAATTTCATGCCCGACTGTACCCTCGTGGAAGCGTCTATTTCGGCCGGATAATAATCGATTTTCAAATACAGCACGGGCTGTGTATAATCGGGAATCACCTGCTCCAAAGACGCAAAGACGCTTTCGCCGTTATCCGCTTCGTAGGGCGGAAACGAAGAAGGCTGAATGGGAACCCTGTATTTTAAATGGCCGTCGCGCGAAAACCAAAATACCGAATAACCGTTTTCGATCAAACAGACGACGACCAATTCGTTTTGCTTTGTCGTATAAATATTTTTTATGTGCGGAAACGGCGTACCGCCCGGCCCTTCCTGTCCCAAATAGTCGATGAACGAACCGTCGTTTTCAAAACGCAAAACGGCTGAACGCAGCACGGTTTTTGTTTTTTCGTCGAACACAAAGCGCTCACGCGGCAAAATGTCGGCGGCGTATAAGCGTTTTCCCGAATCGACCGCCAATACGCTTAAACTGTTGAACGGATAGGCGACCGCATGTTGCGTCGAAACAGCGCCCGAAGAATCCAAGGCGGAAACCGTTTTACTTCCGCTCAGCGATACAAAGGACGGTACGGGATTTTTATCGGCATTGTACAAAATGCCGATTAAGTCGCCGTAAGAAGTCAGTTCCATTATCTTTGCGGCTTCGGCGTTTGCGATATAAAAAAAGCCTTCGTTCATAACCAAGCTCGTCCGAATTTCGCCGGGAACGCGCAAATCGAACAGGCTCAGCTCGTTTTCAAAGCTGCCGTAATGCAAATCGAACAGTTCTTCTTTTTCGAAGGCGGCCACCGGCTTGCCGCTTCCGCACGAACTTATGAGCAAAAAAACAAGAAAAAAAAGCGGCACGCGCACAAAGCGTAAACTCGCGGCACGGAAAAAATTCGGCATTCGGAACATAAACACAGCATAAAGTGCTTGCCCAAATATGTCAATAAGCGGTACATTATAAGGTATGATTGACGCGATAATGACATTCCTGTTCGGTTCAAAGCACGAACGCGATGTAAAAAACCTTTTGCCGATTGTGCAAAAGGTAAACGAAAAAGAAAACTGGGCCGCCGCTTTGGATGCGGACGGATTTTTAAAACAAACGGCAGCCTTTAAAGAGCGGCTCGCAAACGGCGAAACGCTCGACGATATTTTACCCGAAGCTTTTGCGCTCGCCCGCGAAGCGGCAAAGCGGGTGCTCGGCGAGCGCGCCTATGACGTTCAGGTTATGGGCTCAATCGTTTTGCATTCGGGGCGCATTGTCGAAATGAAAACCGGCGAAGGAAAAACCCTTATGTGCGTCGCCGCGGCTTATTTGAACAGCTTAACGGGAAAAGGCGTCCACGTCGTAACGGTAAACGATTACCTTGCGCAGCGCGACGCCGACTGGATGCGCCCCGTGTATGCGTACTTGGGCGTAACCGTCGGTTCCATCATATCGAATATGGACAACGATGCGCGCAAAGCCGCTTATAACTGCGATATTACCTACGGCACGAACAACGAACTGGGCTTCGATTACCTCCGCGACAATATGCAGCTTGTTCCCGAACAAAAGGTGCAGCGCGGTTTTGCCTTCGGCATCGTGGACGAAATCGACTCGATTTTAATCGACGAAGCGCGCACGCCGCTCATTATTTCGGGACAGGGCGAAGACGATACGGTTAAATTTTTTGAAGTCGACAAATACGTCAATCAGTTTGAAGAAGTGCAAAAAAATCCCGAAACGGGTTTGTATCCGGATGAAGTACAGGGCGAACAGGTTATCGGCGATTATACGCTCGACGAAAAAAGCCGCCGCGTTTCTTTTACCGACGCGGGTATGCTTAAAATCGAAGAAATCTTAAAAAAACACAATTTAATACGCGGCTCGGTATTCGATGAAGAAAACTTCGAGTACATTCACTATTTTACGCAGGCGATCCGCGCACACACATTGTATAAAATCGACGTGGACTATGTCGTCAAAGACAAACAAGTGCAAATCGTAGACGAATTTACCGGCCGTATTTTGGAAGGCAGGCGCTACGGCGACGGACTGCACCAAGCCATCGAAGCCAAAGAGCACATACACATCGCCCAGCGCAACCGAACGCTTGCGACAATCACCTTTCAGAATTTCTTCCGTATGTATAAAAAGCTTGCCGGCATGACCGGAACGGCCGATACCGAAGCGGTCGAATTCAGCAAGATATACAATTTGGACGTTGTCGTTATTCCGACAAACAAGCCCGTTGCCCGTATCGACGAAAACGACGAAGTATATTTGAATGAACACGACAAGTGGGAAGCCATTTGCAATGAAATCGCCGAAGCGCATAAAAAAGGCCAGCCCGTTTTGGTCGGCACCGTTTCGATTGAAAAGTCGGAACATTTAAGCTCGCTTTTAACGAGGCGCGGCATACGGCACGAAGTATTGAACGCAAAGAATCACGCGCGCGAAGCGCTGATTATTGCCGAAGCCGGCGCCAAGGGAGCCGTTACGATCGCAACCAATATGGCAGGGCGCGGAACCGATATAAAACTCGGAGGAAACCCCGAATTCAGAGCGCGCAAACGCGCCGGAACCGAAGCCGATGAACAACAATATGCGGCGGCATATAAAACCGAAAAAGAAAAATGGCTCGGCGATTACGAAGAAGTAAAGCAAGCCGGCGGCTTATACGTTATCGGCACGGAACGCCACGAAAGCCGGCGCATCGATAACCAGCTGCGCGGACGTTCGGGACGTCAGGGAGACCCCGGCCGCAGCAAATTTTACATTTCGATGGACGACGATCTTATGCGCCTTTTCGGCGGCGAAAAAATGAAGGCGATGATGAGCCGTATCGGTATGGAACCGGGGGAACCGATTTACCATCCGTGGCTCACAAAAGGCATAGAACGGGCGCAAAAAAAAGTTGAAGAGCGCAACTTCGAAATAAGAAAGCACTTGCTCGAATACGACGACGTATTAAACGAACAGCGCCGCTTTATGTACGATCAGCGCGACGCCATTCTCGTCGATGAAAATCTTAAACAGCGCATTTTAACCACTGCGCGCGAAACGGTCGAAGACCTCGCCGACGACTACAATGCCGTATCGCGTAAAAATAGCGAAGCGGCCTTTGCCGAACTTTCGGCAAAGCTCAAGCAAAACTTCGCTTTGCAGCTGCCGCAGGATGCGCTTGAAGCCGTACAGTCGCAAAAACACGATGCAAAGCACAATCCGCTTGCCGAATATCTTATGCGTTTGCTTGAAGACGATTTGAACGAAAAAGAAGCACTGACCGGCAAAGAAAATCTGAATATGTTTATCCGCTGGCAGTACGTTCAGGCAATCGACCGCAAATGGCTCGACCATTTGGAAATGCTGGAAAGTTTGCGCGAAGCGGTATACCTCCGCTCCTACGGTTCAAAAAATCCCTTAACCGAATATAAAATCGACGGCTTTAATATCTTCGATGAAATGCTCGACAGCATCCGCAACGAAATCGCATCGCGCGTTTTTAAAGTCAAAATAACAAACGCTCAGGGCGAAGACGTCCAGCGCAAGGGCCGCTCTCTTACGATGAACGCCCAGCACAACGCGATGGGCGCCTTCGATGCGGGAGCTGCGCGGTCGGCTGCCGCATCCTCTCCCTTTGCGTCAAAACGGCAGGGGGAAAACGTTACCGTCGTGCGCACCTCGCCCAAGGTCGGCAGAAACGATCCGTGCCCCTGCGGCTCGGGTAAAAAGTATAAGCAATGCTGCGGCAGGTAAATTAAAGGCGGCGCGAATATGTGGAAGCTGTTTGCCCTTCTTTCGGCACTGTGCGCCGCCGCAACGTCGATTTTGGCAAAAATCGGCATGAAGGGCGTCGATTCAAATCTCGCTACGGCGCTCAGGACACTGGTCGCCCTTTTTCTTGCATGGACGATTGTACTGACAACGGGCGCTTTCCGCGGCATAAAAATGCTGACGGAACAAAATTGGCTTTTTTTAGCCCTTTCGGGACTTGCAACGGGTTTGTCGTGGCTTTTTTATTTTGCTGCGATTCAGCGCGGTCCCGTTTCCAAAGTCGTCCCCATCGATAAATTCAGCGTCGTATTGACTATTTTTCTTTCGTTTATCGTCCTGCACGAACAAATAAATGCAAAAACCCTCATCGGCGGTTTACTCATAACGGCCGGAACCTTTGTATTGATTTTATAGGATTCCCGCAAAAAAAAGACTGCCTTCGGATTGAAAGCAGTCCCTGTTATTTTTACAGCATTATCAGCTGTTGCGGATAACCGCTTGCGCGGCGGCTAAACGGGCGACGGGTACGCGGTAAGGCGAGCAGGAAACATAGTTTAATCCGGCGCGGTAGCAAAAATCGATTGTATCCGGATCTCCGCCGTGTTCGCCGCAAATGCCGAGCTTTAAGTCGGGCTTTTTGGAACGGGCTTTAATGCGGGCAATGTTTATAAGCTCTCCGACGCCTTCTTCATCGAGCGTTTTGAACGGATCGGTCATCAATACGTCCTTTACCAAATACGAGGTAAGGAATTTACCCGCATCGTCACGGCTGAACGCAAAGGTCATCTGCGTTAAGTCGTTCGTACCGAAGCTGAAAAAGTCCGCGTAGTCGGCGAGTTTATCGGCAAGGATGGCCGCCCTGGGCACTTCGATCATCGAACCGATTTTTACGTCGAACTTCACCTTTTCCTGATCGAATACCTTTTGAATAACCGCTTCGGCTTGTCCGCGGATAATTTCCAATTCGTCGTTGTCACACACAATCGGAATCATAATTTCCGGTTGTACGGCGATCTTGCGTTTAATGCAATCGGCGGCGGCAAGCGCGATGGCTTCAACCTGCATTTCGTAAATTTCCGGATAGGTAATCGCCAAACGGCAGCCGCGGTGGCCGAGCATCGGGTTCATTTCGTGCAGGGCGTCCAGCTTTGCATTCAGCTTTTCCAAATCGATATGCATAATCTGCGCAAGCTCTTCGCGTTCGGTTTGCGTGTGCGGGATAAATTCGTGCAGCGGCGGATCCAAAAGGCGGATCGTTACGGGACGGCCGTTCATTGCCTCGAAAATACCGATAAAATCCTTTTTTTGCAGCGGCAAAATATTCGCCAAAGCTTCGCGGCGCTGATCCTGTGTATCGGATGCGATCATCGCGCGGAAATGAATCAATTTGTCGCGGTCGAAAAACATGTGCTCGGTGCGGCACAAACCGATGCCTTCCGCTCCGAAATCGAACGCGTGTTTTGCATCGGAGGGTTGATCGGCGTTTGCGCGGACACTGAAGCCTTTAATGGCTTTGCCGCCCGTGTTCGTGCGCACGGAAGCGTTGCGGATTTCGTCGCACCATGTTAAGAACGTGTTCAAGCGGTCCGAAATCTCCGAATCGATAAGCGGAAGCTGACCTTCGTATACGCAGCCGGTGGAACCGTCGATTGTGATAAAATCGCCGCGTTCAAAGGCTTTGCCGTTGATGAACACTTCGCCGTTCGAAAAAAGCACTTCGGAAGCGCCGCATACGCAGGGAGTTCCCATACCGCGCGCCACGACGGCCGCATGGCTTGTCATACCGCCGGTTGCGGTTAAAATACCTTCGGAAACGACCATGCCCGTAATATCTTCGGGACTCGTGTCTTTGCGTACCAAAATGACCTTATGACCTTTTTGCACCCACGAATCGGCTTCATCGGCGGTGTATACGATCTGGCCGCAAGCGGCTCCCGGAGAAGCGTTCAAACCTTTTGTAAGCGGTTTGGTGTTTTTGATTGCGGCGGGGTCGATCCTCGGATGCAACAGTTGGTCGAGTTGGTCGGGAGAGACGCGCGTAACGGCCGTTTTTTTATCGATAAGTTTTTCTTCAACCATATCGACGGCGCAGCGTACCGCGGCCTGTCCGGTCCTTTTTCCGCTTCGCGTCTGCAAAATAAAGAGTTTGCCCTGCTGAACGGTGAATTCCATATCCTGCATATCGCGGTAGTGTTTTTCAAGGCGGTCGCGGATGCGCACCAGCTCGGCGTACACTTCTTTGTTTTCGCCGGCAAGCTTTTCGATGGTTTCGGGGGTGCGGATACCGGCAACGACGTCTTCACCCTGAGCGTTCATCAAGTATTCGCCGTAGAATTTATTTTCGCCGGTGGACGGGTCGCGGCTGAAGCATACGCCCGTACCCGAATCGTCGCCGAAGTTTCCGAATACCATGGACTGAATGTTTACCGCCGTTCCCGCAAGACCGCGGATGCTGTTAAGCGCACGGTATTTTATTGCGCGTTCGTTCATCCACGAACCGAATACCGCGTTTATCGCGCCCCACATTTGTTCGACGGGATTTTGCGGAAAGTCTTTTCCCGTGTTCTTTTTATAGATTTCTTTGTAGCGGCCGACAAGTTTTTTTAAGTCGTCGGCATTAAGTTCGGTGTCGAGCTTTACGCCCTTGGACACCTTTATGTCGTCCAGCGCGTTTTCAAAACTTTCAGCCGGAACGCCCATGGCCACGTCGCCGAACATTTGAATAAAGCGCCGGTACGCGTCCCATGCAAAACGGGGATTACCCGTTTTTTTCGACAAACCTTCAACCGCTTTATCGTTCATACCGAGGTTCAAAATAGTATCCATCATTCCCGGCATGGACTGGGCCGCACCCGAGCGCACCGATACCAAAAGCGGATCGTCGGCATCGCCGAGCTTTTTGCCCATCAGTTTTTCAAGCCGTCCGAGGTGTTCGGCGACTTCCCCTTCGAGCGAATCGGGGTATTTTTTTCCGTTTTCGTAATATAACTTGCAAACTTCAGTTGAAATGGTAAACCCGGGCGGAACGGGAATACCCAAATTGGTCATTTCGGCCAGGTTAGCGCCCTTACCGCCGAGTCCGTCTTTCATGGATGCATCACCTTCGGCTTTACCGTTGCCGAAAAAATAGACAAACTTTTTCTTTGTCATGAAAATATTTTCTCCTTCATAGAAATATCCTTATATTGTACATTGAAAAAAAACAGCTGTCAATGTATACTTTATGCGTATGAAAAAGATTTTGTACCTGTGCGCAAGTCTCCTCTGTACCCTCATCACCGCTTTCGGCGCATTTTCGTGCACATCTTTTCAAGCCGATACACAAAGTACGCAAAACGCGCAAAGTATGCACACAGAGGATAGCGGTTGTGCCGAATCCGGCACAAAAAACGCGTCTGCCCTGCTCGAACCGGCAATAAAACAACAGCCGCTGTACCTTGCCTTTGCCGGCGATATTATGGCGCATACGGTTAATTACCGCATGAAAGACTATAATCTTATTTACGAAGACATTGTGCCGCTTTTAAGTTCGCGCGATTTAGCCTTTGCAAATTTGGAAACGCCCGTATGCGACAAGCGGCCGTATCAAACCTATCCCTGTTTTAATGTGCATGTCGAATATGTCGAAGCGGCCGTAAAAGCCGGATTTAACGTGTTTTCTTTGGCAAACAATCATACAAACGATCAGGGAAAAGAAGGAATTGAAGGTACGGCCGCCTGTTTTAAAGGACTGCAAAAGCAAAACGTATACAGTGCGGGCTTAAAACACGGCAATTCGAATGGTATCAGTTATGCGCTTATCGACGTACAGGGGTGGAAAATTCTTTTTGCCGCCGTTACCGAAATCGCCAATTCGAACATTCAAACCGCCTTATTCGATTTTTATCCCGATTCGCCCAAGGGAAAAGCCGCGTTAAAAAAAAGCCTTGCCGAATTGCGCCGCGCACATCAATGCGACGCATTTATACTCAGCGTTCACGTAAGCGATCCGGAATACGTACTCGGCGTAACAAAAGCGCGGCGTACTTATTTTTACGAACTTTTGAACGCAGGGGTCGATATCATTTGGGCGAACCACTCGCACGTAACAAAGCCCTGGGAACGCATTGTCGATGCGGAAGGAAAAACCGTCAAATTCATTATGTACGGCGCAGGCAATACGATTTCGGGGCAAAACATTCCGATTAATTTTGCGGATCCCGCGCATCCGTACGAATACACGGGAACGGGCGTCATTTTCGGCATGGAATTAAAACAAGTGCAAACGGATGTACACGCGGCCGCAATCGGCAGCGCGGCGGCGGGCACACTTTCAATCGAAAACATACAAACCGAAATTATCGTTACGCACGCCGATGAAAAGTCGAACTACGTTATAAAAAGGCTGACCGAAGATTTTATCGGCCGTCAAAATAAAAAACTGGCCGCCTATTACGCAAAGCGTCTTTCTCTTATGCGGCAAATAGGAGAAATAACATGGCCTTAGATTACCGCACCCTGCCCGTCTATGAACACAAGGAGCTTATACTCAAAGCCCTGCAAACGCACCGAGCGGTTGTCGTGCAAAGTCCGACCGGTTCGGGAAAAACCACGCAGCTTCCGGTTATTTTATACGAAGCGGGCTATGCCGACGAAGGGGCGATCGCCGTTACGCAGCCGCGCCGCATTGCCGCCCTTTCGGTAAGCGAATTTATCGCAAAGCAGTTGAACTGTACGTATCCGGGTGTCGTCGGCTACAAAATGCGCTTTGAAGACAAAACCGATTCTTCCACGCGCATAAAAATCATGACCGACGGCATTCTACTGCAGGAAATGAAACTCGATCCCATGCTGTCGCGCTATTCGGTTATCATGGTGGACGAAGCGCACGAACGCAGTTTAAACATCGACTTTGTACTGGGTCTTTTAAAGCGCGTTCTCAAACAGCGGCCGGAACTTAAAGTCATCATATCGTCGGCAACAATGAATGCCGAAGCCTTTTCGTCTTATTTTGACGATTGTCCGGTTGTAACGATCGATACACTCACCTACCCGGTAACGATTGTCTACGATCCGCCGGCGATTCCCGCAAGCACGGCAACCTTAAGTTCAACCGACGCTTTACTTGCAAAAATCGAAGAAACGATCGGCCGGATTTTGGACAGCAAGTACGACGGGAACGTTTTGTGTTTTTTGCCCGGTGAAAAAATCATTAAAGACTGCATTCACCGATTAAGCAAAGCGCCCTTTTCGCGCCGCATTTTTTTGATTCCCCTGTACGGAAGACTCGCAAAAGAAGAACAGGAGCGGGTTTTTATGAATCCTCCTTTCGGCCGCAAAAAGGTTATCGTGTCAACGAACATAGCCGAAACGAGCTTAACAATTCCCGGCATTACGGCCGTTATCGACAGCGGCTTGGCAAAGCTGAATTTTTACAATCCGCGCACCTTTACGTCAAGCTTAAACGAAACGCTCGTATCGAAGGCGTCGTGCAACCAGCGCAAGGGGCGCGCCGGACGGACGCAAAGCGGCGTATGCTACCGCCTGTATTCCAAAAAAGATTACGAAAGCCGCAGTCTTTACACGATGGAAGAAATTTACCGCACCGACTTGTGTGAAGTCGTTTTGCGCATGGCCGAATTGGGAATCCGCGATTTTGAACGTTTTGAATTTATTTCGGCACCCGGCCGCGAAGGCCTTATCGGGGGCATCGAAACGCTCAACATGCTCGGCGCCTTGGAAAGCGACAACAGCCTTTCCAAAATCGGCACCCTGATGGCAGCCTTCCCGCTTATGCCGCGCCAAAGCCGCATCATCGTGGAAGCCGTTTTAAATTATCCCGACGTTATGCACGAAGTGCTGATCGCCGCAGCTTTTTTGTCGGCGCAATCGCCCTTTGTGCTTCCTCCGGGAGAAGAAAGCGATGCGCGCAAAGCCCATCACGCATTCCGCGATATGCGCGGCGATTTTATGTCGTACGTAAAAATATTCAACGCGTATTCGGCCGCAAAAAACAAAAGCCGCTTTTGCGAAAACGGCTATCTTGACGAACGCGTTATGGCCGAAATCGCAAACATAAAAGAACAGCTTGAACAAATCGTTTCCGGCTTGGGGCTGCCCATACTTTCGGGCGGCGATCCGGACGACTATTTAACCTGCGTTGCATCCGGTATGATTCAGTTTGTGTGTATCCGCGAAAAGAGAGAAAACTATAAAAGCTTAACGGCCGAGCACATCCAAATTCATCCCGGCTCGTGCATGTTCCGCGCGGATCCGCTGTACATTGTCGCAGGCGAAATCGTTAAAACGTCGCGCATGTTCGCAATGTCCGTATCGCCGCTGACCGTTTCGATTTTGTCGCGTTTAAGCGATACGATAAGCGAACGGCTTTCGCGCACGGCCGGAAAACGCGGTTCGGCGCGGACTGCAAGCGCGCATCTTGCGCCGCCGCAAACCGATCGGAAAGACCAGGCAGACAAAACAGACCAAGCCGGCGAAAGCGTTACAATAGGCGGCACCGCGTTCGAAATTCAAAAAATCAAAGGCAAAAAATATCTTATCGCCCCATTGGAACTTTTGCAAAAAGCCGCCGCCGCGCCTGAAAATCCGGGACGCCTCGCACAAGCCGGAAAATTGCGCGTAAAAGTAAGCTGCGGCCCCTACAGCCTGCTGTCGGGTGAGCGGCTGGGCATTGCCTTAAAAGCCGTTAAAGAATTGGATCTTGCGCCGCTTAAAGACGAACGGCTCAAAAAGGAAAATATCCGCGTTGAAACGCAGCTCCCCCTTCTTTTCGAATCGCTGCCCCTTATTTTGCGCACTGTGCCGCTTAAAAAAGGCGGCAAAGACTTGGGCTTTGCCGCCCTGCAAACCGACGGTCGCGGAACCTATTGGTTTAAGATTACAAAAAACTTTATCGGCGCCCTGGACGCGAGCCTTTCGAGTTTGGAAGTACTTATCGACGAAACATCGGATTCTTTAAGCGCCGAACAAAAAGAACGGCTCAATGCGCTGTACAGAAAGCTGAACAGTTTATACGAATAGGGCATCTCGAAAAACCGATAGGTTTTAGAGATTTACGGCAGTTTAAACCAGTTCCGTCAGAAAATCGTTTAAAAACAAAATTCCTTTTGCGTTTAAGCGGTATCTTTCGCCGCATTTTTCGGCAAGCCCCCTGCCCGCCCAGCGTGAAAAAACCTTTCCGATAACGTCTTCGAGCGGAATCGAAAACCTGCGGTAAAATTCGCGCGAACTTATTCCTTCGCGCATGCGAAAGCCCATCATTAAAAACTCGAGGATACGGTCTTTTTCGCTTAAATGTTCGGAGGCGCATATGCTTTGCGGAATTTCGGAACGGGAAATTTCGGAGCGGAAGATTTTTTTTTCGTCCGTCCAAAACGCGGTGTAAGACGCAATATCTTTTGTGTTTACATAGCGAAAAGCCCGCACCGTGCCGACGGCACCCGCGCCGATTCCTTCGTAATCTTCCATGCGCCAGTATGCGCAGTTGTGGCGGCTTTCAAACCCTTTTTTTGCGAAGTTCGACACTTCGTACTGAACATAGCCCGAATCTTCAAGAAGCTTTTTTCCTTCGATCCACTGTTCGTCGGCACAATCGGCGTCCCACACAAGGGCGCCGGAAGAGATTTTGTGCTCAAGTTCGGTTCCTTTTTCGATCATAAGGGAATACAACGACAGGTGGTCGGGCGCGTAAAAAAGCACCTGCAAAAGCCCTTCTTTAAATTTTTGATTGCCGAGCAGCGGAAGCCCTGCGATAAGGTCGCATGAAAAGCGCCGGCCTTTTCCGGCTGCGCGCCAAAAGCGGAGGTTTTCCAAAGCACTCACGGTCTCCGATGCGGAAGAACGCCGGCCTATACAGCGCAAAACCGCACCGTCGAGGCTTTGAATGCCGGCTGAAATACGGTTGACTCCCGCAGCCGAAGCGTTTTCAAGATAATCGGAAAAACCTCGCGCATTTTTTTCGGCAATGTCGGCGCAGTTTACTTCAAGCGTTATTTCGGCGCCGCCGGCAAGCGGGCACAGGGCAAACAAACCGGTACACAGTTTTTCCAGCTGAAAAGCCGACAGCAAACTCGGTGTGCCGCCGCCTATGTACACGGTCGTCCAGTTTTTTATCCGGTGCAGTTTTTTCTTATACGCGGCTTCGGCAAGCAGGGCATCGATATACGAATCGGAAACTGCGCCGCTTCCGATCGGCAGTGAAAAAAAATCACAATACGAACACTTCGATTTGCAAAACGGAATGTGCACATAAAGATACATCAGAACAATCTTTTTATGTTACCAAACGGATAATAGCACAAAATCGCTTTGCCGGTTATTCTTCGTTCGGAAACGGGTCCCGCCAAGCGGGAATCGAAGGCCGAAACGCGGTTGTCGCACAGCACAAAGTATTCACCCGCTTTGAGTACAAGTTCGCCGGTTTTACCTTGGGCGCCCATCGAAGTATCCCATGCTTCGGGCAAAACATCGGTTTTAACGTTGTAGTCGAAAGACGAAAGTTCGAATTCGGTTAAAAAATGCGTACTTCCGCGCACTTTTATATACGCGATATAATCGTCTATGTAGAGCGTATCGCCCGGAAGCCCTATAAGGCGGAACAAGCCTTCTTCGCCTCCCGATTCGCTGCGGTAAAAGGGACGGATGCGCCGAAAGGTTAGCATGGAAACGATAAAACGTGCCGATTTTTGAAAAAAGCTTTTTTCGGGCGGGAAAGCCGAGGCAACGCGGACTATTTCTCCCCGTTTTACACTTTTTACGTTAAAAAAATCGGGTCTGCCCATGCCGAGCGGCACTATAAATAAAGCCGCGTTTTTTTCGATACCGGGCACCATGGAAGACGAAGATACCGACACCGGGCAAATAATAAAACGGAATAAAAGCTGTAAACCGATAAGTACCAGTATAAAAATACACGCGATAAGAAAAATCTTTTGTTTCAGCACCTTCCGCCGCGAAAAGGCGAAATCGTAAGACGACACTTCCATACAAGACAGCATAGCATATAGAGCCCTTCGTTACAAGTAAAAAAAATTTGTGTTTTTTTTAAATTGATTGTATAATGAAACCGGTACGAACAGTGTGCCCTGCGGCAAGGAGTTTACGGTGCCTAAAGTATTATCAATTATTCTCGGCGGCGGAAAAGGAAGCAGATTGTATCCGCTCACAAAAGAACGTTCAAAGCCGGCCGTTCCCTTCGGAGGCAATCACCGGATTGTCGATATTCCGATTTCAAACTGCATCAATTCGAATTTTAAACAAATATATTTGCTTACCCAATTCAATTCGGCCTCGCTTCATATGCATATTACGGCGGCCTACAACTTCGACCGCTTTTCGCAAGGCTTTGTCGAAATTCTTGCCGCTGAACAAACGCTCGAACATTCCGGCTGGTACGAAGGCACCGCCGACGCAGTGCGCAAAAACTTTGTCCACTTTAAAACGCGCAAGCCCACCCACTACATCATTCTTTCGGGCGATCAATTATATCAAATGGATTTGAACGCGTATCTGCAATATCATTTGGAAAACAAAGCGGAAATAACGATTGCGACAACCGCCGTAAACCGCGCCGACGCTTCGGGCTTCGGCATTATGAAAATAAACAAAGACCGCAACATAACCGAGTTTATGGAAAAACCCGCCCCCGATGCGGACATAAGCGATTGGATAATTCCCGATGAAAGCAGAACGCCCGGCGCCGTACAGGGCAAAGATTATCTTGCGTCGATGGGAATCTATATTTTCAATGCCGATGTGCTCGAAAAAGCCTTGGACAATGACTATACCGATTTCGGCCGCGAAGTGATTCCCGAAGCTTTAAAACGATACAAAGTGTTTTCATATATTTACGACGGCTATTGGGAAGATATCGGTACGATCCGCAGTTTTTACGATGCAACGCTGGACCTTGCGGCGGTTACGCCCCGGTTCAACTTTTACGATGAAAACAATCCCATTTTTACCGAACCGCGCAACCTTCCCCCGTCAAAAGCGAATTACGCCCATATGACCCGCTGTATTGCAAGCGAAGGCTGCGTTATAACCGAAGCGTCCATTATAGATTCGGTTATCGGGATTCGCAGCATTATCGAGCGGAATTCGACTTTGGAAGGCGTCGTCTGTATGGGTGCGGACTTTTACGAAACGGTTTCTCAAAAACAGGAAAACCGCGCAAAAGGCATCCCCGACATAGGAATCGGCTGCAATACGCACATAAAGCGCGCCATTATCGATAAAAACGCGCGTATCGGCGATAACTGCAGCATCGGCTGCCGGGGTCCCGTCGCCGACGGCGAAACGCCTCAGTATTTGGTGTCGGACGGTATTATCGTCATAAAGAAAAATGCCGTCATCCCCGACAACACCGTTATATAAAACACGTTATTAGGCTGAAACGGCAAGGTTTTGACATTATTCAGAATGCACAGTCATAGGATAAGGCACGACCGCGAGGCGTTTTGAGCGTTTTTCTTAGGTTATTTTACCCTAAAAGCTCAACCACGACGCATGCGGGCGCGCCTTAACGTATAAGCGTTCTTTCGTATTTATAAACTTGCTTTTCAGACTTATTTCAGCGTATTTCGCGCAAAAAGGCGTCTTTATAACCCCAGGCAACAAAGCGCTTTAACACAACCGGATACTCGTCCTTATTGAGCGGGCCTATAAGCACTTGGTACGCGCCGCCGATTTTTTCCGAATAAGCAAGCCTGACCGGATATTTATCGGAATATTTTTCGATAAAGCCCGCAATGTTTGCCGGATCTTTGTATGTCGCAAGCTGAATGCAATACGTACCTTTACCGAAGTCCCGCACGTTTTGGATAATGTAGCGCTCAAGGTTTTCATTCCGCGCTGCAAACGCGTTTGAATCGTTTACGCTTGTATGCGACGTTTCAACAACAGGCACGGACTCCGCAGATACCTCCTGCGGTACTTCTTGAGTATGCGCAAAATAATCCGGCAGCGTTTCCGCATTGCCGGTATTGTCTGCAACCGCCGTTTCGACAATCGGTTCGTCGAATACGCTTTCGGTAGTCTCGGGCGGGTTGTCCTCGGCGGCGAGCAAAACATTCGGCTCGTTTACGGATTCTTCAACTTCAGCAGATTCGGCCGATTGAACTTCGGCAACTTCCGAATCATCCGCCGCTTTATCATCGGCAAGAGCCAATTTTTCGCCTTCGCTGTCGGCAGTGCCCGGCTGTTCAATCTCTTCGGCACCTTGTGTAACTTCTTCGTTTTCAGCCGGCACTTCATCGGCTGCGGCAATTTCAGTAGAAACTTCTTCCGCAGGAACTTCCTCGGCAGGTGCTTCTTCCGCTTCGGCCGGTTGGGCTTCGGCAATCGCCGTTTCTTCGTTTTTGTCTTCGCTGTCTGCCGGAATTTCAGGCTCGGCGCTTTCTTCTTCGGCAACGGGAGCAGCCGCAACTTCCGCGGGAGCTTCGTCCGGTTCGGGCAAAACTTCATCCGATTCTGCAATTTGCGACTGTTCAACTTCTTCAGTGTCTTGCTCGGCAAAGGGCGTAAAAACGCTCGTATCCTCCGCTTCGGCAAGCTCCGATTCTCCGTTTACAATTTCGGCGGGAACTTCATCGGTTTTGACAACTGCAACCGGCGGCTCCGGCTGAACGTCTTCGATTGCGCCGACCGCTTCCACAGCAGGCTCTTCGTTCAAGGGCAGTGCGTCATAGGCTTTGGATAAAACGGAAAGTTCCATGTCGCCGCCGTTTTTCGTAACCTGAACGATGCTGTTCGAACCGCGTTCGATAAAAAGCAATTTTGCCGCTTCGGGCGACAAAACGACCGCAATGCCGTCGGATGCGCTAAAGCTTGCAAAAACCAAAGCCTCTACGCTTACCTTTGCGGCCGGATTCGTAATCAACACCGTATCGCCGGGCAAAAACGCTGCGGATTTTACGTATAAACCGGGCGGCAATTCCCCCTGCGGCGCAACTACCGCCCTGCCGTCGAGCGAGGGCTTGGAAGCGGAAACAAAAAACAATAAAAACAAAACCGAAGCGGCTATTTTCGCAATCATCTTTTTTATCATAATAAACCTCTCAGCGTGCCGTCCGCAGCGCTTTTTCAATGGATGAACCGAGTTCCGAAGCGACGCGCTTAAGTGCACGCACATCGGTTTCGCCTTCATATTTATCTTCAAGCGTCTGCATTTTTTCTGCTATGCACGCATTATTTTTTATGCGCACGATGCGCCATTCTATGCTTTGTATGTCGGAGAAAACGATTTTTGACGGATTTTCGGGAATCGCATCCGTATACCGAACCGTAATTTGCACCATAAAATCGAAAAAACCTTCGGCACTGTTTTTGAGCGCTTTGGCACTTTCTTCGTCAAAATCGGAACCGCTTTTTGCGGCTGCAACGCTCGAAACGATATATCCCCTGTCGAATAAGGTATCGAGCACGCCGTTTTCGATTTCAACGGTTGCCGCGCGCAGCGATTCGGTACCGCCGTCTTTTTGGCACATAAAAACGCTCACCGAAGATGCGAACGAAAAAGATGATGCAGTCAATAAAAAAATCACGCAAATAAAAAAACGCGTTCCCGCTCTCACATTATTCCCCTTATTTTATTGTCGGTTTTTTTTAAGCCGGGATTAGCAAAAAAAGTGCGATTGAAGAAAGAGAACTTTTGTAGTATCATAACGGCGTATGAAATATTTTGCGGTGCAAGTGCGAACTTTAAAAGAAGATGCCTACATACAAAGGCTTAACGATTATTTGAGCTTCCGCGCCGACAAACAGGACTTTATGTTTCCCAAACGGAGGCTGAGCATACGGCGCATGGGAAAAACGACGGACGAAATACGGCCGATTTTTCCCGGTTATATTTTCGTCGCCGCCGAAACAATCGATCCGGAACTTTTTGCCGTTATGCGGAGCACGCGCGATTTTACACGGTTTTTAAAAAATAACAAAGAAATTACGCCGATAACGGGACACGATTTGTCGGTTTTACAGCATTTTTTAAGTTTCGGCGCCGTAGCCGATACGTCCGTCGTAAGCTTCGATGAAGACGACCGCATTGTCGTTAAATCCGGCCCGATGCAGGGTTTGGAAGGTTTTATCGTAAAAGTGGACAAGCGTAAGCGCCGGGCTAAAATATCGCTCGATTTTGCAAAAGAAACTTTTTTGATCGATCTTGCCTTTGATGTTTTGGAGGAAAACCCGAATGAACTACAGCGGTAAATATATCTACATCATCGGTGCAGGCTTTGCCGGGCAAATGATCGCCGCAGAAATCAGCCGGAAAAAAATCTTCGGGAAAACCGCGGCCTTTATAGACGACGATCCTGACCTCATCGGAAAAACCGTCGACAATATTCCCGTCCTCGGCCCCATCGACCAATTCATTTCGTTTTTGCGGCATACCGACCGCGATGAAGCTATTATCGCAATGCCTTCGGCTTCAAAAGAGCGCATAAAAAAAGTATACGAAACGCTTACCAAAGCCGGCTTCAGCCGCATTAAAATACTTCCCGCCCTGTCGCAGATTATCGACGGAAGCGCCCACTTGATTCAAGCGCGCGAAATAGACCCGCTCGACGTTTTGGGACGCACGCCCGTTACCGTTTCGCTTAAAGAAAGCTTGGCTTATCTTCGCGGCAAGCGCGTTCTTATAACGGGAGCCGGCGGATCAATCGGCTCGGAACTTGCGCGCCAACTGCTTTCCGGCGGCGCACAGCGTCTGTATCTTTTCGGGCACGGTGAAAATTCGATTTACCAAATCGACAAAGAATTACATATTTTACAAAAAGAAGGAATCGGCGAAAAAGCCGTTATTGTTCCGGTTATAGGCGATTTGAAAAACCGCGAATACATGCGCTATATTCTTTCAAAATTAAAGGCGTCCGTTATTTTTCACTGCGCAGCGTATAAACACGTGCCGCTTATGGAAGAAAATCCGGTTGCCGTTATGGAAAACAACATATTCGGCACAAAAAATCTTTTAGATGCGGCGGTCGAAAACGGCGTCGAACGCTTTGTTCTCATATCGACCGATAAGGCCGTAGAGCCGGTGTCCGTATACGGCGTATCGAAAATGCTGTGCGAAAAACTGGTACTCGAAACGGCCCAAAACATAAAGATTCCGGGCGCCTATATGTTCGTCCGCTTCGGCAACGTGCTCGGTTCGCGCGGTTCCATTTTACCCCTGTTCGCCGAACAGCTGAAAACGGGCGGCCCGCTTACCGTAACCGATCCGAGCGTAAAACGTTTTTTTATGACCATCCCGGAAGCCTGTTCCCTCGTTTTAAAAACGGGCGGCGTCGGCATAAATGCGGCTTCCTACCTTTTGGACATGGGAGATTCGATAAGGATAGAAGACATAGCGCGCCAGTTTATCCGCTTTTCGGGCTTGGAGCCCGAAACCGATGTCGCAATCCGCTATATCGGTTTACGTCCCGGCGAACGCCTCGAAGAGCCGCTGTGGACAAAAGAGGAAAATCCCGAGCCGACGGAACATCCGAAAATTCTTAAATTAAACTGTTCACAAGGCTCTTTTCCCTTAGACAAGTTATTAAAAAAGCTGTATCCTATATGCATAGAAGGACCGAAAGACGTTTATCGCAGCCGCAGTAAACTTTTGGAAATTCTGACTAAAGCGATTCCCTCTTTTAAGGATGCGTACCATGATAAACTCTGAAAATGCCGAATCCGTTCCGTTTTTTTTGCCTTCAATCGGGCCGGAAGAAGAACAGGCCGTTTTGCGCGTTATGCGCTCCGGCTGGTTGACGACCGGCAAAGAAACCCTCAGCTTTGAAAAAGAATTCGCCGACTACGTCGGCTGTACCTATGCTTTGGCAGTCAACAGCGCAACGTCGGGTCTCATGCTTTCCATGGCATCCTGCGGTATTCGCGAGGGAACGAAGATCCTCACCAGCCCTTACACTTTCGTATCCACGGCGACCTCGGCCCTGCATTTGGGCGGCGGTATCGTGTACGCCGATATCGAAAAAAACGGCTACGGTATAGATCCTAAACAAATAGAACAAAAGCTCAAAAAAGACCGCTCCATCCGCGCAATCGTGCCGATTCATATAGCCGGCAATCCGTGCAATATGAAAGAGATAAAAAAGCTTGCCGATTCCTACGGCGTAAAAATCATAGAAGACGCGGCACACGCTTTTCCGTCCGAAACGGCCGAAGGCTATGCGGGCACATTAGGTGATGCCGGCGTCTTTTCGTTTTATGCGACAAAAACGATTACAACCGGCGAAGGCGGCATGGTGTGCACAAACGATAAAAAAATAGCCGATACGGTACGCAATTTGCGCATGCACGGCATCGACCGGAACGTATGGGACCGCTACACGTCGAATAACGCGTCGTGGCTGTACGATGTCGTCGAATCGGGTTTTAAATGCAATATGCCCGACATTTTAGCCGCCATAGGGCGTGAACAGCTTAAAAAAGCCCGAACGCTCTTTGAAGAACGCAAAAAAATCGCCGCCCGCTATACCGCCGCTTTTAAAAACTGCGATTTTTTGGAATGTCCGCCCGACGGCGAAGGTAATGCGTGGCACTTGTACTTGCTGCGCATACGGGCGCAAAAACTGTCGATCAATCGGGATGAATTCTGCCGCCTTTTACAGCAAAAGGGAATCAACATTTCGGTGCATTTTATTCCGCATTTTTATTTTACTTTTTTCAAAAAGCGATACAGACTGAACGCCGTCAATTTCCCTCACGCGCAAAAACAATACGAATCGACGATAACTTTACCCCTATGGCCCGGCATGAGTGAAGAAGCGGTCGACCGGGTAATAAAAACGGTTACGGAAATCGGTAAAAACAATTATGAAGTTTGATTCTGATAAAACGGTAAAAATATATGATTCGAACTCGTTTTACGGTGACAGGCCGGAAGACTTTTTTCTAAGCGCCGTTTTGGTAAGAAGTCCCGTTCCGGACGGAACGATACGCGCGATAGAACACGCCTCTCTGCCCGAAGGCTACAGCCTGTTTACGGCAAAAGACATTCCCGGCGAAAACGCCGTGCGCACATTCGCAACGGGATTTCCCGTCTTTGCCGCCGAAAATATTTCGTACGAAGGAGAGCCTGTCGGAATTCTTGTCGGGCCCGATTACGGCGTCCTTTTACGTCTTTTGTCCGAGCTGAACATTACATACACGCGCGCCTTGTCCGACGAAAAAGAAAAAGAAGTTTTAGCTGCACGAAAATACGGATTCGGCAATTTTGAGCGCGCATGGAAAAACGCGAAAATAAAAGCGGATAAAACGTATTGCCTCAACCTACAGCTTCCCTCCTGCGCGGAAACGGACGGCGCCTTTTGCCGCGTGCAGGGAAAAACGCTGAGCCTGTATACGCCGACGTGCTGGACAAGCCATTTAAGCCAAAACCTGTCGTCGGTTTTGAACCTCGCAAAATCGCACATTCAGCTGTATAAAACAAACGTTTCCCTTTCGCACAAAAATGCTCCCTGGCACAATACAACTTTAAGCGTTCAATGCGCCCTTGCCTCTCTTCTCACAAAGCAAAATGTTTTACTGCGCCTATCGCGCAGCGAACAGCTTTTGTACATAGAAAAGCCGCTTCCGGTAAGGATCCGACATAAAACGGCAATAGATGACGAAGGTGTCATAACCGCCGCATCTATGCGCATTGAAATCGATGCGGGTGCTTTTAATCCATTCATTGCGCCGCTTGTAGACAGGCTCGCCGTTTCGTGTACGAATATGTATAAAATGCAAAACCTCAGCGTCGAAGCCTTTGCATACCGTTCGCATACGAGCGGCGGTGCAGCTTCACTGAGCTGGGCAGACTATCATGGATTTTACGCGATGGAATCTCAAATACAGGAATTGGCCCGCCTTGCCAATCTGAATTCGGTCGACGTACGGCTGCGTAATATAAACGCCGGCAAAGAACTGCAAAAAGATTTTCCGATCCGATTCGAAACGCCCCCCGTGTGTAATGTTATAAACGACGTGGTGCAAAAAAGCGATTTTTACCGCAAACACGCCGCCTATAAATTGAATGCGTACAAAGCCGAATCTTTATTTTCATCCGTGCCGGTACGCGGCATGGGGTTTGCATGTGCATATGAAGGAAGCGGTTTTTTGGGCACCGAAATCGATTCCTTAAAACAAAGCTTGGAAGTTTCAATGGAAAAAGACGGAAGCGCCGTTATCTATGCGAATGTGCCTTCGGCAACCGTTTCGAGTATTTGGAAAAGTATAGCTGCCGACCTTTTGTCGATTCCCGTAAAATCGGTTACAATCGATGCAAGCCCCCGGACTGAAGAAAGCGAATTGCCGGAAACCATGGTCAGCAACATAAGCGTTATGACTCAGCTCGTAAAAAAATGCTGCATTGCAATTCAAAAACTCCGTTTCCGCCAACCCCTTCCGATACGCGTAAAACGCAGTTTTGTGCCGGGTAAAAAAAACGTGTGGGACAACGAGTCTTTCAGCGGTACTCCCTTTTACACCGCTTCGTGGGCAGCCGCAGCCGCCGAAATCGAACTTAACCCGAAAACGTACACCTACCGCGTACGCAATATTTGGATAAGCATAGACGGCGGTACCATCTTACACGACTCAAAGGCGGAACAAGTCGTCAACCGATGCGTTAAAAAACTTTTTTCGTGCTCCGAAGAATTTCAAAACAATCCGGTACCTCCGATCTTTGTAAACTTTGTACCGGGCGGAACCGAACCGAAACAAATCGGCGAACTGGTCTTCGATGTGCTGCCTGCGGCAATTTGCAGTGCCGTATCTCAAGCGCTGCAAAAAAAACTGACCGATTTTCCCATCGACCCGAATACGATATACGCCGCCGTAAAAGAAGCGGAAAAGGAGGAAGAGCGTGCGCATACCGCTGAAAATCAATCATAAATCGCTGACGGTCGATTGCGAACCTGACAGCACCCTCGCGTCGGTGCTGCGGAGCTTAAAGCTGTTTTCGGTAAAAGACGGCTGCGGCGACGGTTTTTGCGGTTCGAGCACCGTCCTCCTCGATGAAAAACCCGTTCCGTCCTGCCTCGTTCCCGTTTCGGCCGTAAAAGACCGCAGCGTCGTAACACTCGAATATTTTATGCAAAGCGATTCATATGCCGACATCGCGCAAGCCTTTGAAAAAAACGGCATAAAACTGTGCGGTTTTTGCGATGCGGGAAGAATCTTCGCCGCAAAAGAAATCCTCGAATTGAATCAGCGCCCCGATAAAAAAAAGATTGCCGAACTTTTACGGACTTTTTCGTGCCCCTGCGCCGAAGACGAATCATTGGTAAAAGGCATTATCGCTGCCGCCGACATACGCAGAAAAAGACTGGGGAACAGATATGGCCTACGTTAAAAGCGATACTTTTTTCGTTTCGAATTTGAACGAAGCGCTGCAGCAGCTTAAAAATATTCCGTCGCTGACCGTTCTTGCCGGCTGTACTTCCTGCGGTCATTCTTTCGGCGGCACTAAAATACGGCTCCCGCCTGCGGTGCTTTTTGTAAAGCACATACCCGAACTGCAAACGATTGACCGCAAAGAGCGCTTTATCGGCATCGGTTCGGCGGTAAGTTTGAACCGTATTTTGGAGCTGGGACAAAAGTATATTCCGTCGTTTTTATACGACGCCGTCCTTTCGATCGCATCCTACAATATCCGCAACTTGGCGACAATCGGCGGCAACATCTGCGGAACAAAGCATAAAATGACTTTGTATGCGCCGCTTTTGGCGCTTGACGCCCTGCTCGAATTCAAAAGCGCCGCCGAAACGCTGCAAATTCCCGTATCCAAATTCGAAAGCGTGCCCCAAGGTTTTTTGCTCTCTAAAGTTTTGATACCTGTTCAGGATTGGTCGGCGGCAAGCTTTCAGCGTTTGGGCCCGGCGCACACGATAAATTCGCATTCGGTGTCTTTTACCTTTTTGGCGGATACGGCAAAAGGAATTTTAGGCGACATGAGATCGGCATTTTGCGGTCCCGTATCGATCCGCAGCCGCCAATTGGAAAACACCATTATCGGCTCGCGCCTGCCTTTAAACGAACACGATATGGACACCGTGCTTCAAGCCGCCGAACGCTTGTACGATGAAGAAGAGGCAAAACAGGAAAAACAGTGCCCGCCGATTCTAAAAGACCAATATATCAATCTCTTGCACTATTCGCTTAAAATGCTTATGTAATTTCGGACAAAGGATTTTCAGCGGATGTACATGGCGTCTCCGTAGGAAAAAAAACGGTAGCGTTTTTCGACCGCCTGTGCGTAGGCGTTCAATATGCGTTCTTTTCCGGCAAAGGCGCTTACAAGCATTAAAAGCGTCGATTCGGGCGTATGAAAATTCGTTATAAGGCGGTCGACGGCGTTAAAGGTGCAGCCAGGATACAAAAAAATATGAGTGGAACCGCTCCCGCTTTTGAGCAGACCGTCTTTCCATGCCGATTCAAGGGTACGAACAGCCGTAGTGCCGACCGCAATCACCGGTCTTCCCTCTTTTTTTGCCGAATTGACCGCCTCTGCGGTTTGTTCGGGGACGGTGTAATTTTCGCTGTGCATGGCGTGGTCTTCGATGCGTTCGGTGCGCACGGGCAAAAAGGTTCCCAAGCCGACGTGGAGCGTCAGGCTGCACGTTTGCACGCCCTTTTGCTTTAAGCGCTGCAAAATCTTTTCGGTAAAATGAAGACCGGCGGTCGGGCACGCGATGGAACCGGAAACCGCCGCATATACATTTTGATAGCGCTCGGCGTCTTCGGCCGTGTCGGCTCTTTTTATATACGGCGGCAAGGGCATATGACCGTTGCGTTCGAACCATGATTCATCCAATTCGGACCGCAAAAACTCAAGAACGCGGAATTCCGTTCCTTCGTCTTCGGCGCTTTCGACGATGGTGCCGATTGTGCCGTCGGAAAAGCGGTAGCGGTTCTCCATGCGCTGTTTTTTTGCGTTTTTTACCATAGCGCGCCACAGTTCAACCTGTTCGCCTGATTTGCCGTATTTTTCGGTTTGTGAACGCGTCAGTCTTTCTATAAGCAAAAATTCAACCGGCTTTACCGAACGCGAATCGAGTTTTGCGGCAAAACAGCGCGACGGGCGCACCTTCGAATTGTTAAACACCATAAGACTGCCTTCTTCGATTAAATCGGGCAAATCTTCAATCATATAATCGGCCGTTTTTCCGTCGGCTTTGTTCAAAACCATAAGCCGATCTTCGCCGCGCACTGCCGACGGGTGCTGGGCAATCAGCTGTTCGGGAAGGTCAAAATAAAAGTCTTTCGTCAGCATGAGAAGGGTGTCCTTGAATTCCCAAATGAGCGTATGCTTTGTCGGTAACGGTACGCCCGCGCGGCGTGCGCTGCAGCAACCCCGATTGTATCAAATACGGCTCGTAATAATCTTCCAGCGTGTCTACCGATTCGCCGATTGAAATCGCAAGGGTTTCCGCACCGACCGGCCCCCCGCCGAAATTCTCGATAATCGAACGCAAAATGGCGCGGTCGTAATGCTCCAAGCCTAAAGCGTCTATTTCGAGTTTGTCCAAACCGGCTGCGGCGACGGCTCTCGTAACGCGGCCGTTTCCCAAAATCTGCGCAAAATCCCTCATACGGCGCAAAATGCGGTTTGCAACGCGGGGCGTTCCGCGCGAACAGTCGGCAATAAGGGAGGCGGCGTCCTCATCGATTCCTATGTGTAAAATCTCGGCCGAGCGTTTGATAATGGCGGCAAGTTCACTCCGTTCGTAAAAGCCGAAGCGCTGCACGATTCCGAAACGGCTTATAAGCGGACTTGAAACCATGCCTGCCTTTGTCGTCGCTCCGACGAGGGTAAAAGACGGAATGGGAATGCGCACCGTTCGGGCGGCCGCCCCCTGCCCTATGACCCAGTCGAGCTCGTAATCCTCCATGGCGATGTACAGCATTTCTTCTATGGCGGGTTTAAGCCGATGGATTTCGTCGATAAAAAAAACCGTGCGGTCGGTTATCGTGGATAAAATACCCGCAAGGTCTTTGGGCTTGTCGAGGGCGGGTGCGCTGGTTACTTTAAAGTCGGCGCCCAGTTCCCGCGCGGTAATTTGCGCAAGAGTCGTTTTCCCCAAGCCGGGCGGCCCGATTAAAAACAAATGGTCCAAGCTTTCCGAGCGTTCGCGTGCCGCTTTTATAAAAACGCTTAAATTATCTTTTATTTTCGTTTGGCCTAAAAAATCGCTTAAGAATTTCGGGCGCAAACTCAAGTCCTGATCTTCTTCCATCGGGACGGCCGCCCGCAAAATATCTTCAGCCATAATTTCTCCGTTATGCAAGTTCTACAATCGCGCTGCGAAACAAAAGCTCTTCACGAGCGGCTTTGTTTTTTGAAGCAAAATCGGTATCGGAAGAAAAAGACTCAAGCAGTTTTTCGACCGTCCGCTCGCACTCGGCTTTTTCGTAGCCCATATTGACCAGCGCCGAAATAACGTCCGCCCATGGCGAATAGGCGGCATCACGCACGCGGCTTTTCGTATCGGCGGAGCTTTCTTCAAGATTAAGTTTACCTTTTAAAGTGAGCATCATTTTTTGCG
>CAJPNP010000016.1 GCA_905372025.1 uncultured Treponema sp. | reverse complement strand
CAAACGACATCATTATAAGTTATTTTTTCGCCATTAGAAAGCTTATTTTCAATCCAACGATTAAGCCAATATTTTGCGCCTGATTTCGGTTTTAATCCCGGAACTCGTTTATCCATTTCACTATTGATGAATTCCCATGTTTCTTTTTTGTTGCTAAAATTTTCAACATCAGTATGACTATTCAATATGTCTCTATTCCGGCTTTTACTCCAATAGCTATTCTTTTTATTTACTGTTCCTGTTTCCAAAAATTGAATAATAATGTCTTCAAGCTGATCCTTTCGTATTTTTGAATCAAAAGGAATTTCGAGCGATTTTGCTAGTGCTTTGAGTTCACTCATGTACCAATATTTATTCTCAAATTCTTTGATTGTCATAGAGCCTTTTGCTTATGTGCAGTGATTATTGTGTAACTGTATGCATTAACGGTTATGATAATATCATTAATAATAATTTTATACCTTCATAGTATTTTATTTTTGGGTGCAACAGCACGCCCGCCCGACATCCTTTCATCCTTTCCCTATTATATCACAAAAACGACTGATTTTCCATGCGCACACCGCGATTGCGGAATTTCTCCATATATAAAAATTTCCGGCTAAAACCCTCTTGATAAAGCCAGAGAATAGAATGGGAAATGCCGGAGAATAGACGGGAATTTACGGGAAAAGGCGGGATTTATCGGGAAGAATTATGTAATTGATATTACATATTGTGTAATTTTTTAGAGAGCAAAATGCTCTTTTTTTTTTGCTTTAACGATTATATTAACCGTCGTTTTAACAGCTTATCCGAAGAAAATAAGTAAGATGATAAAAACGAGGTTATAAATGCTCAAACTGAAAATAATCAGGCATAAGGAATCTTATGATTTTAAACTTGATCCTGAAAAGCCGGACAGTTTTGAAAACAACCGGAAAAATAACAGTATCGACGATCTTGTTTTGTTTAACGATGCCGAAGAAGTTTATCGATGTAAATGTCAAACTGTTGCGAATTATTGCTTCGGGGAACAACGCCCCGGCGACACGGTAAAGCATGGGGACAGCGTAGCTCCGGGAGAATTTACCGTGAAGTGTTTTGTTTCGCCGCGCAAGTTTCACGGACAGATTCATGCCATAACAAAAACGCGCGACATTGACGGACAATGGATTGACCGCAATGCGATGCAGACATCGGCCAGCGGTTACCAAAACGGCCGATGGCTTATACACGACAGATTTTCAAGTGCGCAGAGGCAAGACACTCATTATGCATGGAGCGCGGGGTGCTTTATTTTATCGAGCAGCGACTTGCGTCTTTTAAACGTCAACCTTGACAGTTACGGTGTAAAAGCCGGGGATGAAATACAGGGAGAGCTTGTCGAGGCGGAATAAGGAGCGCGTGGGAATGGAAAGTAAAGGCATCGGTATGAAAGCGGTATCGAATATTATGGCCGGAGTCGGCATCGGAATTGTTATAGGCTCATTTGTTTTGAACTCGTGCGGCATCACACATATAGACATGACCGACGCACTGAAGGTCGGTGGGTTTTGCAAGGGCGTGTTTTTACCGGTCGATGCGTCCGTTTGGATAACAAATATTTTTAGAGGTAAAAACGGTGATCTCTAAATTAAAACGGATCATGTTGATTGTATGGGCGGTGCTGGCGTCAGCCGGCGTTATTTTATTGCTGCTGTTACGGCGACGACCGGCGGAGATGAAGCAAAGCATAGAGGAGAAAGCGCAAAATGCGAAGAATAAAACGAAAGAGGAAATCGAGCAAATTGGTGCCGATGATCTTGTTGCTGCTGCTTGCAATGCAGATGAGTTATGCAGGGAACGGGAGTCAATTGCCGAGCAGTTCAGAGTCGAAGTACGGAGTCGACTTAACGAAAAGCTACACGGGGAAGGAAGTCCAAGCGCTCATTGACATCGTTGTTGAAGAGTCGGAGAAAAGCATAGAAGCGGCATATAACGCAGGCTATAAACAGGGCGTGCTCGCTTATAAGCCGGACGTTGAATATTTGAAGATAAAGGCGCAGGGCTTTGAAAGAGAACTGCAAAAACAAAGACTGCAGAGTTGGATGATTGGTCTTGGCGGGATAAGCATAGGATTGTTGGGAGGAATGGGGTTAGGCTTTGGGCTGCGCTTGAGTTATTAACCTTACGGAATTATGGAAATAGCGAAGTTTGTTTTTACTGCGATCGGAACATTTTTGTCGGTGTTTGCGCTATCTTTCAGTATATGGCAGTACTGGCGAAAAAAGCAGGAAGAGCGTTTTGTGAATTTAAAAAACGACACCAAAGAGGGCTTGCAGCGGGAAAGCGAAGCCCGCCAAAAAGACATAAACAAAATGGAAAAAAGAATTGAAAACCTTGAAAACACCCTTGTACAATCCGTACAACAGCGAATGAGCAGTATCGAAGGAGAGCTAAAAGGGATAAAACCGATCCTACAGTCCATTCAAAGTTGGTTTATAAACAATACACCGAGAGGCTAACGGAAATGGAAAATATATTTTTGCCGAATCAAAGAATACTTATCCTACAGGGACTTGAAAAGGACGCAGGCAGAACGCTGTCGAATGAAATGCTCCAGCGGCTTTTGAAAAGCTACGGGCATACGGTGAGCCTTTCCGATGTAAATGCTCTGGTGAACTGGCTTGAGGTGCGTGGGTATGTACGCACGGAACGGCTCGCAGATAAAGCGTTGGTATTGGCAAAGCTTACCCGTCCGGGCTTGGATGTTGCATGCGGGCTTTTACGCGCAGACGGTATCGATCCGCCGTTCGAGGAGTGACGCATGGGACAGAAAAGTGCCGTCGATCGGCTGCCGGAAGATTTACGGAAAAAACTCATAGAATTGCTCAAACGCCCCGATGTAACGCAACTTGAAATCGTGGACGCCATCAACGCGGAAGCGGGAGAGCCGCTCATCTCTAAAAGCAGCTTAAATCGCTATGCCGTCAGAATGAAAAAGTTTGCCGAAAAGAATCGGCAGGCACGTGAGGTTGCGGAAGCGTATCTTGAAAAATACGGCAGTGACACACGGAACCGGCTCGGCAAGGTAGTAAACGAACAAGTGCGCCTTGTCGCTTTTGACCTTATCTCCGAATTGGAAGAATTAAAAGAAGATGGAGAAGTAAATCCGAAGTTCATTACCGAAGTGATTTTTAAGGTATCGCGCGGGCTAAAAGAACTTGAAATGGCGGAAAAATTGAATGCCGAACGAGAAGATGAAATCCGAAAGACAGTCCTTGCAGAAGCTGCCGCAAAGGTAGAAGAAGTCGGTAAGAAAAAAGGTGTCAGCAAAGAGGCTATGGAAGCTATTTTTACAGAGGTGTTTAGGATATCGAAATGACCATAGCTGAAGCCTTAAATAAAAATATTTTACTCGATTATCAAAAAACATGGCTGCTGGACGGCGCGAAGGTAAAGGTCTGGGAAAAAAGCCGCCGTATTGGAGCAAGTTACGTTGAGGCATTGTACTCGGTTTTGCAAGCAGCGCTCTCCCGTACCGACGGCGGAATGAGTGTGTATTATTTATCGTATGCAAAAGAGATGACGCAGCAGTTTGTGAGCGACGCGGCTTTTTGGGCGAAGCTGTTAGATATAGCTTGTAGCGGCCTTGAAGAAACGGTTATCAAAGACGAGGATAAAGACATTACGGTCTATAAAATACGTTTCGATTCCGGTTTTGAGATTTGGGGATTACCGAGTGTACCGCGATCGCTGCGCTCAAAGCAAGGACATGTAATAATCGATGAGGCGGCATTTTGTGATGACTTGGCCGAATTATTGAAAGCAGCTTTAGCGCTCTTGATGTGGGGCGGATCGGTTTCCATTTTGAGTACGCACAACGGCGAAGACAATCCGTTTAACGATCTTGTTAAAGAAATTCACGAAGGGAAAAAAGACTACTCATTGACGCGGACAACCATAACCGATGCTTTGAGCGACGGTTTATATAAACGCATTTGTGAGGTAAAAGGCGAAGAATGGAGCAAGGGAAAAGAAGACGCATGGCTCGATACCTTGATTAAAGATTACGGCGACGGTGCCGACGAAGAGCTTTTTTGTGTGCCGCGCGCAAGCGGTACGCAATATTTTCCGCGTGCGCTGGTTGATAGCGTAAAAGAGGATGCGCCTGTTTTTCGATTTACCGAAAGCGATGCGTTTACGTTTGAATCGGATTGGAAGCGCGAGCGGAAAATCAACGCATGGTTTAAGGAAATAAAACCGGTGCTGAACAATACGGATAATCCCGTCGTTATGGGCGAAGACTTTGCGCGGTCGGGCGATTTAACCGTCATTTGGCTCGATGAGCTCGTCGCCGAAGGGAAGACGAAAACGCTCTGCGTTATCGAACTACGCAACATACCGTTTGCACAGCAATGGCAGCTCATAAAGCTCATTGGGAACGAATTAAAAGATTTTGAAGGAGCCGCCTTTGACTCCAGAGGTAACGGACAGATGATCGCCGAGTACGCCGCGCAAGAGTGGCCGGGCTATGTGTATCAGGTAATGTTGAGCCGTAAGTGGTACGCCGAAAACTTTCCGCATCTTAAAAGCGCGCTTGAAGATAAGAATACGACCGTGCCGAATGACATTTTTATTCGCGACGATTTTAAGGTCGTCAAGGTGGTACAGGGGGTGCCGCTTATCACCGAGCGCACGGGTGGCGGGAGAACGAAGCGGCACGGGGACGCGTGTATTGCCAAAGTGATGGCAAAATTTGCGGAACTGCAGAGCTACGAAGCGAACTATCAGCCGTATGCCTATGATTCCGTGAAAGCGAAAATGACATTCGGAATAAAAGGAGTTGACCCATGGAACGGTTGGGACGATTAAAAGAAGCGGATACAGCGAAAAAAGAACAGATACATAAAAAAGAGCTTACCGAACAGCGTGCGACACCCGTGGCGAATTCAAACCGTGATCTATGGTCGGGAGGCCTTGTCGCAGGTCTTACTCCGGAGCGGCTTGCCGTCATTTTGAATCGGGTACGACGCGGAGAGGTACCCGCCGAATATTTGGAAATAGCCGGAGAGCTTGAAGAGCGGGACGCCCATTATCGATCAGTACTGTCGACACGTAAGCACGCGGTCGAAGGACTGGAGCTGTATGTACAGGCGGGAGGAGACGATAAAGAGGCACTCGCCGTTGCGGAAGCGGTAAACGAAGATATCATCAGCCATGCCGACAGTATGGACTTAGTAAAGAACGCGCTCGACGCTTTGGGCAAGGGCTTTTCCGTCAATGAAATCATCTGGAATACCGAAAACACCCGTTGGAAACCCGAAACGTTTATCTATCGCGATCCGCGCTGGTTTGCGTATGACAAGACAACGGGCGTACTCTCGCTCCGCGACGTGTACGGGATGGAGTTGCACCCGCTGGAGCCGTACAAGTTTATCATACACGAGCCGAACCTGTTGAGCGGCAAGCAGATCACGAGCGGTTTGAGTTTTACCGCGCTTTTTTACTGGCTCGTAAAAACTTACGACGTAACAAGCTGGGCGGCGTTTGCAGACCGCTTCGGCTACCCGGTGCGGTTGGGTAAGTACGGCAGAAAGGCTACAAAAGAGGATATTGCAACACTGAAGCGGGCGGTCGCCGCGATCGGAAGCGACGTCGGTGCGGTGATCCCCGACGCTATGGCGATCGATATCATCGAAAGCAAGACGACGGCGGGAAACTCCGAAGTTTACGAAAAGATTGCCGAATGGGCAGACAAGCAGCTGTCGAAGCTCGTGCTGGGGCAGACGGCGAGCGCCGAAGGAACTCCCGGAAAACTCGGCGACAGCCAAGACCAGCAAGCGGTCAGGCAGGATATACTCAAAGCCGACGTCCGTCAGCTTGAGCAGACGCTGAATCGCGATCTTGTTATTCCATATGTGAATTTCAATTTCGGACGACAGGAAAAATATCCGAAGCTCCGCATAAAATACGTCGAACCGAAAAACGTGCAGCTCATCGTCGATTCGGTTACAAAGCTCGTGCCGCTGGGATTTAAGGTAAAAGCGCAGGAGATACATGCACTTTTGGGATTGTCGTCACCTGAAAAAGACGATGAGGTTTTAACCGCTCCGGCCACATACGAGCCGATGCTGAACGCACAAAGAGCGGGACGCATTGCGCTGAATGCAAGCGATGTTACACAAAGCGAAAGCGATGAAACAGTGGACGACAAGACACCGGACGGCTTTGTCGAAATTACCGACGACATAGCGGCGGTCATCGAAAAGGCGGCGGATAAAGCGACAGATTTTAAGAGCTTTGAAGCCCAGCTTGAAAAGCTCGTAAGCGGCTGGGATGCTGAAAAAATCGCCCGCACGATGGCGATCGCCTTTTTTAAGGCACGAGCAGAGGGTGATGCGAACTTTGCCGAGGATACCGAATAATGCCTGACAAATTTATCCCGAAAGAAGCGCTCGATTATATCAAAAATAAAAATCTCAAAGTCGGTTTCAGCTATAAAGACGTATGGAACGAAGAGCACGCGACGGCTTTTACCGTTGCAAAAGCGATGCAGATCGATGTTTTAAGCGATATGAAAAAAGCGGTTGAAAAGGCGCTGGAAGACGGGCAGAGCTTTGAGAGTTTTAAGAAAAACATAAAGCCGACGCTGCAGCAAAAGGGCTGGTGGGGCAAAAAGCAGATGACCGATCCGTTGACCGGACGCGAGGTGGACGCGCAGCTCGGAAGCGACCGACGGCTCCGGACGATTTATAATGTTAATTTGCGGAGCGCGTATCAAAAGGGACAGTACGAGCGCACGATGGCAAGCGACATGCATCCGTACTTAATGTACCGGGTCGGCAACAGCCAAAAGCACCGCGAGCAGCACCTTGCATGGGACGGCCTTATCCTGCCGAAAGACGATCCGTTTTGGAACAATCACTTTCCGCCGAACGGGTACGGGTGCAAGTGCTACACGCGGGCGGTAACGGAAGCGCGAAAACAACGATATGAAAACGAAGGCATAAAAGTGCCGCCTGCCGCCGACGGTTCGGGCGGCGGGACGCTTCGCATAAAAACAAAAGCGCCTCCGGATAAGTATCGCAACTATTTTAACGAACGCAGGGGTACGCTTGAAAGATTACCGCAAGGCATTACGCCGGGGTTTAACTGGAATCAGGGGCAAACGGGACGGACGATCCCCGTGTTACAGGAGTGCCTGAAAAAGGCACAACAGGAGATGCCGCAAGAGATTGATGCCGTTATTAAAACGCTGCAGAACTCGACAATTTATCGGGATGAGCTTTCGGCGTTTGTAGACGAAGCGTATAAAAATAAAGAGATAAATCGCGTGAACGCACGAAACACAACGCCGGTCGGTTTTTTCGATAAAAAAATTGTCGATTTTTTGCACACGCAAGGAATCAATGCCGATGCACGAAATATCATTGTGCTGGAACAACATCTGATTACGAGTGATAAATACTTAAAGCGCCACACTGCCGCCGGCAACGCACCGACACGGCAAGACTGGAAAAATCTGTTGGACTATTTAGCGGATGCGGATGTCTATTGGGACGGCGGAAAAAAGAATTCTTTGCTTTTCCTAAAGAAACTGAGTGAAATGAAATATCTGAAAATTGCCGTTGATGTATCTGCGACGGGAAAATATTTAAAACTGCCAAAAATAGATACGATGTTTTATATGGATATTTCTACAGAAAGCGAATCCGGCATTGAAGCATACCGCAACATAATAAAATTAAAAAAAATAAGATAGGAATCCGGCAGCCTACATCCCCGTTCCGTTACCGCCGGGGGAGTTCATCCGAGCCGCTGAGTTCCCCGAAGGTCAACACACGGACTCATCTTACCGTATCCTATCTATCACTACTCTAACGCCAAACGATACAAAAGTCAAGTTTTATTAACAGCCGTTGCGACACACGACACGCGCAGTCTTATTAAAATAAACATACCTTCGATCGGCAACATCGATCCAATCGGATGTCCTGCCGGCGGACTCATGCCGGCATTTTTTTCCAAGGAGATATGATGAAAAAATTCTTTTTGATTCTTGCGCTGATACTCATTGTCGCAGGAGCGGTATGCATGAGTTACAGTACGTACTGGGTGTTCGACGTTCTCGCCGGTATCGCGATTTTAGTCGGTGCAGGATTGGCAACCGCTTATGCACTGAAAGCGAAAATAAGCAAGCGCAAGCGCGTTGTGCTTTTGTGTGCATTGTACGCGGCGGTTGTATTATTGATTATTGCAGGTTCGGTATTGTTCAGCGGTACTATTTTGCTCGCAATACTGGGAGCGGCAGCCTTAACCGTGTACGGTTTTCCCCTCATGAAAATGTAAAAATATAAATGGCAAACGGACGTTAGTCCGTTTGCACAAGGGAGATGTTATGTACAGCGGTACAAAAGACGGCAAAACTTACGGATTTTATCTGGAGCCGGCAGGATTAAAAAACGCAGTAAAACTTACCGATGCGGAACACATGGTGCTTATAGACGGGCAAGCCGCCGGCAAAGTTATAACATGGGACGCGCCGGATTATAAGCCTAAGCTGGCCGAAGCTCCGAAACCGACGAAGGCGGAGCTTGCTCAGCAACGCAAACAAGCAATATTGTCGGAACTTGCCGATATAGACGCAAAGACAACGCGACCTTTGCGAGCGATATTGAGCGACGCCGGCACAAAAGAGGACAAAGCTAAACTTGCAGAGCTGGAAGCACAGGCAGAAACACTTCGAACGGAACTCTCATCATTATGAAACTGTATATATCCGGCCCGATAACGGGTGTGCCGAATTATCAAGAAAACTTTATCAAAGCCGAGGTTATCTTAAAACAAGCCGGACATGAAGTCATAAATCCCTGCACTGTTGTGCTTGCTGACAACGCGACATGGGAAGATTATATGAAAGCGGATATACCGCTTATGCTCACGTGCGGCGGTGTTGCCGTTTTGCCGGGCTGGGAAGCATCCGCCGGTGCAAGGCTTGAAGTCGACATTGCACAGAGGCTTAACATGCCGATTAAAGATGTGTATGGGTGGATCAATGAAGCACATTGAAGTTGTAATGCGGATAATTTGTTTTTGTTTCGGAGTGCTGCTCGCGCTTTCTATACAGGTAAAAATACATGCAAAAAATGCGGCAGAAGTTTTTGCCAATGCGCTGTTCGCCCTTGTCTATATCGGCGCAACGGTTATATTGCTTGTTCTTCCGTGGGCATTGCCGCTACGAAACTGAAAGAGGGGGAACATGAGACGGAAACCGAAAAAAATAAAAAGCAAAGGCGAATATATCACGGTAAAAATCGATATTACCGACTTGGTCAAAGCTGCATTAAAGCAACTCAAGGAAGCAGCAAAAACGGAAATAAAAGATACCTAACATAAAAAAAAGAAGCTATGATTATATTACCCATCAAAAAGAAATGGTTTGACATGATACGGGCGGGAGAAAAACGCGAAGAATACAGAGAAATCAAACCGTATTATACAAGCAGGTTTTCTCCGTTTTTGAAAACAATTGCACCGATTCATGTTCGGCTTAGAAACGGTTACCGGAAGCAAAGTCCTCATATCGATATCTTATGTTGGCTCAGCATCGGAGAAGGACTTGAAAGATGGGGTGCAAAAACAGGAATACGATATTTTATTTTGCACATTGAAAAAGTATATTAAGGATCAACTATTTGCCTGTACTCACAATAACACTCTTATTCATCTGTTACCAGTTCATCTATAATTCTATACGCTTCGTTTTCTACAAATGTGTTGGTGCTTGGTTTTATCGATGATTCGGGTACACCTAAAAAGAGGGCGGATACATCCTTTATCATTAAAATACCCGGTTTTTTACCGCCGCCTATAAAATAATGCAATGTATGTCCCGGCACCATTCTTAATTCTGTAGGCAATTTCGCATCGTTTTTTATTTTTATGCTTAATTCAACCTCCGTATACCAGCCCAATTCTTCTTGTGGGTATGATTCATACTTTGATTTTTCAAATTTTCGAATACTAATTTCGGCTGATTCGATTGCATTGGAATACTTATTCCAGCCATCACATTGACTTTGAAAATAATGCAGAAGTTCTTTGAGTTTTTCCTTGTTAATATTATTGACATTCGATTCCGTTAAAGACCAAGTAATTTTTGTCGGTGTATTTTTTTGATCATCATTATGTTTGAATTGTAATCCTATCACTCCGATTACAACAGCGACAATTCCAATCGAAGCAATAGATACTAATGCTTTTTGAAATTCTTTTTTATTTTGTGCCTTTTTCCCTTTAATAGCCAGATAGGGGGTAATGCCGATTAAAAAGACTCCTGCAATAATCAAGACGTATAACATAATATAATACTCCTCTTTATGTTTTATAATACATAGTTCGTTTGAATGCTCTTAGTCCACATGCTTAAACGTGTAATGTACACGTCCGATTATATCAATGGCTTGGCTTTCTGCCGGTTCTTCCCACGCCTCGTATTTCGGATTATCGGAAATAACAACGATCTTACCCGGCTTCCGCGCAAGGCGTTTTACATAGCCGCACCCGTCCATACGTAAGGCATAAATCCCTTCGCCGTCCCAACCGCAACTGTCACAGACGATGAGATCACCACGCTGCAAGGTAGGTTCCATGCTGTCACCGTTTACATAGAGCGCCGTAAGGTTATTCCCATAACGTTTTAATTCTTTCGGAACTGCAATATACCCCGTCGATACATCACTGTCTGGTAAAAGCTGTCCCTTACCTACGGACAGGCTCTGATCAAGGACAGGAATTCGAAAAGCTCCGTTCCCAAAAGTCTCTCTGAGTACCATTTCAGGAACTAATGATTTTGGCAACGACTTTTCGCCTTCCCCCGTAAATATCCAATTTAAACTTATCGCATATTTTACAGCTAAATTATATAAGACCTCTTTTGAGGGTTCTCGCTTTCCTGCTTCAATGCTACTGACAGTCGTTGGTTCCATGTCTAAAGATTCAGCAAATTGCTTAACATTTAAACCGAAATCTTGTCTAATACTGGCAAAACGTTCTTTCAAACCGTTAATCACAGTAAATTCCCTAAAGTAAATTACAATTTGCTATTATTTTGCTTGACAAAAAGAACAAATTGCTTATAATAATGCATATCGGCTGGACTTATGAACAACCTAAGCCGGTAAAAAAATAAAAAGCGAAAAATGCAACATATTTTCCGCTTTTCCCAAAAAACAAGCCTGTGATCAGGCAAGGACGGTATCTATGATACAGCAAAAACGTAAAATCCACAAGCCGAAAAATCGAACTATCGGTCACATTTACGGCGGATGGATCAAGTATCAACTTGCGCTAATCAACGTATCGCAAACGGACATTGCAGAGAAATTCGGAGTCCGCGATACGTCGGTATGGGCGGTTATTCACGGGCGTCGCACATCGGCGCGCATTCAACAGGCGATTGCCGATGCGCTGGGCTTACCCGACTGGCAGGCGGTGCTCGCCGCTGCAAAGCGGGCGGTAAAGGAGAATGTCGTGTGAAAAAATTAACCGAAGTAGAAAAAGCAATCGTAGAAAGCCTAGATAGCAATTTGTATACGGTTGAATATCTGGAAGAATGGATCAACAGTAGCGATGATATTTTTTCAAATGCCGTCGGAGCTCTAACAGCGATGGGCGCAAAAGGATTTTATGATGCCGTTCAACTGCAAGCAAAAAGCCCCAAAAGGATCAGAGATGAATATATGACGTGCGGTATTTGTCTTGCGCTTGCAGAGATAGCTTCCGGAGCGGAAATCGTTGAAGTGCTTGAAAACGCAGGTATTACAAAAGAGTTTGCCGAAGGCTGCGGTGTGGACGATTACGATATGGAACGGCTTGAAGATGCATTTCAAGAGTTGCATGAAAGAGAAAAGGAGGAAATCAATGAGTAAACAATTTAGTGAATGGCAACGAGAACTTAATTCTATACGCATACGCTTTGGAAAAACATTACGGCAGACCGATAGGCTCAACATCAAATCGCTTGAATGGAGCAACAAGGAAGGATGTGTTGACGTTCTTTTCAACAATGGCGGACGAAGATCCATTTGTGTTATAGGAGATTCGGAAAAAGCGTTTATGCAAGATATTTTAATGCGTATCTAAAGGAGAAAAACAATGGGTAAACAATTTATGACGGACGCGCAGGGACGACAGGTACCGGTTAATCTGATTAAAGACATTGATATTCTGCGTGACCAAACAGTGCGCGATATCATGCAAAAAACCTTTGTCATGCGCGACACGCTGCAAAAATTTAAGCAGGAGGTTTGGAGCAATATACAAGAATTCCTCGGCTTGTCGGCAGAGCAGCACGGCGTTAAGTTCGGCGGGAAAAAGGGAAATATTACGCTAACAACTTATGACGGTAAATACAAATTGTTGGTTGCGGTAAACGATACGCTCCAATTTAATGAGAAACTGCAAGTTGCAAAACAGCTTATAGACGAATGCATTAAAGAATGGTCTGCAGACGCACGACCGGAACTGCGGGTGCTTGTCGATAACGCTTTCGCCGTTGATAAGCAGGGCAAGGTTTCGACTGAACGCGTTTTAGGTTTACGGCGGTTACAGATAAGCGATGCAAAATGGCTGCAGGCTATGCAGGCAATTACGGATAGCGTGCAAGTGGTCAGTTCGAAAACATACATGCGTTTTTACGAACGACTTGATGACGGGCAGTATATACAAATACCGCTTGATGTGGCGGCTCTGTAGGAGGAGTGTCATGCAAGGATGGATGTATCGAATGGGAGTCCGAGTAAAAGACTGGGGCGAACGGATCGGTTGGAGTTTGCTCGTGCGGTTCGGCCTGTGTATAAGGGATAAGGCGTTGACATGGATAAACTGACTGCACAAGAACGGATATTTGAAATTACCCGCCTTTTGTATGAGAACCACGTTAATGGCCTGTCAAACAAAGATCTTGCACAGCGGATCGGCACAAGCGAAGTAAATATTTGTCGAGACTTGGCAGTGTTTGAGAGGTATAAGTGGGTTTGCCGTGGAACAAATGGTAGTTGGAGGTTGTCGACAACCTTTGGAGAGATTTCGGGACAGATCATAAAATCTTATCAAAAAGCACGGTTAGCTCTGGCAAAAGAAGAAGCGGAATACATTGCCGCTGTACGGTAACGAAAGAGGCAGCTATGAACACTACAGCAATGTTTAAGGACAAGAGCTTTCAAGTAGAGTTTGAAGACTTTGCAGCAGAAGTTTTTCGAAATATAAACGAAATGAGTGAAGACGAACTGCTTATTTACAAGGCTCAAATATCTTTGTCATCATTTCGTGCCGGCAATATTACTGCGGTAATGGATTTAAAGAACGCGATTATTATTTTACGTACCAGAATGTCTGATTATCGTTTCCGCAAGGCTCTTGCGAAAATCGGTATTAGCAAAAAGAATGCAATGAACTTAATGGGATTGGAGGTGTGTTAATGGGTAGAAAGAGAATAAAAGAAATAAGCGAAGAAACAATGGCAATGGAGAGCTATGCAGAAAAAAACAAACAAAGAGAGCTTTCCATTCAAGAGCTTGATTCAATGTTTCTCGGTGATGGTGAAGAATATAATTTGTATATCTGCATGCAAAGAGCTCGTTCCGCCATAAATGATACCGGTCGCGCGTTTGCTATTCTTGGTGCCAATTTACGTCTTATGAAAGCACATCATAACCATGGCGAATTTGAAGAGATTTTAAGTCAACTAAATGTATCTGAACGAACAGCACGGTATGCAATGTCAGCGTCGCGTAAATTTCCAAATCTGCAAGCGCTTGCAGATTTCCCGCGGGCGACACAGATTGCTCTCACGGTTCTCGATGATGAACAGGCATCGGAACTCGACGAGACAGGAGAACTTGAAGGAGTTGGAACACTCGATGACATTAAGAAGATGACGTATCGGGAATTGCAATCCGCTCTGCGGGAAGAAAAGAAAAAGCGCAAAGAAGAACGGGAAGCACAGGAAGCGGCAATCAGTCAAAAAGAGAAAAAACTGAACGAGCTTGAGCAGGAATTGCGTTACCGCCAGCCGCCGACAAAGGAAGACATCGCGCAGGCAAAACTCGATGAAAAACGGAAGCCGCTGTTTACGGCGATTATGAGCGGTATAGAAGACTTGTCGGTCGCGATCGATCGACTGGAAGACATCTGCAGAACAGACGACGTACGGCTCGATCAGCTGACGCGCCTTGCGCGTTCGTTCGACAGCGAAATGAGTTTGCTCAAAGAAAAGCTGGACACACTTGATGAAGCGTTAAACGCTGCCTGTCCTATAAAGGAGGACGTGCCGTGTACGAGCAATACGCCGAACAAATGAGACGTGCGGAGAGCGCGAAAGAGCGGAAGGCTATTATCGACGAAATGTGCCGGATGTTTGCATTTTCAGCCGCGAAAGCCTATAAGGTACTTAAAGAGAGCGGCTGGGAGTCGGGTCGAAAAAAGCGGCGCGATGCGGGTAAGAGTTCGGTCGCCGAAGATACGATTAAAACCGTTGCGGCTCTTACGAAACACAGCCTGCGGAAAAACGGCAAACAGGTCATGCCGGTAACTGTCGCGCGCTCGGTGCTGCTGCAAAACGGCTGGAACGTGCCGGTAAAAAACAGTCGTCTGCGGGAACTGCTTAGGGAGCAGCAGCTCCAAACGGCGGAGCTGAAAAAGGCACGTCCTCATCAAAACCTGCGCTCGCTCTATCCGAACCACGTACACATGGCAGATCCCTCGGTCAGTCTTTTATACTATTCGCCGTCCGGGAAACAGAAAATCGTCCGCGATGATGAGGAATATAAAAACAAGTCTTTTTTGGAAGGAAAAGAAAAATGTTTGCGGTATGTACTCATCGACCATTATTCGGCATCTATCTGTGTGCGCTATTATGCGGCGCACGGAGAGACGGCATCGAATATGTACGACTTTTTGCTGTATGCATGGGGTCAAAAAAAGCTGCCGGTATACACATTTCACGGGCTTCCCGAACTTTTGTACTGGGACAAGGGATCGGGCAATATCAATAAGGCAACCAGTACGGCGCTTGAAGCGCTGCGGGTAAAGACCGATACGCACGAGGCGGGAAACCCGAGATCAAAGGGGGCGGTCGAAATTGCGAACAACATCGTTGAAACGCATTTTGAGTGCCTCTTGAAGCTCGAAGCAGTGCACAGCATTGACGAGCTGAACGAAGCGGCCGAACGGTGGTGCGCGGCATATAACGCGAACTTGATCAGCGGGTACGATAGCCGCCTTACGCGGTACGGGAAAGCGATCGGAAGCCGGCACGAGCTGTGGGAGCGGATACGGGCGGAACAGCTTCGGGAACTGCCGGACAGGGACGTATGCCGTTTGATATTTACCAACGGCATACAGAGCCGTACCGTCGGCGGAAACCTTACGATCAGCGTGTATCATCCGAAAGCAAAAGAATCGCTGTGTTACAGCGTACATACGATACCGGGCATAACGAGCGGGAGCATCGTAAACGCACAACCGATCTTAGTCGACGACGAAGCGTTGTGCTTGGTGTTGTTCGACCGCGGCGGAAATATCGAACGCGCGGAGCTTGCTCCGGTCGCCGTCGATAATGCGGGCTTTATGGCGGGTGCCGCCGTAATCGGACAGGAATACAAGCAAAAGCGAAACACGGATCGCGAGATAAAAAACAAAGAGCTTGAAGCGCTTGCGGGCGACGGGAAAGAAGCGGCGTTTGCATCGATTACCGAAGGCAAGGGCTTTAAGACGCACAGTCTTATTAAACCTGAAAATCCGTTTATCCGGCAGACAACCGGAACGCAAATCAGCGTAAGTACCGTCGAAGTGCACGACATTCTGATAAGCGGCGTCGAAGCGGCAAAGCGGGTAAAAGCTCGGCTTGGTTACGTGCCGGACGGCTTTATCGCGCGTATGCAAGCGGAGTTTAACAATGCGGTACCGTCGAGTCTCATAGACGATTTGGCGGCGGAGTATACAGAGCGTGCGCAGGAGCGCATCGGATAAAAAACATAAGGAGTACATGATGTTGTCGTTACAGGCGAGGAAACAATTTAAAATCGTTGCAGATCCGTTTGCAGGAGACGTAACAAAAGCGGAAGACGTGTATATGAGCGATGATACGCGTTTTATTGCAGAGTACCTTTACCAGACGGCACGCGTCGGCGGGATGGTGGCTCTTATCGGGGAATCGGGAAGTGGCAAGACGACGATCCGCCGCTATGCAATCGACCGTATGCAATCCGAGGGGCAAAAGGTGCGGATTATTATTCCGCGCTGTATTGATAAGTCGCGGCTGAGCGCCACCAGTATTTGTGACGCTATCATTTTGGATTGCTCTGAGGAACACCCGAAGCGTACGCTCGAGGCAAAAGCGAGGCAGATCGAGAGAATCTTAACGAATTCAAGCCGCGCCGGCTGGAGTCACGTTTTGATGATCGAAGAGGCGCACGACTTGCATGTGCAGACGCTGAAATATTTAAAACGCTTTTGGGAATTGGAAGATGGCTTTAAAAAACTCTTGGCAATCGTCCTTATCGGGCAGCCCGAGATGCAAGGTAAACTAGACGAGGCGAAAAATTGGGAAGCACGCGAAGTTATCCGTCGTATGGAAGTGCTGGAACTCGAACCGCTTAAAAGCGGCAAAGAGATAGCAGCCTATCTTGACGTAAAGTTTGCGCGGCTCGATCGGGACAGAAAAACGATCATCACCGACGACGCATGCGAAGCGCTCGCGATGAAGCTCAGACGGCAGACGCGTCACGAACAGCAGGTGTACAGCGTCGCGTATCCGTTGCTTGTCAATAACTGGACGCGAAAAGCAATGAACCTTGCGGCGGAATTGGGGAGCGCCGTCGTCAATGCCGATGTGGTGAACTCGTTGTAGGCGGCGGGTATGACAGTCGGAGAATTTGCGGATTTAGTTGAACGGATGAGGGAAGCGCAGAAAAATTATTTCGGGTGTCCCGCACCGTCGAACCTGCATAAAAGCAAAGCGCTTGAAAAGCAGGTAGATAAAGCGATCGCAGAGCGACATCAAAAGCATGCGGATGCACTGCAGGCAAAATTATTTTAGGGGGACAAAGATGAGTGGGAGAAAGGTAACAATCGTAATTGATAACGATGCTTTTTCGCTGTTGGAAAAACGGGCGAAAGATGAGGGTTTTGGCCGGGTGTCGACGCTGATACGGCATTTGACGGTCAGCGGCATAAAAGAGCCTATTCACACTGGGCAAAAAATCTCATTGAACGTTGACGGTTATGATGAGGTTGCCGCGTATGTGAAAGAAAAAAAGTTCGGCAACATAGGTGTTTTTGCCAATTTCGCAATGGAGCAGTACATGACACGATACCCCTTGTCTGACGCGCAAAGAGCGAGAGTTGGGAAAAACATCGACTAAGGAGATATGGGGCGTTAGGCTGTACAGCCGAACGCCTTATAGGGCAGATTGCAGGGGGGCTTTGAAAGTACGCTGCGATTATCTTTTTGAGATTTTGAGAGAACAGAAAAAAATGAGTGAAAAGAGAACGGAAAAACGAGCGCGTCTGATACGGTTGATACATGTGGGCAAAGGCAAACTGCGATTAAGCGATTATGACTATCGGGCAATCCTTGAGGGGGTCAGCGGGAAAACAAGCAGCGCAGAACTTACGGTTGCGGAACTGGAACAGGTATTAAAAGGCATGAAGTCATTGGGTTTTACCGTAAAAAAGTTGCCGGTAAAAAGCCTTGACCGCGGGCGCGCAAACGAAGCGCAGTTGGCCTATATCAAAGGAATGTGGGAATTGGTAAGCCGCGAAAAAACGGAACGCGCATTGAACCGCTTTGTAGGCAGGATTGCAGGGGTTGATCACTTGAGATTTTTGGATGTCGCAGGGGCTCAAAAGGTAACGCTTGCACTGCGTTCTATGATGATCAAAGCCGGCTACGATCCGGACGGCATACCGGACATGGAGGTAAGATGAATTTACTGCAGGACATGGTAAGAGATGTTGTCGATCGAGGGGTAAATTATGATGACGCTCTGTGTGCCCTGCGGTTGTTCGCCCGCTACTATGGCGGACAACATATTTATATACCGGTACACACCGAAACCGATCTTGCCGTACAAATCAGAGATGTGCTCGCTGAAGCGGTCGGAGGAGCCACAGCAGAGCGGATTTTTAACATCATTGCTGCGCTGTACGGCGGGGTGCAGCATTATGTTCCGCTTGAGACGCGTGCGTTCAAAAAACAGATTGCGATCGAAGTCCACGATACGTATGACGGGACGCAGGAGTGTATGAGGGAGTTGTGCCGCAAATACAACTGCTCGCTTACGCAGATTTATCGGCTGTGGCATGCCGGCAAGGATAAAAGTCAGGCAGAGTTTTTGCAAGGCGCTGCAGCACAACAATCATTTGATTTTTAGTAACTGCCGTTATAACAGGTTAATAACAAAAACTGAGTAGACTGTCGAGTATGGATACCGACAGTCTTTTTTTATGCCTTAATTTTGAAGGCAATAAAATACCAAACACAATACAACTCTTGCCTGCAGGGGACTACGTTGCAGGCCGCGACGGTCGGCGCTGGACAAAGCGCAGCGCCGAATCGATTGCACAAAAATCGAACGAGTATTTACCGCAGCATATCATCGACGAAAACCACGCAACAGACTTAAAGGCACCCAAGGGAGAAGGCTCTCCGGCTATGGGCTGGTTTAACAATATTCGAGCGGGCGATGACGGTTCGATTTGGGCAGACGCCGTGTGGACGGCGCGGGGAAAAACAGCACTTGAAAATCAAGAGTACCGCTATATCTCGCCGGTCTTTAAAGTCGGTCAGGATGGTGAAATTGAGGTGCTCATGAGGGCTGCCCTTACCAACAGTCCAAACCTTGAACTTCCCGCATTAAACAGTACTCGTACCGAGCCGGCGGATAATCCGGTAAAGGAGAATACAATGAATAAAGAAATTTGCGCGGCGTTAGGCCTTGCGGAAACCGCCACGGAAAACGATGTGCTTGCCGCAATCACCGCGCTTAAAACGCAAGCCAACAGCGCACAGGCGGTCGACCTTGCCGCCTACGCGCCGCGGGCGGATTTGGCGCAGATGGAAGCGCGAGCGATAGCGGCGGAAAAACTGAATGCCGAAATGAATGCAGCACAGCTTAAAGAAAAAGCGCTTTCCGCCGTCGAAAAAGCTGTTGCAGAGCGCAAGATCGCGCCTGCAAGCAAGGATGCATACCTTGCGATGTGTGCAACAGAAGAGGGACTTTCGACCTTTGCGAAGATTATGGAAAGCTCGCCTGCTCTCATTCCGGCGGGGGCATCGGGAGCTTCCGGCACACCGCCTATTGCCGAAACGCAAGCGGAACTCAACGCGGAGGAAGAATCCATCTGCAAAGCGATGGGCTACACGAAAGAAGAGTGGCTCAAAATCAAAGGGGGTAAATAACTATGATAATCAAAGACAGCACCTTACAGGCTTTGCGCACGATGGTGCGTGCGGAATTCAGACAAGCCTATGACGCGGCGGTAGCCCGCGAAGACTACAAAGAACTTGTTACGGTCATAACGAGCAATACAAAATCAAACTCGTATGCGTGGCTCGGCTCTTTCCCGCAGATGCGCGAATGGGTTGGCGACCGCGTCATCAACAGTATGAAAGAGTTTGCGTACACGATCGAAAACAAAAAATACGAAGCGACACTCGGCGTTGAACGCACCGACATCGAAGACGATAATCTCGGCCAATACCGCGTCCTTGCGCAATCGCAGGGGCAGGAAACGGTGTCCTTTTTCTGGCGGCAGATCGCAAAACTCATGGCCGATGGCTTTACCGCCCTCTGTTACGACGGACAAAACTTTTTTGACGCCGACCATCCGGTCTACGAAAAAACGGACGGAACCGGCGCAAACACGCCCACCTCGAACGTTCTCGGAAGCGGCAGCGGAAAGCCGTGGTTCTTGCTTGACCTTGATCGTCCCTTGAAGCCCTTTGTCATGCAGGAGCGCATGAGACCCGAATTTGATGAAGTCAAAGATACCCAAAACGACACGGTCTTTCTCAAAGATCAATATCTCTATGGCATCCGCTACCGCGGAAACTGGGGCTACGGACTTTGGCAACAGGCAGTTGCCTCGAAAGAAGCGCTGACGCCTGAAAACTTCGGAAAAGCCTTCGGCATGATGGAAGCGTTTAAGCGCGACGGCGGCGATCCTTTAGGCTTGAAGCCGACGCACCTTGTTGTCGACGGTTCAAACCGTGCGGCAGCGGAAGCAATTTTGTTGAAACAGAATCTTACCGGCGGAGAGTCGAACGTCGACTACAACCGCGTCAAGCTCGTTGTGTGCCACTGGCTGTAAGGAGTAACGCATGGCTGAAAAAACAAAAGAACAGTTACAGGCCGCCGCCGAAAAAGCGGCACAGGCTTTGCAGGCAGCCGGCGAAAAGCTGGAAGCGGCGCAAAAAGAGCTTACGGAAAAGCCGGAAGACGAAAAGCTGAAAAAGCAAGTCGAAGGTCTTACAAAGGGCGTGGAAGCGGCAAAAGAAAAACTTGATGCCGCCCAAGCCGCATTAAAAGAGGCGGAAAAGTCAGGCGATGGCGAAAGCACGGCCGGCAGTCCCGGCGAGAACAAGCAAACGGGCGGGAAAAAAATCCGCTTGAAAGTCCGCAATAAAACCGGTCGTCCGACGTATTACCGCTCCGGTTTGTGTTTCGGACAAGTCGATGCGGAATACGAAGTTGCGAAAGACATTGCAGACATTCTGCTTGTCGATCCGTGGCTTGTCGCACAGGAAGTAAAATGAAAACGCTTTTAACGGCAGCGGAGCTGGAACGCAGGGCGGCGGTTAACTCATTGCCGCTCGGCGAGGACGGCAATCTCGATGTCGCTCGCGTGGAGCTTGCGCTCGCCGACGCGACAGGGATCATCGTCGCACAGCTTCCGTGGCTGTTAAAGGACAGTGTGCTTATCGAGCCGATACCGGCACAGTTTGCGGCCGCATTAAAAGGCATTTGTGCCGATATAGCCGTGCACCGTTTAACGGATGCGGTAACATCGAGCGAAGATCAGAGGGCGTGGTATAGCGACAGCATTAAATTGCTTGAAAAGATAGACCACGAGTTTAAGGGAGGATTGTCCGGCCCTGACTTGCAGGAAGCGTCACTCGTTGTCGCAGGAGGCGCCGATGATGCGGACGATCCCCGCTATTGGAAAAAAGGCAAGGTGCTGTGATGGGGTCTGCGTGCGTATCGGTAAATATTAAGGAGATTGAAGCTCTTACAAAAAAGCTGAAAGGTTACGCCTTAACGCCTGCACAAGAGAACAACCTCTTAAAGAGTCTCGGTGTTGAAATCGAAACGCAAATTTCGGAGCGCATTGAAAGCACCAAGCGGGATCCTGAAGGGAAAACGTGGGCGGAGCTTGCCGATAAAACACGGCAGTATCTTTTAAAGCATTTTCCGTCTGCCCGTCCGCCGCTTTGGCGTACGGGCGAACTGCTCGACACGATCGAATCGCAGGTATCCGGCGCTGTACTGCTGACCGGTGCGACAAAGGAATATGCCGGTTATTTACAGGAAGGGACAGAACGAGGAATGCCCGCCCGTCCTTTTATCGGGCTGTCCGCTCAGGATATATCAGCCCTTGCGGACTTAATCGATGAGTGGCTTAAGGAGCACATTGCAGTATGAAAGCGACATATTTGGATATACGGAACAGCGTGGTAGAGCAGATACAGGCGGCGTTTGCAAACGATAAGCGGGTAAAGGTCGCCGCACATCCGGGCAATTTTGATGAGGGTGAAATCCGCCGCTTGATGCAGACGACACCGGCAATTTTAACGTCGCTTGTCGGGATAAACGACGAGGATGTCGCGGATGAATGCTACATCGATTTTGTGAGTTGGGTACTGTACCGTGCAGACAACAAAGACCGCCTCTACGACGGTGCGCTTATACTGATATCCGCGTTGGTAGGCGCTATAAAAAATATTAACGATCCTGCTTTCTACGGGGGCGGAACGAAAATAAACGCGCAGTGCCTGTACACAGGATCACTCGACAAAATCAACGCGACGCTCTGGGCGGTACGATGGCGGCTTCAAACGCGGGCGGTTACCGACGGCGGTATTACGCGGTACTACGATTTGGAGTGGTTTAAGGGATACGACGCAAGCCTTGCGGTCGGAACGCAAAAGGCTCGTGACATAGTCAATTTTGATTAAACAGAAGGAGATAAGTATGGCGATAGCATTTACGCAAATTCCGGCAGGCCTTTTGGTGCCGGGGCAGTATCAAGAGATCGATAACAGTTTAGCGGGCGAAACGGGCGACATCAAAACCGCCCTTATCGTCGGAGTAAAAACAAAGACCGGCAAGGCGCAGGCGGGAGTACCCGTGAATGTCGTAAGCGCATCGCAGGCGGCAGAGGCCTGCGGCTACGGAAGCCCCGCCACAATCATGGCCGCATCTTTTTTGTCGATCAATAAAACCGAACGGCTGTACGTTTTGCCGATCGATGAACCTGCTGCGGGTACGGCGTGGAAAAAGGAATACACGGTGGAAGCCGCGAACGCGGGAGCCGGAAGCGTTATGCTCAACATTAACGGCCGCGGCGTGTGGGCGCAAGTTACCGCAGGGCTTACGGCCGATAAGATCGCCGCCGCAATCGTTGCCGCGTGTAACGGGCTGGAAAACAATCCGATCGAAGCGACTGCCGACGGTGCAGGAAAAATTACCTTTTCTTCTATTTACAAAGGCGCCGCCGGCAACAAAAACACGCTTGACGTAAAAAGTCTTGCAGCTGGCGTTACCGTAAAAGCAGGGACGAAAACCGACGGAACGGGAGTTGCAGACCTTTCAAAACTTGCTGAAATGCTCGGTGCAAAGCGGTGGAATTACATTGTTTATGACTTCGACGATGAAGTGAATATCAAAGTTTTGGCGGAAGAACTTGAAAGCCGATACTCTGCAACGCGGCAGATCGGCGGACGCGCGTTCGTCGCTCTTTCCGGAGATGTCGGAAGCGCGAGCGAAGCAGGTTCGATCCTTGCTCAGGCGGTAAAAATCAACTCGCCGCATATCTGCCTTATCCCGCGCGGGGAAGCCGTATCGCTTCCGTGCGAGTGGGCATCGCGTTTCGCGGCTTCTGCCTGCAGAGTGCTTGCGGATGATCCGAGTGCGAACACGTACGACACGAAGATCACGGGCTTGGGTGCCGACAGCGAATACGATTTCGACACGCGGCAAAAACTGCTTGAAGCGGGTGTTGCGACGTGGCGGCTTGATCCGACGGGTAACGTACTTATCGAGCGGCTCGTTACGAGCTACACGGAAAATACGGACGGCGGCCGCGATACGAGTTACCTCGATATTCAGGTCGTCGAAACCGTCGATGCGGTACGCACCTATATCAACGCCGAAGCGAAAAAACGTTTTAAGACGTGGAAGCTCGCGAACACCGATGAAAACTTCGGTGCGGGTGCGAAGGTGATGACGCCGGGAATCTGGCGGAGTTTTTTGGCCGACCTGTACCAAACGGTTTTCATTGGGCAGAAAAACTGGTGTCAGGACTTTGAAAGCTATAAAGCGTCAATCCTTGTCGAAGTGAAAGCCGGAAGCAAAACACGGCTCGAATATCGGCACCAGCCGGTTTTAATCGGTCAGTTCCTCATCGGCGCAGGACTCAATCAATTCAAATAGGAGGAAATGAATATGCAGTTGTTAAAGGTTTCAAGAGTTATATCGACAAGTTTGGGAGAGCTGCCCTTAAAGGAAGGAGGCGCGACGTTTAAGCCGTCGAGCTTTAAGCGGGAAACACAGGTCGGCGAAGTACATGAAAACACGGGCTATGTCGAAACGCCGACAGCGGCGGAGCTTGTGCTGACGCTGAACGCGGCGATCGACCCGCAGGAATTTGCGAACGTGTCAAACGATACGCTCACCATCTTTTTGTCAGGCGGCAGTCAGCACATGATGCCTGCCGCATGGGTTACCGAGGCTGTGGAATTATCGAAGGGTGAGCTTAAAGTGACGTACAACTCGGCAAAGAGCCAAAAGCTCGTGTAAGGAGAGACCGTGAAAACGATTTATTTGAAGTATCCGGTTACGCTCGGAGAAAGAACCGTTTCGGAGCTGACGCTTTCTCAGCCGAAGGTAAAGCACTTTATGCGAACCGACGGTCACGCAGCGTCAGATGTGGCGTCGGATATTGCGCTTTTATCCGGCCTTACCGGAGAACCCGAATCGCTTTTGCAGGAAATCGACCCGCGTGACTGGGCGAATATCCGGTACGATCTGCAAAAGATCTACGCGGTCTTTTTCGGCCTGAAAGCGGACTACGAAGATTCGAGCGACGAGGCGAACGCAGGAGAAGACCCTACCAAGGCGGCGGACTGACCGCTGCCGAAGTAAGCGATTTTTTGTTTGAAATGGTAACCGAGCTTATGAGCCTTTTGCCGTCCTTGCCGTATGACATTATTTTGCAATTTTCATGGGAAGATTTGAAAAAATGGCATGCGGCAGCAGTAAAAAACTATAAGACTATCAACGGAATAAAATAATGGCTGACATAAAAACAGGCGTACTGCTTTCCTTAAAAGATAAATTTTCTCAGGAGATTAAGGGTGCAGGGGCTGCTACGCAAAAATTTGCCTCAACTGCAATGTCTGCCGTTAATAAAGTCGATCGCGTATTTTCGGGGATGACAGCCAAGCTCGGCGCCCTCGGTGTATCGCTCTCCCTTGGTGCAGCGTCGAGCCAGATCATCGATATGGATGCCCGCCTTACCCGCATGGGTATGACAGCCGACGCATCGGCGGAACAGGTCAATAAATTAAAGCAGAAAATTTTTGAAGCCGCACAAGATCCGAATATTAAAATTGACCCGTCAAAAGTTATAGACGCGCTCGACGTCGTTATGACGAAAACCGGTAACCTCGAATATGTCGAAGACAATATTAAAAATATTGCCGTTGCTTTACAAGCGACAGGAGAAACGGGCGAAAGTATCGGAGATGTTTTTTCGGAGTTTCAAAAGTTCGGCTACAGCGCATCCTCTATCCGCCAGCTTATGGACGATATGGTAAAGCAGGGCGATCAGGGCGAGTACACGTTCGGAAAGTTCGCGAAGACCGCAAAGGCCGTTTTATCCGCATACTCGCCCATCGGAAACTCCGTCGAAGATACGAAAAAACTCGGCGCGGTGATGCAGATCCTTATCTCCGGAACAAAGAACGAAGAGGCCGCAGTTACCTCTCTCGATGCCATAATGTCGGAGCTTGCCGACCCGCAAAAACAGGAGAAACTGGGACTTATCGGAGTGGCCGTACGCGACAGTACTGGCAAGTTCCGCGACCTTGCAGATATTATGCAGGACACGCTTGCCGTTGCGGAAAAAGAAGGCAATGCGGATTTTTTAGGTGAAATATTCGGGATGTCTTCGATGAAAGCCGTCCGTGCTTTTCAGCAGTACGGTAAAAATTATAAAAAGCTGACGGATGATTTAGGAGACACAACCGGCGCGCTTGAAGCGAAATCGAACAGAATGGCCGGTACAATGAAAGCGAACCTGCAGAATCTGCAGACGACTTTTTTGAAATTTGCCGATACGAATTTGGCAAAGCCTCTGGAAAAATTAAATGATTTACTGTCGTACTTATCTGAAAATCCTGAACGCATGGAAAAAGTTTTTAATACAATAAAATGGGGTCTCGGCGGTATTGTTGCGATTAAAGGATTGTCAAAGGTTGCAGGGCTGATAAGTTCTATTTCTAACGGCATTAATGGGTTTAAGTCGGGCAAGGCGGAGCTTTCGTTCGGTGCCGGCGGAACAAGCGGAATGCCGGTGTACGTTACCAATATGGGGCAAGGAGGACTCGGCGCCTCGTCGAGCAGTCTTAGCAGACCCGGAAGTATTAAGTTAAGCGGCAAACAAGTTGCCGGAGCAAGCGGAGCGGCAGCAGTGGGGGCTGCATTGGTGGCGGTGCCTGCAATGGTAAATGAACTCAAAGATATAAAAGAATCCGACCTGCAGGGGAAAGAAAAGACGAAAGCCCAAGGCGGCGCCATCGGAGGGGCTGTCGGTACTGTTGCCGGAGCCGCAGGCGGTGTTGCCGCCGGTGCTGCGGTAGGTGCGATGGTCGGCTCTGTTGTGCCGGTATTGGGAACTGCGGTCGGCGCGCTTGTCGGAGCCGGCATAGGTTTGTTTGGGGCTTGGGCAGGCCGAAAGGCGGGAGAAGCCATAGGAGAAGCGGTCGGTAAAGACGATGTAATTCCTGCAAGCGCAGCAATCCGTGACGAGCTGGCACAGGTACAGCCTTTGCCGGCAGGACAGCAAACGGCAGTATTGGAAGGACAAGCCGGGATAGACATCAACGTCAATTTAAACGATGACAGATCTCAGGTCAGCACCGTTATACGAAATAATGATGCGCCCTTTGCCTTTAACACCGGCCGTGTTGTAGAGGCGCGAGGAGCGTATTAAATATGAATAACTGGGACGCAGACTTGCCCGCTCCTGCAAGCGAAAACTGGCGGATGGCGTACGGAGCGACACGGGGAGAAAATGAAAAGCGTCTTGCGTATCGTGCAAGCGATACTCCAGCGCAGACAAGCTATCAAGCGCCGAAAAAAACTCCGGTACCGTTTATTTATGAAAGCATGAAGCTTTCTGCAGGCTTAAGTGTCGACACGGAAGAGTATCCCTTTTTCGGCCTGTGGTCTTCGACTCCGCTCAACGAAAAACCGCACGGTATCACCGTGTCCGGGTTTTTACGCGGCGACAACTATATTAAAAATCGAAACGCGCTCGTTGAGGCGCTGCGGGTTCCGGCGACGGACGACGATCCCGGATATCTCAGTCTCCCGCTTTGGGGACGCTTTCCCGTCATCGTCGTCGACTGGGATATCGAGGAATCGGGTAAAGAATCGGGACAATGCAAAATACAGCTGACCTTTACCCGCGCAGGTTGTCCTATAAAAGAACGGTGGGCGCTTACGGGAGAGCTTACCAAAACTGTCCCCGAAGCGGCGGAAGCGGTAAAAAATACGGTAACGGATACGTATGAAAAGCGGCTTCGAGGCAACACGGCAGATCAAGTGCTTGTGAGTTCGTTTAATCTCATACGACAAAAACTTTTTACGACGCTCGGTCGTATACAAGGCAGTTTTAAAAAATTAAACGAAATGACGAATGCGGCTTCTCGTCTCAGCAACCTGCTGGCACAGGGGGTGCGGTCGCCGAAAATGCTTGCCGAATCATTGTTTGCTTCGGCGGGAAAAATAGTCTCCGGGATTTCGGAAATCAAAAATGCTACAGACGAAACAGTTTCTTTTTTTCGCACAACAAACAATGAAAAAAATACGCTCTTTTGTTTTTTTGCAGAATATAAATACAGTTTACCTATCGAGGCAGTAACCGTTAAACAGGTTATGACAAAACGGGAAACGGAAAACTTGTACAGGGCTGCAGCCTTATACAGCGCGGCGCAGCTTTTGCCTGAAGTTACGACACAGTCATACGATAAGACGGCAAATCTCTTTACGTTGTATGAGCGGCTTGAGCAAAGCGTGGACGGCAGCGACCCTGCCGTCTATGAAGCGGTAAACGACTTACGCATTGCCGTATCGAAAGAGCTTGCCTCTCGGCAGTTGAGCCAAGAGCTTTCGATCTCACTCAACGGTGCTATGCCGATGTTGGCATTGGCACTCTATCTCGGAGCTGAAGAGGCGGTATTGCGGGCGTTGAACGTCATTGAAGACAGCTTCGTGCTTGAAGGAGCGGTACGCTATGTCTAAAATCGTTGTCAATGCAGCATCTGCAGGTACGCGCAACTTTAAGCCGCTTGTTTGGAACAAAATCCAAATTACAAAGTCGCTCGATGAGATTTGCCACAGCCTTACGCTTGAATTGCCGGTAAGCCAGCGCACGAACATCGCGGTGCATGATACCATCGAAGTGCGTTTTTATAACAAGTATATAATGCATAACAGCGGCAACCTCCGTGTAACGACGGTGCTTATCGATGAGATTACTGATACCACCGATGCCGGACGGAAATATATCACGGTTTTGGGACGCTCTCCGGCGCGGGACATTATTGATTCCTCCTGGACGGGAAAAGCCGGCGGCAGTGATTTATTAACGGTTGCACAGTCGATCGCATCGAAGTTCGGTATTATTGTGCATCATCTTCCACGAGGTCAAAACAATACTGAAACCGTCTCGAGTTTTGAATGGGACTGCGAGTCTCCGTGGACTCATCTTTTAAACGCCGCCGATAATCAGGGCTACGTGTTTACCTCCAACGAAGCGGGTGATTTGTATCTGACAAAGTCCGGTCGCGATGCGGAACAATGGCATTTTATTTTGGCTGAAGGAACAAACATTAAGTCGGTTGAAACAACTGAAGCGGGAGCAGAACAGTTTCATGAATACGTCGTCGTTTCAAGCGGCGTACAAGGCTCTGCGATCGATAATCTTTGCAAAAACAAACGGGTTTTAACACTCAATCTTTCAGACTTCAATCTCGATCAGGAAAAGGCGGCAAGACGTGCACAAATCGAATTATATCGTCGCCGGAAACGAACTATAAAGGTTACCGTTTCAGGATGGGGGTTGACCGACGAGCAGATTAAGAGCTTCGGCAGCACGGAGGAAAAAGAGCTTTTCTTTAATCCGAATTTCCTAATCCCCGTTTACATACCGTCGGTCGGTATCGACGGTAAAATGATGATCAGTGAAGTCGAATATCGCGCAGAACCGACCGCTTTTGATTGCACGCTGAGCCTAGTAAACCCCGAAGTGTATATGGGAAAAGAAGGGGCTGCGATTGCCGCCAAAAAGACGGGGAAGATGTCCCGACTCGAGCAGATTGCTGCAAAGCACAATATAACGCCTATACAGGTGAAAAAATGAATTTAAGTGAGCTGTATGCAAAGATACGAAACGTCTTCAACTTCGGTGTTTTAAAAACTCGCGACGATAAAACTGTAACGGTTGAAACGGAGTTTTGCCGCACGATCGAAACGGAAGAGTTGTTCCCGTACGGATTTTTCGCAAAAGCCAAAGAGGGAAAGGCTGTCGTTTTAAGTCAAGGCGGAAACGCAGGTTCGTATGTTCTGCTTCCGATATGTTCCGTTGGCGGTGCGCCGGAACTCAAAGACGGGGATGCGGCTTTATGGAGCAAAGACGGCGGCTTTGTAATCGTCCGCTCCGATAAAACCGTAGAACTCAACGGTACGGACTTCGGCGGTCTTATCAAGATCGAGGAATTAAAAAAGGAGCTTGCAAAGATGACCGCCCGCATAGACGGTATCATCAATGCGGTTAAAACGGCGGCCGTCTCGCCTCAAGACGGAGGAGCGACTTTTAAATCGAACATGATTGCCTCTCTTGAAATGCTCGTAAATAAAGAAAATTTCTCGCAGATAGAAAACAAGAAGGTACAGCATGGGCAAGGCTGAACCGGTAAAACTTGAAAACTGGACAGATATTAAAGAGCTTGTCGCGATGAGCATCGGAACCGATAAAGGGCGCTGGTGGGCAGACTCCTCGTTCGGCTCGGAGCTGTGGGTGCTTCGACAGGAAGGAAAAGTTGACGGAACGACAGCCGGCAAAGTTCGCACGGCGATTTTGGAAAGTCTTGCGTGGCTTAAACAGGACGGACTTGTAAAAGATATACAGTGTACAGCCGAGCGTCGCGGAAAAAACGAAATCGATTATACATTGACGGTTACAAAGGGCGACGGCGGAACGATTTTTATAAAGGATGTATGGTATGGCGTTAGTTAGGGAATCGCTGGCGGTTTTGCTTGACCGTATGTACGCGGCCTATATGAGCCGATTTAAACCTCTTGACCAAACCGCGCGGCATAATCTTATTCGTGTTCTCTCGGAAGTACAGGCGGGGATGTATCATCAGCTTTTGGGTGATCTGTCGTTTTTGGCTGATCAGCTGTTTCCCGATACGGCAACAGGCGACTATCTTCGAATGCACTGGTCGGATAGAGTTCCGCCGTTGTATGCGGTATCGGCAGTCGGACAGGCCGAAGTTAAAGGCGTTGCAGGAACGGCCGTTCCGTCAGGGCTGGTGTACACATCGGCATCGGGTAAGCGGTATTTTACCGATAAAGCAACAAAAATAGACAGCACCGGTAAAGCGGAAGTATGGCTGCAGGCAGAAGAGGCGGGGGCTGCATCAAATCTCGCTTCAGGGCAAAAATTGAAACTGTCGTCGGCAATTCCGACGGGGCTTTCGAGTGAAGCGATTACGTTCGGAAGCGGTATAGTCGGCGGTGTAGATGAGGAAACGGACGAAGAATATCTTTCACGCGTTTTGCTTACACTTCGCAATACGACACGCTACGGTAAGATCGGTGATTTTGCGGCGTGGGCGGTGGACTCGTCTGCAGATGTATCAAAAGCGTTTGAGTTTAAGAACTTCGGCGTATTCGGTGCGTTATTGATACAGGTTATTTCAGGCGATCATTTCAACGGCATCACACAAGTCGGTAACTTGTCCGTAGTCACGTCATATATCGATTCAGTTGCGCCGCCCGTTTTGTACACCGTGCGTACGCCTGCATTGCGTCCAATCGACATGACGATAACGTTACTGGCAGCTGAGGGCAGCAACGAAAATCAAGGGACTGTTGAGAGTCGTATCAAAACATATCTCAACGCTTCGGCGCGTCCAGGTGTACGCTATACGGAAGGCAGTTTCCGTGACGCTATCGTAGACGGTATCAAAATCAGCTGGGCAAAAGTGGAACTGAAAAACGGTTCGCACGGCGAATTTACGACAACCATACTGGAATATCCGGTGTGGGGGACGGTGCGCTTTGCCGTCAAATAATCTCGTGCACAGCACGTCCGAATATAAAAAAGCAATCAGAAAGCTCTTTCCGTACGGTGTTTATTGGGACACACAGTTTGACGACCCGGAAAGCGATCTGTCAAAATGGATAGAGGAACAAGCGGAGGAAGTGCATCGATTTAAAAACCGCTTTCCATTTTTAATTCAAGAAGCAACCCCGAAAACAGCCGACACAATGATAGACGATTGGGAGCGGGTGTTGCTGGGTGCAATATACACGGATTTGCCGCTCGATTTACGGCGGAAGTTGCTTTTAACGAAACGACGCGGACATATCAATGCATCCGTTTTGCAGGAAGTCGCAAACCTGTATACGGCAAAGATAAAACGGGTATATTACCCTTACCGCTCCGCTTTTTTCGGCCATACGCGTATCGGTATAAATCGTATGTGTTCGCCGGCGTCTTTTTCCGTTTTGTTTATAAAGGCAGAGATTCAAAACCTTGATTTAAAAGCGGGTTTTGAGCGGGCAATAAGAGAAGCACTTTTGGCAAATATGATTATTTATTTTTTTTACGATTAGGAGATTGTTATGGCGGATATGTATCCTGAAAATCAAAATGTATCTATCTTTGGTGAGACAGTTCAGTGGCCGGGATTGAATAGCGACGGTAAATTTACCAATGGAAGCTTTGATGATCCCCTTGCTAAACCGAGTTTTATCCCGGCGGAGACACTCAATCTTATCTTAGACAATTTAGGTGGAATGATTACAAAGATGGGCGGTAGCCCAAACAATACATCAGCGGCACAGCTTGCAGATTTGTTCGTCTCTACGGCTACGGCAAACAAAGGGGTTGTGCGCGATGCTGACGGTCGTGCGCAGGTCTCAGCTCCAGCAGTCGCGGCTGACATTGCACGCAAAGCAGAGGTAGACGCAGCGATTCGGTTTGTATCCGGATACGGAGTGTCTGCAACCGAAAGTACAAACACAGGGAAAACTGTAGAAATAGAGGGTGTTGAACTTGTTGCCGGTAGACGCATTTGTGTTAAATTTACGTACGGTAATACTGCGTCGGCGCCGACGCTCAATGTTAATAATTTGGGAGCAAAACCTATTACAATGGATGGGCAGCCGGTGTATACAGGTTGTTTTGACGATGCCGGCGTTTATGAATTTATGTACGACGGCGCAGGCTGGGAGTGCGTCTCCGGAGTTGTCAGAGCACGCAGTTTTGGCGAAAATGCGGGTTATATAAAGTTAAGGAACGGCTTGTTAATACAGACGATGCAGCAAGTTTTTTCTGCCGGAAAGTACTATTCTTTTCCTCTTGCGTTTTCTAAATCGGTGTTTTTGACAGGTACAGCACAGCAAGGAGGTAGTCATTCCGTTGTTTTTAAATATACGGATTTAAGTTTATCTCAATTTAAATTCTACGGCGCATGGAGCAATGAAAATCAATCTTCTTGGTGGTCAGGTGTTTGTTCCGTTGTGGCAATAGGATTTTGACATTTTCGGTCTAAAATCCTATTGCCGCCCATGTTATCGGTGTATTACGATAAGCGTCATAAGTGAAATGCGTTAATGTTTTCGTTTGTAAAACAAACGTTTCGTTACTGTGGCTGGACTCCGTGTATTTGACAATAACAGGGATACCTATTTTTTTATATGCAATCGGATATGCAACTTTGGGATAATACCCAACACCGAACTGCTGTAACAAGCCGTTCGGTTAAAATCCTATAGCGAGGTATCGGGATCCTTGCGGTATGTTTGTATTGTAGACACTATCAAATGTCCATTTCAGTTTGCACACAAATTTATTATTATAATCTTCTGTCACCGAAATATTGATAGCCGAGCCATCCTTTGTCTTTGGTGTGATTGACAGTGAGTCAACGCGCGTAAATTGCAACGGGTAAAACGTTTCTGATTGGAGGATTTTTCCGCACTGTACTAACAGTCCGTTCCTCTGAAATAAAGTTTTTAGCGTAAACTTATGGCGGAGGTATAATTATGATATACGGTTATATTCGTGTTTCGACTGATGGACAGACAGGTGAAAATCAAAAAATCCAGATTCGTGCTTATTGCCGTGCGAAGCGGCTACACCATATAAAGTGGATAGACGAAACGGTCTCTGGTACTCGTTCCCCGGCAAAACGTAAGCTGGGGCAGGTTTTGAATATCTCACAAGCAGGAGATATCGTAATAGTTACCGAACTGTCGCGACTAGGCAGATCGCTAATTATGATTATGAATGTACTGCAGGAGTTTCTGGAAAGAGGTGTAAAAGTCAAAGCGATAAAAGAAGGCTTCGAGTGCGATGATTCGATTGTCAGTAAAGTACTTGCATTTGCCTTTGGTCTATCAGCAGAAATCGAGAGACGGCTAATAAGTGAACGTACAAAGATGGGGCTTGAGCGTGCACGCAAAGCCGGTAAACAAATAGGGCGTTTACCCGGACAAAAACCTCATTATTACAAGCTTACTCCGTGCCGGCATAAAATCAAACGATACTTAAAGGCCGGAAGAAGCAAGCTCTCTATAGCCAAAGAGTTAGGCGTAACATGGGTAACGCTTGATAGGTTTATACACTTACACCTCAACGATAAGTTACCTCCGCCTCTTGCGGAGCGGCCGAAAAAACACGGTCATCCTTCAATACGAGAGCTGCAGTATTTTGCGAAAAGCCCATAAAGAATAATTAGTAACAGGGGTTGTAGCATATATCTGTATAGTGGGTGGTATTGTGTAAACAGGCAGAAAACCGCGGGCGGCAACCCGCGGATAAGTGTTCACGCACTTACAGGATAACCTGCTTCCGCCAGACCTGTACAGGTAGTTATATGATCGGCGGTTTTAGTCCTTCGGTTTATGTCAATCTTATTCTAAGGATTAGTTTATGAAAACTCCTCTTTCATATTATGGAGGTAAGCAGCAGCTTGCCAGCAGAATCGTTTCGCTTATTCCAGATCATAAAGTATATTGCGAGCCGTTTATCGGCGGAGCGGCGATATTTTTTAGGAAGACACCGTCCGAAGTTGAAATCATCAATGATATAAACTCTGAGATTATCAATTTTTACGAAGTCTTGCAGCGTGATTTTTCAGCTTTGCAGGCGGAAATTTTCATTAGTTTACATAGCCGGAAACTTCATCATCATGCCCGTGTTGTGTATGAAAATCCGGATATGTTTGACCGCATCAAACGGGCGTGGGCAGTATGGATGTTAGGTAACTGTTCTTTCGGAAATAATTTCATCGCCGGCTTTGGGTATGATCGTACCGGTGCGGAAACACGTAAGCTGGCGCACAAGCGCAAGGAGTTTACTGAAGATATTGGAGTGCGTTTGCAAAACGTTCAAATCGAATGTTGTGATGCGCTGAGGGTTATTCGTTCACGGGATACGAAAGACACTTTCTTTTATCTCGATCCGCCGTATGTGGGTTCTTTTCAAGGGCATTATGACGGGTATGATCAGGATGATTTCGACAAGCTCTTAACATTACTTGCGGAAATTAAGGGTAAGTTTCTCCTGAGTTCGTTTCGTAATAATAATCTTGTATCGGCTGTAAAACAGTATGGCTGGCATCAAATTGAATTAAGAATGGCAAAGTCTATGACTTCACAGCTGGGAAAAACGGTACAAAAGATCGAGGTTCTTACGGCAAATTATCCGATAGCATTAGATTAAGGTACGCCTGGAAGGTATATTTTGTAATTATAATTACATAGTGTGTAATTGTTGTGAGATTCATATTCTCCGGTTTTTTCGTTTCTTTTCGCCGGTTGTTTCACCCTCTTGTAAAATTCTTTTCCTGTGATACAATAGACTGTATGAACGATTACATTTTAGCCCTCGATCAGGGAACAACCAGTTCCCGCGCGATTTTATATAATGCGGCCGCGCAGCCGCTTCTTTCGTGCAACAAAGAATTTACGCAATACTATCCGCAGCCCGGCTGGGTCGAACACGATGCCGAAGAGCTTTTTGAATGTCAGCTTGCCGTCATGAAAGAAACGGTGCAAAAAGCCGAACAAAAATTCGGCATACATGCTTCGGATATTGCCGCGGCGGGCATTACGAATCAGCGCGAAACGGTTGTCCTGTGGGACAAGGCGACGGGAAAGCCCGTGTACCGTGCCATTGTGTGGCAGTGCCGCAGAACGGCCGGCTTGTGCGAGCATTTACGCAAAGAAGGCATGAATGAAGTTATCCGCGAAAAAACCGGACTTTTGCTCGACGCGTATTTTTCGGCAACAAAAATAAAATGGATTTTAGACAATGTTGAAGGTTTGCGCGCCCGTGCGCAAACCGGCGAAATCCTTGCAGGCACCGTCGATACCTGGCTTATATGGAAGCTCAGCGGCGGAAAACGCCACGTTACGGACGTTACGAACGCAAGCCGCACCATGCTGTACAATATTTATGCGGGCGGCTGGGACAAAGACCTTTTAAGCCTGCTCAACATACCGCTTTGCATGCTGCCCGAAGTGCGCAATTCCAGCGAAGTGTACTGCAATACAAGCGAACAAGTGTGCGGTTTTTCGATTCCGCTCGCTTCGGCCGTCGGCGACCAACAGTCGGCTTTGTTCGGACAAGGCTGCTTTAACAAGGGCGACGTAAAAAACACGTACGGCACGGGCTGCTTTATGCTTATGAACACCGGCTCGGTTCCGGTCGTATCAAAAAACAAACTGCTCACCACCATTGCGCTCGGCATAAACGACGAAGTGCAGTACGCTTTGGAGGGCAGTATTTTTATGGGCGGCGCGACGATAAAATGGCTGCGCGATGAACTTGAACTTATTTCTTCGGCCCCCGAAATCGACCGCTTGGCCGAATCGGTTCCCGATTCGAACGGCGTATACATAGTGCCGGCCTTTACCGGTTTGGGCAGCCCCTATTGGGACATGTATGCGCGCGGTACGATTATCGGCCTTACGCGCGGCGTAAAAAAAGCGCATATATGCCGGGCAGTTTTGGAAGCGATTTGTTATCAGGTAAAAGACGTTATAAACTGCATGGCCGAAGACGCCGCTCAGCCGGTTGCCTCGTTAAAGGTCGACGGAGGCGCGAGCGTAAGCAACATTATGCTCCAGTTCCAAGCCGACATAATGAACACAAGCGTGTGCCGCCCCAAAAACGTTGAAACGACGGCGCTCGGAGCGGCTTTTTTGGCGGGTTTGGCGGTCGGATTTTGGAAAAACAAAGACGATATTTTAGCGCATTGGCAAACGGACCGTTTGTTTACGCCGCACATGAGCGATGAAAAGCGCGAAGAACTGTATGCCGGCTGGAAGCGCGCAGTCGACCGTTCGCGCGGCTGGATAAAAAAGTAGCGAAAACCGGCGGATAAAATAAACCGCCTGTGTGCATCGCACGGTTTTATGCATCAAAATCTATACGTCAAAACCGGCAGGTTCTTCTTGCGTCTTATTTTGCCGCAATTCGGCAAGTTCCGAAGAAGCTTTAAGCGAACCTTTATGCGCAAAAAAGGCGATCGCCGCCAGCGCAAGCAAAATAAGTCCCATAGCGGCATAAAACCACACAGGGGGCGCGCCTTCGCGGATTGATTTCCACATATTGTACGCCATAAAAGCTAAAGCTAAAAGACAGATATTGCGGCTGCGCTCGAGCGAACGCTTTTTTTCTTCCAGAGCGGCAGCGCGCTCATTCAATTCCGATTCGGTCATAAACGCTCAGAATTCGTTATAAAGCGCGGCGAAGGCGCGTTTGTTCGATGTCGGTGCTGAAGAGGTCGCGCAAATCGTTGATACCCAGCGCCATAAGCGCCATGCGGTCTATACCGATACCCCACGCAAGAACGGGAACTTCAATGCCCATGGCTTTCGTAACTTCGGAACGGAATATACCTGAACCGCCCAGTTCGAACCAGCCCAAAACGGGGTGTTTTATGTGCACTTCGATTGAAGGCTCCGTAAAGGGGAAGTAGCCGGGAACATATTTGACATCCGTTGCGCCCGCAATTTCGACGGCGAACATTTCCAAAAAGCCGAGCAGCGTTTTAAGGTTTACTTCTTTACCGAGTACGATGCCTTCGGTTTGATAAAAGTCCGACAAGTGGGTCGCATCAACCTTATCGTAGCGGAAACAGCGCGCAATACCGAAGTATTTTCCCGGAACCGAGGCTTTCGCAAGCTGATGAGCCGACAAAACCGTTCCCTGACTGCGCAAAATAAGGCGGCGTGTAAAATCGCGGTCAAACGTATAATTCCAGCCGCGGCTTCCCGTATTGCCGCCGTTTTCGTGTGCGGCGGCTACGTTCGACAAAAAGGGCTCGTCGATTTTTTTCGCATACATCGGATTTTTTACGTAATAAACGTCGTGAATGTCGCGCGCCGCGTGGAACTGCGGCATAAACAGCGCATCACTGTTCCAAAATTCCGTTTCAACAAGCGGCCCGTCGAATTCTTCAAAGCCGAGCGAAGCGAGTTTATCTTTTACGCTTTCCAAAAACGACACATAGGCATTTGCGCGGCCGGGTATGACGCGCGCAGGAGGAATGCCGATATTGTACGAACGGAAGCTTGCGCTTTTCCATTCGCCGGAAGCGAGCAATTGAGGCGTTACTTCTCCGATTTCGTTTCCGGTAATGCCGGCTTTTTTAAGCGCTTCGGCAACCGGCGCGCACGAAGCGGCAAGTTTATACGTAACCGTTTCGCGCTCGACGATTTTAAACGGACTGTCCGCCGCACCGCGCTTTTTTGCAAGGCCTGCAATAACGTCGCGTTCTTCGGGCGAAAGCGAATCCCGGTCGAGCTGACCGTTTTCCGAAGCGGCGGCCCTTTTTAATAATTCTTTGACAATCGAAATGCGCTTCGGAAGCGGCTTGTCGGTTACGACAACCTGCTTTTCGTCGTTCATCGCCAAAACGCCGTCTTTTGAAAGCTGGCCGAACGCGCTTCCGATGTCTTTATTTTCGATGTGCAGCGCCGCCGCGATTTTCGGCAGAATGTGCGCGCCGTGTTCTTTTATAAAGTTGACAAACCGCTCTTCGATCGTGCTGCCGATTTTTACGACGCTACGGCCGAGTTCGGTAATTTCGTAATACGTGTGCGCCGTCCGTCCGGTTTCTTCGGCAAGTTCTTTTCCCGTAAGCCACGAAAACGCCTGGTTCGCATGTCCTTCCTTGTAGCCGAGGTCTTTTTCAAGCCGGGAGGCGGTAAGTTCGTCTTTCGCCGTATAGGCGAGCAGAACCTTCACTTCAAGCGGATGAAGGTTTTTTATGAGAGCTTGTATGTCCATGCCGATTTAATATACCGTTGCCTGTTTTTCCAAAAACCGAATACGCGAAGTATAATACACCTTCTTTTTTGCACCGTCGTATTTTGTGGAATCGGCACCGCGGGACACATAATGATAGTACTTGCGCACGCCTTTTTCTTCGGTTTCCTGAATGAATTTCATCGCACGGTCGCGGATTGCAACCATGGCATCGGCTTGATTAAACATGCTTTGATTAATGGTAAAGGTAAAAAACGCTTCACCGGTCGCGGGAAGATATTCAATCGTCATCGTATACGGAAGACCGGCTTCCGTTTTTGCTTCTTCTTCGATTTTTACGACATTCAAATCTTCGGGAATCTGAGCGCACAAAACGGCTCCGACGCACAAAGCAAAAATCACACCAAAAAGTATCTTTTTCATTCAATCCTCCTACGCACCTGCAACTGCATATTGAATTAAAACTGCGTATACTCGTCTATTTTACTCACAAACAGAAAAAAATCAAGGTCGGCGCAGTACTTTCCGCTTTTTATGTAATAGCGGGGCAAATCCGTTAAAAGTACGGTGCCGCTTATTTCTTTGGGTTTGTTTTTTACGAGGCTTTGCGCATAAGAGCGCACCGCGTTTTTAAGCGCAATGCGGCACGCTTCTTTTATGCCGTCTCCGCCGTGCGAAATCGGTGCTTCTCCCCTGCCTGCGATTTTCGGGTAGGCTGCCGACTGCCAGCGAAGGCGCCTGATGCGCATCGCTTCGCTGAGCCGGTACTCAACCCAGCATTCCAGCCGGTTCGTTTCGGGAACCGGAACGGCATCGGTGTAGGTCAATCGTTCGTCGCCTGCTTCAATGCGGACAATCGGCTGTACTTCGAAAAACTCGGGAACGGCGCGCAGTTTGTCCGACGGGGTATAGGAAAAACGCCAGCCGTACACCAAGCCTTCGGTCATAAAGGGCGCAAGCGCTTTAAGTTCGGCAATGGCCGGCTCGTAAGCTTTTTTGCCCTTTCCGCCCGTTTTTTGCAAAGAAGGGAGATCGTCGATCGGATACCACAAAGGAAAACGCAAAAGTTCGTACGACGCTACATTTTGCGCATGAGTGCAAAATGTGCCGGATAAAAATCCGTACAAAAAAATCAATACGCCCGCTACGAAAAAAAACGGCGCGCGCTTTCGCAGTGTTTTTTGCGGCGTGTTTTTGAGCGACAAATCTTTCGGTGCCGGAGAGGGGGCTTTCAGCGCCGGTATGCGTTTTTCCATATTTTCCACGGACTTTGTCCCATGCGGATTCTTATATACACCCAAGCTGCGGCAAAGCCGAAAAGGTGCGTCATGTGCGCGACTCCGGAGCGGGCGCCGAAAAGCTGATTGGCGGCTTCAATGAGCGCAAAGCCGACAACGAGAAGGGGCGCCGGAACGGGCAGAATTCCCCAAATATATATGCGCGAACGCGGAAACAAAACGGAAAACACCAACAAAACGCCGAACACGGCGCCCGAAGCTCCGAGCAAAAAAACATTGTGCATAGCCGCCGTAAAATACACGGCAAAGGACAGCGCCCCGGATGCGATTCCGGTAAAAAAATACATAAACATAAATTCTTTCGAGCCTAAGGAACGTTCAACGGCAATACCGAAAAATACGAGGCCGAGCATATTGCCGATCAAATGCATAAGGTTCGCATGCACGAACATGTACGTTACGAACTGCCAATACATATGCGCGCGGATAATCAAAGCCGTATTCAAAGACAAATAGACGCTTAAGCGCGGGTACGCTTCGGTTAAAATAAAAACGAGCACGTTCAGCGCGGTTATGATTAAAGCGCAGTTGCGGTACGAATACGAAAAACGTCGGCGTATGTTCGTTTCCAAAGCATCCTCCTGTCCGGCCGCCGGAAAGGCTAGCGGCTTACTTTTCCGGGAAGTTCCACCTGTCCGATGACGGCGTAATTTTTCATAACCAGCAAAAAAGCCGCCCACTGCGGCAGCGACTGCTCAAGAAAGTCGACGCGGCTGCGGTTGCGCGAAGAGGTAAACAAAAATTTTATATTCGACATAACTTCCGGAACGGACTTTTTCGCATCGTCGGAAAGCAGCAATAAATAGCGGTACAAATCATAAAAATACGACACCTGCGTCTGCACGAAATTCTTTGCCTCGGCATTCACATTGTTTACCATAACCGCCAAATTGCGCGCGAACTCCGGATCGCGGCGCCCGTCGTTCATATAGCCGATAATCAGATTTATATCGTTTTTCGCACCTTTAGCAAAAGATTGTTCAAACGCGTTCAAAATCCGCTGAGAATCGGTACACGCATACACGGTAGACGAAAAATCGGTTTTTTGCTCCGGGCTATTAAAAAAACCTTCGAGAATAATATCGTTCAAAAGCCCTTTTACCTGCTCTTCGAAAAAGCGGTTTAAAAATGTTTTTACAATCTGCATGGGCGTAATCCACAAAAAAGAAACCGCCGAATCTTGCTTTAATAATTTATTGTTTTCCTCGTTGTACGAAGCTAAAGTCAAAAGCGGCGTATCACCGAACAGGTCTTTCGTTTCGCGCTCAAGCCGACTGTCTTGCAGCTCGACTTTTATACGCTGTTCTTCCGACTGAAAGCGGGTGCGCAAGCGCGACGCGTAATCGGCAAGCGGCGATGATTTTACAAAAACGGCATCGGGTTTAAAAGAGGCGTCGTCTTTGGCGATTAAAATACAAGCTTTCAGCGTTTCACCGTTCAAAAACTTCGTGAGTATGGCGGCAATTTTTTTTACGTGCACGACAACTTCGTCAGTAGGCAGCTTCGCTTCGTTTTGGCCGGAAGAAGAAATCGCCATAAGGGCGCGCGCCAAAGAAGCGTTGATTTCAAGACCGGAAGTAATATAATACAGATCCTGCAAAAAAGTTGCCGTTTTATCTATGAGAACCGGCGCAAAGGTATTTTCGGGATTCAGGGAATCGAAGGCCGGATTGAACGCTTTTAGAAACGAGATAAAATTAAACGCACACAAATCATAAAAAACTTCAAGATTTTTTAATGTGGTTTCTATTTGCACAAAGGCCGGCGAACGCAGCATGTGTATGAGTTCTTCCAGGGTATGACTTTGCGATTCGGCTTCCCGCTGAATGTTATTGCTTTGCTCGAATTTTCGCTTGCGCTCTTCGTAAGAAAGAGAGGCGAGTTTTTGCCGGTCGTTTTGCATATAGCCGGTTTCTATGAGCATATCGTAGACGCGGTTTTTTATGCGGGCGTTTTCGCTCGCACGCATAAAGCTAAGCAGTTTAAACAGGGGCGTCGTATGCGTATACAGCAAAAAGATAAGCTCGCCGAAAGCCGGAAGCAGTTCGCCGCTTTTATACAGGGGCGGATTCATTTGCCGAAGCTGCGTTTCAAGCTTTCTCAGCTGCTGCCTTTGGGGCATATCGGATTTTTCCTGAGCGAATAAGGATTTAAAAAAATCGATAAGCTGCTGTAAAATACCCATACATTTATTGTAAAGAGATTATTCCGTTTTGACAATAAGCGCTTTAAAGATTTCCCGATAATCGTCGGCGGTTTGCGCCGAAACAACCTGTTTGCGGTACTGCGCACTGCCTTCAAAACCTTTTATGTATGCGCAAAAGCGCTTGCGCATTTCGCGGCAGGCGACATCTTCCCCTTTGTCGGTGCACAAAAGTTCCAATTCGGAAAAAGCGGCCTTTAAGCGCTCTTGCAGCGGCACCGGCTCATAAGAACCCGTTTGCAAAAAATCGCGGGTTTGGCCGAATATAAAGGGATTGCCCATGGCGCCGCGCGCAAACATGACGGCCGCGCAGCCTGTTTGCTCAAAAGCCGCACGCGCGTCTTCGGGGCTGAATATATCGCCGGAAGCGAACACGGGAATTTTCCCTTCCAAAAGGCGAACACAGGATGCGATAAGGCTTTTGTCGGCCTTGCCCTCATAGCCCTGTGCGCGCGTGCGGCCGTGAACGGTTAAAGCGGCCGCCCCGGCCTCATAGGCGGCGCAAGAAGCTTCGCGCCACGTCAAATGTTCGGCGTCCCAGCCGGAACGTATTTTTACCGTTACCGGAATCGGAACCGCTTCAACGGCCGCGCGCACGATTTCGTACAGTTTTTCGGGATACCGGGTTAAAAAAGAGCCCGCCCCGCTTTTAATAATTTTAGGCACGGGGCAGCCCGCGTTTATGTCGATGAGTTCGGGCTTTACGCGTTCGTACACAAGGCGCGCGGCCTGAGCGACAACCGCCGCATCGCCGCCGAAGATCTGCACCGCATAAGAGGTTTCGTTCGGCGCGCGCTTCATAATCGCTTCGGTTTTATCGGAACCGCGCACCAAAGCTTCGGCGGATACCATTTCGGTGTAAGCAAAATCGGCACCGCCGAAACGGCACACGCTGCGGAAAGCGCGGTCGGAATAGCCGGCGACGGGCGCAAGAAACAAATTGCCCGCAATGCGCAGCGAACCTATATCGACGGGACGGTACAAAGACTGCATCAAAATCGAAAAACGGCGTTACTCGGGCAAACGGAAAAACGTACAGCTGTTTTTCCACAATTGAGCGGCAAGCTCTTCTATGCCGATTTCAAGCATTTCGGCTAAAAAGTGTACTGTAGACGGTATGTACGAAGGCATATTGCGCTTGCCGCGGTATTGCGCGGGAACCATAAAGGGACTTTCCGATTCTATAAGAATGCGGTCAAGCGGCAAAGCCAGCACCGTTTCGTGCAAATTGCGCGCGTTTCGGTACGTAAGGTTGCCGGCAAATGAAAAATATAAATTCATGTCGAGCGCTTTTTTTGCGTACTCGGCGTTTTCGGAATAACAGTGCAAAACGCCGCCGGCAGAAGGAATGCGTTCCGACAAAATATCGAGCACGTCTTTTCCGGCATCGCGGTTATGAATAATGACCGGCATGTTCATCTTTTCGGCAAGCTCCAGCTGCGTAATGAACAATTCTATTTGCGAGCGTTTATCGCCGAATTTACGGAAATAATCCAAACCCGTTTCGCCGAGGGCTACAACGTTCGGCAGTTTTAGGCTTTCTTCTACGGTTTTAAGCCAATCACGGCCCGGATTGTTCACCTCCGAAGGAGCGACTCCGACAGCATGATACACTCCGGATACGGACTTCAGGTTGCCGTACACAAGGGAAAAATCATGCAAACTGTTGCAAATGCTTACGATCCGCGTAACTTGCGCCTGCTTCGCTTCCTGAACGACGCGCAACTGTTCAATGGGATCTTCGTAAATAAGCCCGATGTGGGCATGAGTATCAAAAAACTGCATGGCTTTCTTCCAAAAAAGATAATACGGGATAACACGGATCCCGGAGAAGCGCAGGTATCAAGAATTCCCGCATCTCTACCGATAAGAATACCATAGGAATTGTGTATCGTCAACAAAATATTTATATTGTCAACAAATATTTATATTTGACATGATTGTTTTCTAATGATATACTGAAGTATCGTATATACTGTGGAGAAAAGTGTGGCACGGATCCGTACATATAAAAGATTGGAAAAAAGCCTCGTCCATTCGATAATGGTCTTTTTCGGGGGCGTATTCCGCAAAATAGCCGCCTTTTTCGTTTCGGCTTTTAAATTCTGCGACCGCAAACTGACGATTATGATCGTTCCGCATTCTCAAAGCAAGGTTATCAATTTCAGAACCAATATATTTTCTTTAGGCGCGGGAACTTTGTTGTTTTTCGGCATTCTTGTTTCGTTCTTTTACTTTAACCGCCGTACCGCAACTTCGGCGGCTGAAATAGCGCGGCTGCAGGAAGAAAACCGTAAAACGCTTGCAAGCTTGGACGAACTGCGCGACGAAAACAATAACCTTTTGCAAACCGCCGAACGCTTTCAGAACACACTGAGCCAAGCGCTTTCGCTTATCGGTATAAATCAGACGGCGGTTACGCGCAATTCGAATCAAAACAGCGACTTGTCGTCCCTGTTCGGCATGCGCGAAGTTGCGCGAGGTTCGGTAAAAGAAAGCGCCGACGTACGCGAGCTTTCGGATTATCTTGAAAATACCATTCAGCCCATAGAACAAATCGGAAAAATGCTTCAAACGCAGGGCGCAATGTTTTCCGATACGCCGAACATTTGGCCGATTAAAGGCGGCTTAGGGCATTTTTCGATGCCGTTCGGCCAAGCGCTCCATCCGATTACCGGTCAATGGTATATTCATAAAGGGCTCGATATTTCGACCTACCGTTCCGGCGACCCGGTTATTTCGACGGCAAACGGACAAGTCGTTACGGTTACTTACGACGCTTCTTTCGGCAACTACGTTATTATTCAACATAAATACGGATATTACACACGGTACGCCCACATGCAGTCCGTCCGCGTAAAAACGGGACAGTTTGTTTCTCAAGGCGAAGTAATCGGAACGATAGGAAATTCGGGCGTTTCGACCGGACCGCACCTGCACTACGAAGTGCACATCGGTTCGGATGTTGTGGATCCGGCAAAATACGTTAACATTAAGCTTAAAAATTAACCCCGCCGGCACAACGGGAGTTTTCCATGAGTTCACAGTATGATGATATTTCCGTAAATACGCTCATTGCTCCGGGTACTTTTATCAAGGGCGACATGCACTTGGAAGGTTTTATCCGGCTCGACGGCGATATAGACGGTAATATAGATACTTCCGGCAAAATCATCATCGGGAAAAACGCGCGCGTGCGGGGCAATATAACGGCTCTTGCAGCGGTTATAAACGGCATTGTCGAAGGCGATATTGTCGCTCCGGAAGGCGTTCAGCTTTTTTCTACGGCTTCGGTTCGCGGCGACATCGTTACAAAAAAAATATCGGTTGAAGAAAACGTCTTTATGCAGGGGCAATGCATTGTCCTTGACGATGAAAACGCCTTTAACGGTGCAAAAAGTTTATGGCAAGACAAAAAAGCCATCCGCGAAAAAGCCTTTGCCGAAACACGGAGCGCTTTTTAATGGCCGCAGTGGACCCGATGCATATATCGCCGTTTTTCGCCGTTCCGGACGCGCAGCCGCGCAAAAAGGTTAAAGACGAACGGACATCCGCACAGAATAAAAGCACCGGTTCGGTTTTCGGTACCCTGCTAAAAGAAACGGAAAAAGAGGCCGCCATTGAAGCGGAATTTGAAACCGAAGTTCGGGAAAATCAAAATGTACGGGAAAAGGCGGGCTTGTCGTTCGACGAGCAGCTTACCGAATTGGTGGATGCCGTCTATGCAGCCGGCGACGAGTTGAAAAAGAATCCTTTTACCGATACTTTTATAATATATAAGAAGCGGCTTTCGCGTTTTATGCAGTTCGTTGTGCAAAATGCATATGAATTGGAAGTGCGCGAACGGCGGAAAGGAACAAAAAGGCAGCAGCTTGTAACCGTGCAAACGATAAATGCAAAGCTGGACGAGCTTGCCGCCGATATTCTGTACAATCAAGCGGATCAGCTGAAAATCCTTGCCAAGGTCGAAGAGATAAACGGCCTTGTGGTGGACTTTTTGTCCTGAATCCGGAAATTTACAAACAAGGAAACGCCATGTTCGATGAAGATATAGAAAAACCGAGCAGCGAAGAAGACCTTTTGGCGCTGGAAGATTCCGATGCGCGGCAAGACATTCGGAGCGATACCGGCAACTTTGTATTCCCTTCTCCCTTGTATAAACTCGCGTTGGATTATTCGAGCGAAAGTTTATACGCGACCGCGCCGCAAGATTGTGTTTTAGCTGCCGGCGACTTTATTGCCGTGCCGACACGCTACGGAAAAGACTTGGCAAAGGTGCTCGGAACCGTAAAAAAACCGATCGGGATACGCCCGCAGGATATCGTCGAAGCGGAACGCAAAGCTTCGCCGGAAGATTTAAGCCGCGCCGCGGATTTGCGTAAAAAGGAAAAAGAAGCTCTGCGCATTTTTAAAGAAAAAACGGCGGCGCATAAGCTCGACATGAAACCGCTCGGCGTCCATTACCTTTTCGACGAACAAAAGGTGCTGTTCTTTTTCAGCTCCGATAACCGCGTTGATTTCCGCGAACTGGTTAAAGATTTGGTTTCGGTGTTTAAAATCCGCATAGAACTGCGCCAAATAGGCGTGCGTGACGAATCGCGTTTAACCGGCGGCTTGGGAGTGTGCGGGCGCCCGTATTGCTGTCATTCGGTTTCCGATAAACTGCGTCCCGTTTCGATCCGCATGGCAAAGGAACAAAGTCTTTCGCTTAATTCCATGAAAATATCCGGCCAATGCGGGCGGCTTTTGTGCTGTCTGTCTTACGAATACGATTGGTACGCAGAAGCGCGCAAAAAAATGCCGGGAGAAGGTTTGCAGATTTTTTACGACAACACGAACTTCCGCATAAGCGAATCGAATCCGATTACCGGTATGATAAAGATGTCCGGCGAAGACGGCCGCCTGTTGGAAATTCCTTCTTCGCGCTTTAAACAAACGGAAGGGCGCTGGCGCTTAAGCGACTGATTCAAAGCCTGCGAAACAGCACGGCCTCGTTTTACTTAAGTACCCACACGGCGGCTTTATCGGCGCCGCAGCGCTCGCCTTCCCAATCCGTATAAAAATCAAACGAATTAAAACCCGCTTCTTTTGCAAAACGTTCCGTTTCATCCGCCGGCGGCATATATACCGGCACGTCGGTACGAACGGGGATAAACTTTTCGCCTTCGCGCTCCAAGTGCTGAGAAAGCAAAAGTGTGCCGTCATCGTTCTTTTTTAAAACGGAAAGCAGCTTTACGCGTATGCTTTCACGCACATGCGGAAAACCCGGCAAGTGCAGTACCAAAGAGCCGCCGGGCGCAAGCAGGTTCCGGCAATCGAAAAAGAATTTGCGGAATAAAATCTTATCGCCGATAAAATACAAAGCGTCTTCAAGCATGTATAAACACTGATAAAAACTCTTTGCCAAAAATCTTCCTATTTCAAAAGGCGCCATTTGAAAAAAGCGCACGTCGGTATTCGGGCTCCGTTTGCGGCGCACGGCCGTATCGATAAAATCCCGTAAAGAATCCGTACCCGTTACGTCGTATCCGTTGCGGGCAAGCGCATGCTCAAAGGAACCGGATGCACAATTTATACGCAAAATCCGTGTAGGCGCTTCATAGTGTTTTAAAAGCTCGCTGAAAAAACTTTTTTGCCCGTCCGAAACGGGATATAATTCATCGTAATATTCGATGATGTTTTCCAAATATTCCATCCTTATAAATATACTATATTCCCTGAAATTATACTACAGTTTTTAATAAATATTAAAAAATTATAATGAATTCGGAAATTAAAACTGTCTATAGCGAGACTACGCCCGCTACAGCGCAGTTCATATCTCGCTCTTACACTATTCATCTTTACATTTCCAGTAGAGCAGTCTCGCAGGTACATATCGTTTATTTTCATTAAAAAATATTTTGTTTTTTGTTCGGTTTCGGAATTTTCGGTAAAAATACGGTTTTGCCGCTCGTTGACCGGCGCGGGGGATTTTCGTATAATCGGGATATGGAAAAACAAAACACTCAAAAGCAGTGCCCGTGCGGCTCGGGTAAACTTTTTGCGGACTGCTGCGGGCCCGTTATTGCCGGAAAAGCCGTGGCGAAAACAGCCGAAAGTTTAATGCGTGCGCGTTATTCGGCCTATGTTATGCACGATATAGACTTTATCGTTTCGAGCTGTGCGCATGAAAAAGGCGAAAATAATATAGATACGGAAGAAACGCGCCGCTGGAGCGAAGAATCCGAATGGCTCGGCTTAAAAATAATCAACACGGAAAAGGGCGGCGAAAACGACACGCAAGGTATAGTGGAATTCAGCGCGGCGTATAGCCGCAAGGGGCTGAAAGACGTTCATAAAGAAAAAGCCGAATTCGTAAAAGAAAACGGCCGCTGGCTGTATAAAACGGGAACGATTACACCCGTTACGATTGTGCGCGAAGGCAAAAAACCGGGCAGAAATGAAAGCTGCCCCTGCGGTTCGGGCAAAAAATATAAGCATTGTTGCGGGCGATAGCACACAACAATGCGTGCTACTGCGGACAGTAAAAACATATGCAGATAAAAACGGGCTTCCACGCCATAGAAGAATATCTTAAAAGCATCGAACATCTTTTAAAAACAAAACCCGATGCGGCACGCGGTATCGAAATCTTATATTCAAAAGCGGGTCCGCGCGTAAAAAAAATTTTGGAACGCGCCCGCGCTTTGCACATTCCGTGCACGCAAACGGACGACGCACACCTTGATTCGCTTGCGGCGCACCTGAACGCTTTGTCGAGGGAACACCGCGGCATTGTGCTTTCACTGCCTGCGGGAAAAGAAGACCGGTCGGTCGATTTCGACACCTTTATCGATGCTCTGACTGAAAAATGCGCAAGCGAAAAACGCAGTGCGCTGGTCCTTATGCTGGATTCGGTTACCGATCCGCACAATGTCGGAGCGGTAATCCGAAGCTGCGACCAGTTGGGCGCCGATTTACTCGTGCTGCCCGAACGCCGCGGAGCAAGCGACGCTTCCGTTATCGAACGGGCAAGCGCGGGAGCCGCTTCATGGGTTCCGACTGCGGTAGTAACCAATTTGGTGCGCAGCGCAGAAAAACTGCGCGAAAAAGGCTTTTGGATTTACGGCGCGGCGGCAAACGGAACCGGCGCCCACACGCTGGATTTGACGGGAAATGTCGTCTTTGTTATGGGCAGCGAAGGTTCGGGCATCAGCCGACTTTTAGCGTCCAAGTGCGACGATTTCGTGTCGATCCCGTGCGGCGGCAAGCTCGACAGCTTAAACGTATCGGTTGCAGCCGGCATTTTGCTTTACGAACGGCGCCGGCAGCTTTTGAGCAAAGCGTAAAAAACATGCAACCTTTTGTTCAAAAAATGCTCTAAACTATGAGCACCGAGGAGGAACTATGAGCAATTCACCGGATAAAGACAGCGAACTTTCAATCCGCGAAGAAGCGGAACAGAAAATCAAAGAAATAAAACGCAAAGCAAAGCAGGACATTGACGACGTAAAATACGAAATGCAGCTTAAGCTTTTGGCCGACAACCAAAAAGCCATCGACCGCGCGTGCAAAAGAGAAAACAGGCGGCGCTACCGTGAAGCAAAGCGCGAAGAATACCGTAAACGCACAAAACGCTATTCGCTCGGCGAAGAAATATTCAATTCGATTACGCACGGCATTGGAGCCGGTCTTGCAATCGCGGCTTTGGTGTTGCTTATCGTAAAGGCGGCTATTGAATCGCCGCACGGACTTAAAGCGTATTATGTAACAAGCTGGACGCTTTTCGGCTCTTCTTTGGTTATTTTGTACCTTATGTCCACGCTCTACCATGCGCTTACGCCGCCCAAGGCAAAGAGCGTTTTTTCCGTATTCGACCACGCATCAATTTACGTGCTCATAGCCGGAACATACACGCCCTTTTGCCTCGCATCGCTTCACGGCGCGCTCGGCTGGACATTGTTCGGTATTATTTGGGCGCTTGCAATAACGGGCATTACGCTGTATTCCGTGTTCGGCAGTAAATTGCGCGCAGCTTCGGTCATCACATACATTCTCATGGGATGGCTCATCGTTTTTGCATTTAAACCGATGTACCGCGTGCTTCCGCCCGTAAGCATCGTTTTTTTAATCAGCGGCGGCATCGCATACACTGCCGGCGTCTTTTTTTACTCGATGAAAGACCGCAAATGGATGCACTCGATTTGGCACTTGTTCGTTATGGCGGGAAGCATTTTGCACTTTTTTTCGGTGTACTTTTCGATTTAATATACATGTACACCCCATATCAATAAAAGCAGTAATCAATATTCTTGCAGCATTATGTATAAAACCTCTTTATAAAATTCCTTTTTAGAACCATTTCCCCCGAAAAAAAACATTGACAGCTGATAAAAATCGATTTATACTTTTTATATGGTTCTATAAAAGAACCATATAAAAACGAAAAGGAGAATTGTATGAAAAAGACGTTTTTATTGAAAGTTTGCCTTGCTTTAGTTTTTGGTATGGTTTTTGCTGCCGGAGGGAAAGAGCCAGGCAAGACGGAACTTACGCTTTGGCACAGTTTTAGCGGCAATGCAGCCAAAGCTTTACAAATGATCGTAGACCAATTTAATACATCTCAAGATCGTATCTATGTAGATGCACAATACCAAGGGTCGTATGAAGAATCCCTTAACAAATTAAAAGCGTCCATGCGCACAAAATCCGGACCGGACATGGTACAAATTTATGAAGCCGGCACGCGTTTTATGGTAGACAGCGGATTTGTGCTGCCCATGCAGAGTATTATCAACAAATATAAAATTGATGTATCAAATTTGGAAGAAAACATTCTCGCATATTATACGATAAACAATCAGCTGTATTCGATACCCATGAATACATCCGTTCCCATCTGTTACTATAACAAAACAATCCTATCCCAATTAGGATATAAAGACGGCCCGAAATCGTGGGATGACATCATCACAATTTCGCAAACGGTACAACAAAAAAACATGTCGAAATGGGGGATTGCACTCTCAACGAATATGTGGTGGTTTGAATTAATGTTACTTCAACAAGGTGTAAATTTAGTGGACCAAAATAACGGGCGAAGCGGAGCTGCAACCCGTACCGTGTTTGCAAAAAATAATTTATCTTATCAAATTGCAGAAAAGTGGTTGTATTTGTATAAAAACAACTACGCTTCGAACACTGGATTTTCATCTTCGGATTGTCGTACCGTATTCTTTTCCGGAATGGCTCCGATTATCCTGGATTCTTCCAGTTCATTGCGGGATTATATCGATGTAACGAGCGGTAAGTTTGAACTTGCCGTATGTGCTTTGCCTACATTGAATAAAGAAGCTGCAAACGGAGGAGTGACGCTGGGAGGCGCTTCTTTATACGTAATCGATAATAATAAATATACGGATAAAAAACTGGACTCCATTGCCGAATTTATTAAATACTTGATTTCCGCCGATGCACAATCAATATTATGTTTAAATACCGGTTATTATTCGGTAACAAAGTCCGTGTATGACTTGGATTCCGTTAAAAAGAACCTGCAAAAATATCCTCAATATGTGACAGTGCGAGATATAATGAGAGAATCCAAAAACATGGGAAAGGGAGCAATTTACGGTGTTTTCACGGAGGGGCGATCAACATATAAAAATTATTTTGAAGAAATGTTATTAGGTGAAATTACCCCGAAAGAATGTATCGATAAATCCGCACGCGATATTGATATACTGATATCCGAATATAACATAGCAAACAAATAGGCAAAAGCAAAGGAAAAGCTGTATGGAGCGTAATAAAAAGCGTTATCGAGGGCAAATATTGCAAAGACTGGAGCCTTATACGTATCTTTTGCCTGTGTCGATAATCTTCGGTATATTTATATATTACCCATTAGTACGAACAATCAGAATGAGTGTTTCTGTTGTAAATTCTATGGGAAGGGTTGTATCGTTCTGCGGATTAAAGAATTTCGTAAATTTATTTTCTGCCGGCGCATTTTGGAACAGTCTTTTTTTAACAATAAGATTTGCGGTGATGATTGTCCCTGCACAAATAATTACCGGCGTATTTTTAGGCTTACTGGCAACAGATTCCAAAAGAAAAACCAATATAACACGCACCATATTTGCTTTTCCAATGGCAGTTTCATCTGCCTGCGCATCGATTATTTGGTTATTGCTCTTCAATCCTACCACAGGGCTGGTCAACTGGGTTCTGGGAAAAAGCATAGACTGGCTCGCTAACGGAAACTTAGCATTGCTTATGGTGACAGTTGCGACCTGGTGGCTGACAATGGGAATGAATTTCATTTATGCGTATTCAGGTCTTCAAGCTATCCCATCCAGTCTATATGAATATTCATGCATTGAAGGTGCAAATTACTTTCAGACGCTATGGTATATCACATTACCCAGCATGTCCCCTACGTTGTTTTTTTTGTTAATAGTTAATACGATCGGAGCCTTTCAAACATTTACCCAGGTAAAATTGATGACTCTGGGCGGCCCCGCAAATAAAACCTCCGTCTTATCGTATTCTATCTACAAAGAAGCATTTTTAAACAATCGTTGGGGATATGCTTCGGCACAATCCATCGTTTTCCTGCTTATTTTATTAGTAATTTCCATTATTCAATTTCGTACGGAGAAAAAAGGAGTGTTTTACCAATGAAATCTGTTTTTCGATTGGAACGGTTGGTTGTGCTTGCACTAAAGAGTTTTATGATACTTATTATTTTATGCCCTATTCTTTATGCAATGAATGTAAGTTTCATGACCACACCGGAAATTTTTAAAAGACCTCCGACACTAATTCCCTCCAGTTTTTTATTAACAAGCTATCGGCAAGCGCTTAAAACAGCGCCTTTGTTTCGATATTTATTTAACAGCTTTGTTATGGCTTCTTCGGTAATGATCGGACAAATTACTCTGGCGAGTATGGCCGCGTTTTCTTTCTCGCATTTTAAATTTAAAACCAAACAAATCATCTTTATGGCATTTCTGGCAACCATGATGATCCCGGCGGAGTCATTAGTTATCAGCAATTATTTAACAATCGGCGACATGAGATTATATGACACATATCTGGCTATGATACTGCCTAATCTTGCTTCGGCAATGTCAATCTTCTTTATGCGACAAGCGTTTATGCAAATACCTACGGCATTGTATGAAGCGGCCAGAATTGAAGGATGCAGCAACTTCAGATATTTATTTACAATGCTGCTGCCCATGTCGAAGGGTTCCATTGGAGCAATTTGTATTTACACATTTATAAAAGCATGGAACGCTTACCTATGGCCCCTTTTGGTAACAAACAAAACCAGTATGAGAACAGTACAAATAGGTGTAGGGATGCTTTACGACAGAGAAGCCGCATCGTATAATATGATTATGGCAGGTATCGTTATTGTACTTATTCCTTCAATAATAGTTTTTATCGTCGGACAAAGACAGATTCTTTCAGGTACGCTAACGGGTGCCATAAAAGGATAAAAATTAAAACTTTTATTAATAAGCGGCTGTCGTATACAGTTGCTGAATAGTAATAAGACCATAGAAGTAGGCCTAAATACTTCTGAAGAAGGTAGAATAAAATGGCATCATTTATTTATGAAACTCATATGCATACATCCCAAGCAAGTGCATGCGGAAAATCACCGGGGAAGGATTATATTCAAAAATATATAGACGCCGGATACTCCGGAATTATAATTACCGATCATTTTTTTCGCGGAAATTGCGGAATCAATAAAAACCTGCCCTGGGAGCAACGCGTTCATTTATTTTGTCAAGGCTATGAAGATGCAAAAGAAGCCGGTTATAAGGTAAATTTTCCCGTTTTCTTCGGATGGGAAGAATATTATGACGGTGACGAGTTCCTGGTTTACGGCATAGATAAAGAATGGATGCTGAAACATCCGGAAATGGAAAACTGGACTCGTTTAGAACAGTATCATCAAGTTCACCTGGCAGGAGGGTGTGTCGTTCAAGCTCATCCTTTCCGTGAACGTGATTATATTAAGACAATCCATCTGTCTACCCGCTGTGTAGATGCCGTTGAAGGTGTGAATTCCGATAACAGTCCGGAATGCAACGGCCTTGCCGTAAGATATGCAAAAATGCTGGGACTTCCGATTACAGGCGGCTCCGACAACCACTGTGCGGACACCATGCAATTTAAAAAACTTTCGGGTGTCGTATTTGAAACGCCCCTGCGTGATATTCACGATTATGTCAGTGCCATATTAAATCGTAAACCGTTTAAAGTACATGCTCAACCGGAAGATATGATCTGGCATGAAGATACCGAAATTCACACACCGGTGAAAATTCACGGTGAAGACGATAGGGTGATACAAGGAGATATTAAGCGTTTTTTGCGTAACGGCGAGTTTTAACTCGGTCTCTTTTTAGAACTGTCTTCCTTGAAGAATTCATTGACAGCTGAAAAGATCGGGTTTATACTTTATCAAAAGGTTCTATAAAAGAACCATTTTCAAAACCGATCTTCAGGAGGTTTTTATGAAGAAAACATCGATCTGGCTGCTTTGCTTTACTCTAACTGTCGGAATGAGCTTTGCCGCAGGCGGTAAAGAAGGTACGGACAAAATGTCCGGTCAGTTGCGTTTTCTTGACGTAAACCCCAGTCCGGCGCGTCAAGAATATTACACAAAGGCCTTTGCGCAATTTAAAAACGAAACCGGCATTTCGGTTGTGTATGAAAGCGTTCCGTGGGACGATGCGGCAAACAAATTAACCGTATTGGGAGCGTCAAAAGATTTGCCCGACATAATTACCACCTGGGCAGGCTGGCTCGGCCAATTTACCGAAGCAGGCTGGCTTGAACCTTTGGCGCCGTACATCGGCAATACTTCCGGCGAATATGCCGACACGGTAACAAAGCTGGTATGGAAAGCCGAAAAAGAACTGTACCGCGATATTTACACCGTTCCCGACGGCATGATGGTAAAGGGCGTTTTTGTACGAAAAGACTGGGCAAAAGAAGCCGGATTAAACCTTGATCCGAAAAAAGGCTGGACGTATAACGACTTTTTCGACACAGTAAAAGCGCTGACAAACCCTGCAAAAAAACGCTACGGCACTTCTTATCGCGGAGCGCGCGGCGCTTTTGACCCGCTGTTCGTATACCTTGAAAGCTTTACCGGAGGATGCGCTTATGCCGACGACGGAGAAGCTTTATTCGATACCCCCGAATGTGTTGAAGCCTATAAAAAATGGTGTTCGTCTTATTTGAACGGATACGCGCCGAAAGACGCGATAAACTGGGGTTTTGTCGAAATGGTCGATAACTTTTGCGGCGGTTTAACCGGAACGCTTATTAACGATTCGGAAGTAACACCTTCGTGCATCGCTTCTTTAAAACCCGACCAATGGATGGTTATGCCTATGCCCAAGAGCGACAAAGACGGAAAAATCTACAACACGGTAAACTCTCCATATGCATACTCCATCGCCGCAAATTCAAAACACAAAAAAGCCGCATGGAAGTTAATTGAATTTCTTACCCGCCCGGACAACAACATCAATTACTGCAAACTGACCGGTCTTATTCCCATAAAAAAAGCGGTCGGCAACGATCCGTACTACGGACCGAACGGGCCTTATGCGGCCTTTGTTCAACAGTTAAACGACAAAGACATGGTTGTTCCCTGCGCTTTCGGCCCTTTTTCTTTAACCGATTTACACCAAGGCCCCATGCACGAAGAAATTCAAAAATACCTGTTAGGCAAACAAAACGCCGAAACGTCTTTAAAAAACGTCAGCAACGAGCTTGAACGCAGAATGAAAACATATTTAAAAGAAAATCCCGGCTCGAAAGTGGAAAAACCCAAAGGGCTGAACTAACTAAAATCGCATGAGGGAGGGATTTTTGTCCCTCCCTCGCAGCGCAAGATGGAATAAAGTATGGTTACCTTGATAAGCTTTTTAGCTTTTTTTACATTGCTGTGTATCGGCGGAATGCTTATAATCAATAATTCCGTCGGTACGTCCGATAAAAAAATATTTCGCATAGGAACGGCAAAAAAGTTGGAACCCTTTGCCTTCCTTATGCCGACCTTTATTCTTTTATTGATTATGTTCGGCTACCCTTTAATACGAACGCTTATAATGGCGTTTCAAAATTATAAGCTTACACAGCCGAATAAAATATATTTCAATAAATTTGAAAATTTTAGAAATTTATTTTCCGATTCCGATATAGCTCTTATAATCAGAAATTCTTTTATTTATGTTATTTGTTCGGTAACAGGACAATTTTTACTCGGCATGGGATTGGCTTTTGCATTAAAAAAACCGTTCAGGGGCAGAGGCTTATATCAATCGATTGTGTTTCTTCCCTGGGCGTTTTCGGCTTTTGTTATCGGTTTAATGTATCGCTGGTCGTTTAACGGAGAATACGGCGTTGTAAACGATTTGCTGCTTAAAATCGGCATACTCCCCGAACGAATAGCATGGCTGGGAACTCCGGGGCTGTCGCTTGCCGTAGTAACGCTCGCGATGATTTGGATGGGTGTTCCTTTTTTTGCCATTATGATATTGGCATCGCTGCAGTCCATTCCCTATGATATTTATGAAGCGTCCTATTTGGACGGATGTTCGGCTGCAAGGCGTTTTTTTCAAATTATTCTGCCGTATATAAAGCCGACTATAATAATAACGCTTCTTTTGCGTACCATTTGGATTTTCAATTCATTCGATATGATTGTAATTATTACCAACGGGGGACCGGCAAACTATTCGCAAACATTGCCCTCGTACATGTACACAAAAGCGTTTGCGGCTTACGATTTCGGTTTGGCATCCGCGCTCGGCGTTATTCTTATGGTAATTTTAGTAATTTACGTAACATTCTTTTTAAAGGCAACAAAATACAATAGTGCCGGAGATTTTTAATTATGAATTATCAAGCAACAAAAATATTCTTAAAAAGCGGAAGAATTGTCGTTTTATGCTTGTATTTGCTTTTTGTTCTTTTTCCCATTTATTGGATGATTGCAACGTCTTTTAAACACAATACCGAAATCATCAACGCACAGGAACTTACGTACTTTCCTCAAAAATTTACCGCGGAAAATTACAACCAACTGTTTTCGATGTACGATTACGGAAACATGCTGAAAAACAGCATAATTGTATCATTGTCTTCGGCCTTTTGCATAACGATGCTTTCTATTTCCGGCGGCTACGGACTTGCCCGCTATCAATTTAAAACGAAAACATTGTTTTTACTGTTTTTTCTCGTAACACAAATGATTCCGGGCATTTTGGTAATTATTCCGCTGTACGTTATTTTTTCAAAAATAAATTTAGTCAACACGCGTTTAAGTCTTTTTATTTTTTACCTTGTTTCAAATCTGCCTTTTTGCGCAATTACAATGCGAAGTTTTTTTGAACGTATTCCGTATACGCTGGAAGAAGCCGCTACCGTAGACGGGTGTACAAAATTGCAAACGCTGCGAAAAATCGTTTTGCCGGTTATGTTTCCCGGTATTGTCGCCGTGTTTGTATTTGCTTTTATAGGCGCATGGAACGAATTGATTGCAGGAACCATTTTTATAAATACGCCCAATTACTGGACAATTCCCATCGGGTTAAAATCATTAATAGGAAAATATGATGTTAAGTGGGGCGTGTTAATGGCAGGCGGCGTTTTAGCCTTATTGCCGACGGCGATTATGTTTGCAATAATGCAAAAATTCGTTGTTGAAGGTTTAACGGCCGGCGCGGTAAAAGAATAAGTAAAAGAACAAGGGGAAGCGCGTGATGCAGCAACAGGCGGTTAAAATACAGCCTATCGAAAAAGATTTACTGCCCGATAAGGTTGAAGACGAAATTTTAAACTATATTGTAAAAAATCATCTGGAAGCCGGAGATAAAATTCCGTCCGAACGGGAGCTTTCGCTAAAGCTTGCGGTAGGCCGAAATTCCGTTCGTAATGCGCTTTTATCTTTGGAAAATAAAAATATAATCGTCCGGCACATCGGAAAAGGTTCGTTTTTAAAAACAACACATTTTGAAAACGGCAAAGCAAACATCGATGTTCGGCTTTTTGAAGTTAATTTTACCGACATGCTTGAAATCAGAATAACTTTGGAAAAACAGGCAATAAAAAAAGCTATCGATAAGGGTACCGACGAAATGTTTGATGAACTCATACAAAAAGCAAAACATATGTCGGCTTTGGCTGAAAAGGGCGAATATTCAACAGAAGCGGACAGAGATTTCCATTCAAAATTATGCGACTGCAGCGGTTCAAAAACGCTGAAGCAGCTGTTATTAAACCTCGTAGACGCTTTAGACTATTATCAATGCATATATGTGAATCCCGAAAAGTACTGGATAGCGACGGTTCCCTATCACCTTGATATCGCATATGCTTGTAAAGAAAGAAACCTTGCACTCGCGCTCGCAGCACAGGAATATATTTATAATTATGATTTAAAAGTACTCAGCTCAAAGGTAAAAGGATAAACTATGATACAAAAATGGTGGCAAGACGCCAAATTCGGCATGTTCATCCACTGGGGATTGTATGCCGTTCCCGCAGGCGAATACAAGGGGAAAAAAACGGACAATATAGCAGAATGGATTATGCACGATTTGCACATTCCCGTTTCCGAATACGAAAAATTCGCCACTTCTTTTACCGCAGAAAATTTCGATGCGGATAAAACCGTGCGCCTTGCAAAAGACTGCGGCATGAAGTATGTGGTGTTTACGAGTAAACACCACGACGGTTTTGCCATGTACGATTCTCAGGTTGACGATTACAATATAGTCCGCCGCACGCCTTTAAAAAAAGATGCCGTGCGCGAACTGAAAACGGCCTGCGACAAATACGGTCTTGCGTTCGGCCTCTATTATTCGCAAGCACAGGATTGGCACGATCCGGACGCATGCGAAGACGGCGAAAACGGCGAAGGAAAAGATTTCGAACGCTACTTTAAAAATAAATGCCTTCCGCAAATAAAAGAACTTTTAACAAACTATGCGCCGATAAAACTGTTGTGGTTCGATACGCCCATGTATATGACCGAAACCCAATCAACAGAACTGCGCGACTTTGTCCGCAACATTCAGCCGGACTGCATGATCAGCGGCAGAATAGGCAACGAGTTGGGCGATTACGTAACAACCGGCGATAATTTTATTCCGCTGCTTCCGCACGATTACTTTTTTGAAGTGCCCGCAACCGTCAATTCGACATGGGGCTATAATAAATTCGATACAAAATGGGCGGATCCAAAGGTTCTTATCAAACGGTTGGTTAAAATCGTTGCGCGCGGCGGAAATTATTTGCTGAACATCGGTCCCCGCGCAGACGGTTCGGTCCCGGAAGAATGCATACGCATTTTAAAAGAAGTCGGCACATTTCTTGCAGACAACGGCGACAGTATTTACGGCACCGTTAAAATTCCTTTATATCCGTACGATATCGATTGGGGCTATTTTACTTTCAAGCCGGGAAAACTTTTTATTCACGTATTCGACGATTCACAAAAGATTTATTTGCTGAACATTCACAACAAACCGCTTAAAGCGTATATGCTCAAAGATAAAACGCCTTTAAAAATTATTGAACGTTGTACATGCGAAGGCGACAGCAGCTGGCTTATAAAGTTGAGCGAGCACAACGGCAAAGACATAGACCGCGTTATCTGTGTTGAAGTTGAAGGCGATAAGCCGGAATTCGAACCGATCAGGAGATAAAATCATGGAAAAGATTGAAGATATTATTACTGACGATACCTTTTCGTTCCCGAATATTGAAATGCCGGTTTCTATGCCGCTTTTTCAAAATTCATTGTTTTGTTTTAATTGCGTTGCAGATTTACAAAAAGCAATCGGCGACGAATTTTATTCCCATCTCTATTCCAGAGGAAACAATCCTACCGTAGCGCTGGTTGAACGCCGTATAGCCGAGGCGGAAAAAGGAGAGCGTGCAAAACTTTTTGCATCGGGGGTGGCCGCAATCTATGCAGTTATTTCATCGCGCGTGCAAAGCGGCGACCATATCATCTGCTCGGATTGCGCATATTCATGGGCAAAACATCTTTGTTCGGTATACCTTAAACGCTTTAATGTTTCGGCTACCTTTGTGAACACAAAAGATATAGAAGCCGTCAAGCAAGCGGTACGCAAAAACACAAAGGTGCTGTATCTTGAATCTCCGGGTTCCTCGTTTATGAGCGTATCCGATTTAAAAGCTTTAGTCGAAATTTGCAAAAACAATTCCATCTTTTCGATAATAGACAATACATGGGCAACCCCCGTGTTTCAAAACCCCTTGACTTTCGGAATAGACGCCGTAGTGCATTCCGCATCAAAGTATCTCGGCGGACACAGCGATGTTATCGGCGGCTGCGTTATATCGAGCAATAAAAATATCGAACATATTTTTAAAACCGAATTCCTGCCTACGGGAGCCGTCCCCGATCCTTTTCAAGCATGGCTCATCCAGCGCGGAATGCGGACGCTGAAAGTCCGCTTGGACTATCACTATAAAGCCGCCCTAAAGGTATGCGATTTTTTATATACGCACAATGCGGTGGACGAAGTGTTTTATCCCATGCACCCGAAAAGTCCCGACTATGCACTTGCATCCGCGCAAATGAAAGGCGGCTGCGGTTTGTTGTCTGTAAAATTAAAAACCGACGACGAAGCAAAAATTAAAAAAGCGGTTGACGCTTTGAACATATTCAGAATCGGCGTCAGCTGGGGCGGATACGAAAGCCTTATTCTTCCTCTGCTGGCAACAAATGGAGATCCGCGCGTAATAAGGCTGCATATCGGTCTTGAAAACACCGACTCGCTCATAGCGGATTTGGATAAAGGTTTATTTTTGCTTAAATAAAAAAGGAAACGCAATAATGAAAGAGTACATAATTGCCGGTATTGATTTGGGAACGCAAAGCCTAAAAGCGGTTTTATATGACTGTAATCAAAAACGTATTGCAGCGCAGTCAAGCTGTGCTTTGGATTTGATTTCCGAAGACGACGGAACGCGGGAGCAAAAAACACAATGGTACGATGAAGCATTAAAAAACGCCTTTGAAAAGCTTCCGGGCGAACTGCGCAAGCGCGTACAAGCCGTCGGTGTGTCGGGGCAACAGCACGGTTTTGTTCCCCTCGATAAAGACGGACAAGCGCTTTACAACGTAAAACTGTGGAACGATACTTCAACCGCCGAAGAATGCCGCCTTTTAACCGAAAAAGCAGGCGGGACAGATGCGGTGCTGCAAGAGGCCGGCAACCTTATGCTGCCCGGTTTTACCGCGCCGAAGATACTGTGGTTTAAAAGGCATTACCCCGAACAGTGGAAAAAACTGCGCTATCTTATGCTGCCGCACGATTACATCAATTACGTATTAACCGGAAACTACGTTGCGGAAGCCGGCGACGCATCGGGAAGCGCCCTTTTTAATCCTGCAAAACGCGCATGGTCAACCGAGCTTTGTTCGCTCATAGATGAAAATCTGTACGGCTTACTTGCGCCCCTTATCGCTTCGGATAAAAAAGCGGGAACAGTAAGTAAAAAAGCCGCCGAATTGCTCGGAATTCCGGAAGGAATTCCCGTATCATCGGGCGGGGGCGACAATATGATGGGAGCGATCGGCACGGGTACGGTCAGCGACGGATTTTTAACGATGAGTATGGGAACTTCGGGAACGCTGTACGCGTATTCGGACAAGCCCATTGCCGACCCCCTGCGCGGTTTGTCGGGTTTTTGCTCGTCTACGGGCGGCTGGCTTCCGCTTTTGTGCACAATGAACTGTACGGTTGCAACAGAACAAATCCGCTCTCTGTTCGGGTTATCGGTAGGCGAATTCGATTCCCTTGCATCAAAGGCACAGCCGGGCAGTCAGGGAGTGCGGATACTGCCGTTCTTTAACGGAGAGCGGACGCCGAATTTGCCGAACGGCAGGGCAAGCATAAGCGGCCTTACAATGACAAACACAAGCAGGGAAAACATTTGCCGAGCGGCAATGGAAAGCGCGGTGTTTGCCCTTAAAGGCGGCTTGGACACCTTTAAAAAACTGGGCTTTGAGCCGAAAGAAATACGGCTTATAGGAGGTGGTTCGAAAAGTCCGCTGTGGCGGCAAATTGCCGCGGATATTATGAATGTGCCGATTACAGTTCCCGTATCGGAAGAGGCTGCCGCATTGGGTGCGGCCGTGCAGGCGCTGTGGTGCCTTGAAGGCGGCGGCGCAAAGCGGATAAAAGAACTGTGCAGCGAACACATTCAATTGGACAAGGCAAAGGCGGCCGTATCGGAAAACGCGGCAGGTGAATACGAAAAAGCCTACGCCGATTACATCGAACTTTTAGGTGCTGTAAAAGCTTTATATGAATAATACGACAGGCGGCATGGATATGATTGCATTGGAGTTGGAAAAGGCGGTAAAAACCGCCGGTATTCAATCAGGAGGTTTATATGACATATTTTAAAGGAAGTACCGAATACTTTCCGGGTATC
>CAJPNP010000015.1 GCA_905372025.1 uncultured Treponema sp. | reverse complement strand
TTTTTACGTGATGAACAGCTTTCCGTACGGTTAGATTTAACGTGATGCAATGCGGCACTTGCACTTATTTGTAATCTTTGATAGACTGTATGGAAATTCCCTTGGAGCGCGCCGGAGGGTACGCTTCCAAAGACCGTAAGGAGTATACATGAGAAAGTATGAGTTGATGACAATCTTTCCCTTGGAAGAAGATTTGTCTAAAAGCGGCATTGAAGCCGTGCGTGAAACGCTCGCGTCGTTCGGTGCGGAAATTCAAAGCGAGGAACCGTTCGGAGATCGCGATCTTGCGTATGAAGTAAAAAAACGCAATAAGGGACGCTTTATTTTACTGAACATTAAAGTAAATCCGGCTAAAGTTCTTGAAATCGACCGCCAATTTAAATTAAATGCCAATTTGCTGAAGTTTATGTTTGTACGGGTTGACGAGTAAGAGGCGCTTATGACTGATCTTAATCACGTTACGCTGATCGGCCGTCTTACGCGCGATGCCGAATTAAAGTACACGCCCAACGGTTTTGCCATATCGAATTTTTCGATTGCGGTAAACCGCCGCCGCAAAAACGGCGAGCAGTGGGTTGAAGAAGCGAACTTTTTCGATATAACTTTATATGGAAAATCAGCGGAAAGTCTTAAGCAGTATTTAATAAAGGGAAAGCAAGTCGCCGTCGACGGCGAACTGCGTCAAGACCGCTGGGAACAGGACGGTCAGCCGCGAAGCAGGGTTGTAATCGCCGCAAACAATATTCAGCTTTTGGGCGGCGGAGGAAGTTCCGGTCAGGGCTCGTACGGTGCTGGCAATAAGAGTACTTCGTACGATAAAGGGTCGTATACTGCCGATTATCCGACAAAAAACGAGGCGCAAAACTTCGACGCGCCGAACCCCTACGGCGGCAACGATGCCGATTTTCCCGAAGATATTCCATTTTAATTGACAGAGGAGATTGTTATGTCTGATGAAGTAATAAATACGAATGAAGAAATTACCGAACAAAACGTCGCAAAAGAAGAAGCGCTTAGCGCCGAAGAACAAATGAATGCCGCAATGCGCGATGACGGCAGAGAAGGCGAGGAGCGCGGCGGCAGAGGCAAGGGAAAGCAGTTTTTCCGCAAAAAAGTATGCCGCTTTTGCGCCAATAAAAGCAAAATCGACTATAAGGACCCTGATGCGCTGCGCCGCTTTACAACCGAACGCGGAAAGATTTTGCCGCGCCGTATAACCGGCACCTGTGCAAAACATCAGCGCCGCCTTGCTTTGGAAATAAAGCGCGCACGTGCCATTTGCCTGTTGCCCTTTGTTGCCGACTGACGCATGGGCTGTAAAAAATTGCAACAAAACGACGGAGCGATCCCACTCCTGGTAACGCGTCCGTATATTTTATAGGAGCTTGAAAATGAAAGTAATTTTAAATGATGATGTTAAACACCTTGGTGAAATGGGAGATGTAAAAACCGTTGCAAACGGTTATGCTCGTAACTATTTATTTCCGCGCTCGCTTGCGCTTCCTTATAACGACGTAACCGTTGCATGGTTTGAAGGCCGCAAAGAAGAAATCGAAGCGCGCAAACAAGCAAAACGCGAGGCTTCGGCGAGCTTAAAAGAAAAACTGTCCGCCCATACGATTACGATTGTGATGACCGCAGGTCAAAACGGAAAGCTGTACGGCGCGGTTACTTCTCAAACCGTTGCCGACGCTTTGGCTAAAGACGGATTCGAAATCGAACGCAAACGCATCGATATTCCCGGCGTAACCATAAAGAGTGTCGGAAAATATACCGTTACCGTGCGTCTGTACGAATCCGAAACCGCCGAATTCCCGCTTATAGTTGAAGCGCAAAAAGAAGCCGAAACGGGTGCCGCAAAAGGCGCTTCGGGCAAAACGAAAAAAGAGCGCAAAAACGATGAAGCGCCCGAGACGAAAGAGGCCGAAGCCGAGCAGGCGGAACAAGCAGAAAACGAAGAAGCTGTTGAACAGCCTGCTGCCGAAAATATCGAAAACACCGATGAAGCTGCCGGCAGTGAAAACGCCGCCGAATAAGTGTAAAAGCTATGACGTCTCTCAAGGACAAGGTTCCGCCCCACAATTTGGATGCGGAACAGGCGGCTTTAGGAGCTTTGCTTCTTGATTGGGACGCCGTAGGAAACGCGATCCGGTTTTTACGGCCGGAACGCTTTTATTCTCTTCAAAATCAAAAAATATTCGCCGCGATACTCAAGCTTTACAACGAGGGTATACGCGGCGATCTTATCACGCTTATCGAAAAACTGCGTTCCGAAGGCGAACTGGATGCGGCGGGCGGGCCGGCGTATATAACATCGCTTACCGATACGGTTGCGACCAGTGCGAATATGGAATATTATGCGCAGATTGTTTTCGACCAAGCGGTCAGGCGCGATTTAATTAAAATTTCCGCCGAAATAGTCGCGCATTCTCACGACGAAACCGTCGATAGCCGCGCCGTACTTGAAGACGCGCAAAAAAAAATATTCGAACTTACCGATTTGAATACTGTCCATTCTTCCGTATCGGCGGGCGAATTGGTCAACGAAGCGATCGGCAGAATCGAAAAATTGTTCAACGACAAAAAAGCTTATACGGGAATCGCGTCCGGGTTGGCCGACTTGGATAAATTAACCAGCGGTTTTCAGGCTTCCGAGTTCATCATTATCGGTGCGCGGCCGTCAATCGGCAAAACGGCGCTTGCGCTTTCGATGATTCAGCATATTGCGGTTGAAAAAAAAATACCTTCGGCCTTTTTTTCGCTTGAAATGTCGAATATGCAGATTATGATGCGCCTTTTGGCACAGGAATCGCAGATTCCGTCGGAGCGCATACGTACCGGCTATTTACGGACGGAAGATTTTGCAAAGCTGCAGCAGGCAGCCGGACGCATTTACGAAGCGCCGCTGTATATTGTCGATAGTCCGAATATGAAGCTTTTGGATTTGCGCGCTTTGGCGCGCAGACTCAGGGCACAAAAAAAAGTTGAAATTATTTTTATCGATTATATTACGCTCATTCAGAGTGAAAACACGCTCATTCCGCGCCACGAACAAATAGCCGAAATTTCGCGTTCATTGAAAAGTCTTGCGCGCGAACTGGGCATACCGGTCGTTGTTTTGTCGCAAGTGCGCCGCGATGCCGAAAACAAACAGCCGAGCCTTGCCGATTTGCGCGAATCGGGTTCGATCGAGCAGGACGCCGACGTGGTTATGTTTATTCACCGCGAACGGGCCGATACGAGAGATTCGAAGTCGGGCGAAACCGACTATTCAAAAGGAATCGAAACGGAACTGATTCTTGCAAAGCAGCGCAACGGGCCGACCGGTTTGGTAAAAGTATTGTTTATGCCGATGTACACCAAATTCGTAAACGGCGACTTTTCGCATTAGACCGATATTCGGCGGCCTAATATTCAAGCCATTCGCCCGCAAGCGTTATATACCAGTTTTTAATAAGCGCCTTTGTTTTGCCGTCGTACCACGATATGCTGCCGTCCTTATTCAATACGGCCAGCACCGAATCGGTTCCGGTAATTTTTTGCGGTAAAGAGGCGGTCCGCTCCAAAAGCATATCTTTGCGCGATGCTATATTGTACGCATGGATTTGCATTTTGCCGACATTCGTAAAAAGCGTTCCGTTTTTAACCCAGGTAAAGGCCGAATTATCTTCGTCGGCCCACTTAAAAACGGGACTGTATTGTTTTGTTTCGGGGAAAAAAGCGAATATTTCCGTGCGGCTTCCTCCTTCCTGCGAGGATGAAAGGGCAACACCGTAAAAACGGCCGCCTTCTGCCGAATCCTGCGAAAGCGAAAAGCTTATGTCGGCTTCCGATCGGATTGCCGCGGCGGTTTCCCGTGTCGAAGGATTTATTTGTATGAGGGCGGACTTGGGATTGCCTGCAGCGCTTTTTGCGGCATACAGCCTATCGTTTGCATACAGCAATACGTCCTGAATGCCGGTTCCCGTATACGGCTGCGTCGTGTTTCCGGTTTGAAAATCGTACAACTTGACCCGTGTATTCCCTTCAACCGCAGCAAGCTTATCGAGCTGTGCGTGCAGCGCTTGCAGCGGCTGTACCGGCGTAAACAGGATTTTTGCCGTTCCGCTTTCGGAAACAAGCTGAACGTTTTTGCGTGTATTTTTCGACCACAACACAAGGTCGCCGTTATACGGTTCCATATTGGTTTGATTGGGATTCGCAAAAAGCGAATAAACCGTGCTTTCTTCGTATGAAGCCTTGTATGCCGTTTTTCCCGTTAAAAAATAGAAAAAGCCGTTTTGCTCGGCAATATCGTATACTGTGTCATACACGCTTTCCGAAACCGCTTCGGCGGCCGCAATGCGCGAATCGGCTCCGGCGGAGGCGGTATACAACTGGCCCGATTTTGTGCCGATGTACAGCGTACTTCCTGTTTTAAATGCGAGGATGGGAGTTTCCTTAATCGGCAGCGAAAGCGTTTTTACGATGAGCGGTGTCGTTTTGAGCAAGCCTTTGTCCGTTTCGAGCATTTTTAAAACCGCGTTTTTGCCGCTTATATCAAGGTAGTATAAATTCGAGTCGGATGCGGCCGTACACAAAAGTACTTTTTTTTCGGGTACGAATGCGGAACGTTTTCCCGTGTCGGATTGAAAAACATAGATGCCGCCGCTTTTTACGCCGGCAAACAATACGTTGTTGTAAAACATACAGCTTTGACTTAAATTTTGTTCGACGGAAAATTGCGCTTTTTGCGTCCCGCTGCGTAAATCCGTGTAGGTAAGAGAGCCGAGCGGAGAATACATTATACATGTATTTTCGCTCGGGCTTGTTGCGGCAAACGAAACCGAAGATCGGTTTTCTTTTATTTTGTTTGTGAGCACGGAGCCGCTTTGGGGATCGAGGCAGATAAGGCCGTCCATATTCGACATGCCCACGAGAAGGTATTTCCCCTTTGCTGAATAGGAAAGGGAAGAGGGTGCTGCGTTCAGCCGTTTGACGAATTTTCTGCTTTGTGACGGCCAGTTCCACACCGATAATCGGTTCAGAGAAAATCCGTCCGTTTCGTAAACGGCGATATCTTCTCCGTTCGGGTGCACGGCCATCAGTTTTATCTGATTATCCGAAAACTGAAAATGCTGGCCGCTTCCGTTTGCCGTCCACTTGATTACAAAGCCGTCGTCGCCGGAGGTGTACAGCGGAAAAGCTGTTTGTGCGTTGCCCGATCCGGCCGGACAGGCTGCCGTTACGGAACCCTTGTGCGGCTGCGACGATACGTGTACTTGCACAAAGGCGGCAAAGCACATAGTTTGGAAAACAATCAGCGCAAAAGCGTAGCGCTTAAAAAAAACATTAAAAAATTTATTCATAGTTTTACATCCTGAAAACGCTGTATAATACGGTTTATGTCGGCAAACATGCCCAGTAAAAAAATCAGTACGATAAAGCAGATGCCGGCAATTTGAATCGCATAAAGCGTTTTCGGCTTTATGCTTTTGCGCCGCACCAGTTCTATAAAAGCGACGAGTATTAAGCCGCCGTCGAGTACGGGAACGGGTAAAAGATTCATTAAAAAAAGCGATATGCTGATGACGGCTAAAAAGTTGCATACCGTTACGACGCCGACGGAAAAACCGGCGGAAAAGCCTTCTTTTGCCGTTTCGCCGAGCAGGACGGTAATGCCGATGGGACCGGAAACGGCTTGCTTTAAGTCGATTCCTTTAAAAAGAAGCGCAATGCTTTGTGCCGTTACCGACACCATTTTAAACGTTTCTCTTGCACCTTGGATAAGGGCGGGAAAAAACGGATAGGTTTTCGTATGCACTTTAATCGCCTGCCAGCTTATGCCCGAAACGAGGTTTTCGTTGCCGGAATTTTCCCGTTCGGCCGATTTTTGCGCCGATTGTTTATCCTGCGAAGCAAGCGACAAATGCGCTTGAAAGACGCGGCTGCCGCGTTCGACCGAAATGTCCGCTTCGTGCAGGTTTTTCAAAATCTCGTATAAGTCAACCGTGTTGCGCACGGCCTTGCCGTCCGCTTCAATTATGCGGTCGCCGTTTTGCAAACCGGCATTAAACGCGGGGCTGTTTTCGGCGGCACTATCGATGACCGGATCAAGCCAGCTTAAAACACCGATTTTCCCCGTTCCGGTGGATTTATCCAATTCGGGAACGAGGGTAAAAGTCATTGTCTTTCCGTTTCTGTCCGCTTCAATATGCAGCGTTTTACGGGCCGAAAGCGATACCGCTTCGACGATGTCGGAAAAATATTCGATGCGCTTGCCGTTTATAGCCCTTATGCGATCTCCCGTTTGTAAGCCGGCTTCGGCAGCGCTCAAGGGGCTGTCCGGATAAAACTCGGAAGCCAAGATTATTTTATTCGGCGAGGTGTAATAATCATAGCCGATCATTGCGACAACGGACAGGGCCGCAACTGCAAGAATAACGTTTGCAAAAGGTCCTGCAAACGCAATCGCTATGCGTTTTAAAGGATGTACGCCGTAAAACGAGTCTTTTTCGGCGGGAATCCGGTCGAGTTTGTTTTCCATTGCCGTTTGAAAATCTTTTTCGCCCTTCATACCGCAATAGCCGCCGAAAGGAATAAGAGAAAGCCGGTAATCGGTTCCTTTAACGGTTTTATGAAGCAGCACCGGCCCCATGCCGATCGAAAAACTTTCAACGTGTACACCGAACAAACGCGCAACAAAAAAGTGCCCGAGTTCGTGAATAAAAATGATGACGCTTAATCCTAAAAGTCCGTATATTACTGTCATATGGCTCCCTATTTTAAACTCTGGCGGAAAAATCGGTTACAAAAGCGAGGGCAGCTTCGCGCGCTTTTGTATCAAGGATGAATACCGCTTCGAAGTTTTCCGGTTCCTGCGACCAATCTTTATCGAGGACGGCTGCAACCGTATTTTGTATTGCGGTAAATCCGATTTTCCGCTGCAAAAAGAACTCTACGGCAACTTCGTTTGCCGCATTGTATGCGATTGTATATGCGCCGCCCGCTTTTTGCGCCTCATATGCGCAGCCGAGCAGCGGAAAGTCTTTAAAGCGCGGCGGAAAAAAACTCATGCATATGCCGTCATCGCCGCCGATAGCGGAAGTTAAATCGAGTTTTTTAAGATCGTTTTCGATTGCCTCCGGCCACGTGAGCGCGCTTAAAATCGGGCGCCTCATATCGGGTTCGGATATTTGCGCGTATAAATCGCCGTCGACGGTTTGTATGAGCGAATGTACGAGGCTTTGCGGATGGACGGCGACCTTTACTTTTTCCGGCGGCATATCGAACAGCCTGCACGCTTCTATAACTTCAAGTCCCTTGTTGGCAAGGGTCGCGCTGTCTATGCTGATTTTTTTGCCCATATTCCACGTCGGGTGCTTTAAAGCGTCTTCAAGCGTAACGGATGCGAGCTTGTCCGCGCTTAATGTGCGGAAGGGGCCGCCGGACGCCGTTAAAATAAGCGATGAAACGCGTTCTTTTCCGAAGCGTTCGATGAGGAAAAACAAAGCCGAATGCTCGGAGTCGACCGGAATTACCGAACGGCCTTTTGCACTTGCAAGTTCTTTTATAAGCGGGCCGGCCATGACGACGGTTTCTTTATTTGCAAGCGCAAGGTTTATATTGTTTTGCAAGCACCATACCGAAGGCATAAGACCGGCCGATCCTGCAATCCCGTTTACGGCAATATCGGCGTTTGATTTTTCGATAACGCATCGGATTTCATCGGACGAGTTTCCGGCGACGGCGGCGTTTGTACACGAAAATTCCTTGCACAGTTTTTCAAGCTCCGTTTTGTGCGTATGTGCCGTAAGGCCGCACACGCTGAAAAGGTCGGGAAAACGGCGCACAATGTCGAGCGTGCTCGAACCTATCGATCCGGTACAGCCTAACACAAGAATTTTCTTTTTCATCGCATTTCCACACTTCAACCGATTATACAAAAAAGAAGCATATGACGATGTAATACACGGGTGCGGCGAATAAAATCGAATCGATCGAATCCAAAAAACCGCCTCTGCCGGGAATTACAATGCCGGAATCTTTGCATTCCGCCGAACGCTTGATAAGCGATTCGACCAAATCGCCCGCAATCGCGGCAAACGAAACGCACAGCGCTGTAATAATGACTTGAACCGGCTTAAAGCCGAATACTGCAGGATAAAAAAGATAGACTGCGTATCCTGCCGCCGCCGAAAGCACAATGCCGCCTATAAAACCGGCAATGCTTTTGTTAGGGCTTACTGCGATAAGGCCGCGGCTGCCTTTTCCGAACAACATGCCAAACAGCCATGCAAAAGAATCGCATGCGAATACAAGCAAAAAAAACAGGGCGATAAATACCGGCGAATCGGGCATAACGGTCAAGAGTGAAATATATGTAAGCAAAAAGCCTATATACACGGTTATAAAAGTTGAAGAGCACAAACGCAAAATCGCGTCTGTAAAGGATTTTTTATTGTCCGGTGAAAAGATTTCGTAAGTGAAGTTTATTAAAAGAGAAACTATGAGTGCAAGTGAAATCCACGATGCCGAACGCCCGCCTATACAGACAATCGAGGCGATAGAAGGTATAAAGGCGGCCGACAGCATAACCATGAATTGGGGCTGGCAGGGAAGTTTGTGCTTTAAAATACCGTGCAGTTCCCACGACGCGATAAGAGAGGCGGCGACAATGGCACAGTGCAAAACGATGTGGTGGGCGACGGTAATAACCGCCATCGAAACGACAAGCGGCACGCCGATAAAAAATGTCAATAATCTTTGCACTGTTTTATTCATTCTTTCCTCAGTTTTCCGCGCCGAAACGCCGATGCCTTTTTTGAAAATTCGCAATCGCGCGGTAAAAGTCTTCGTTGGTATAATCGGGCCACAGCGTATCCGTAAAATCGAATTCGGCATAGGCGGCCTGCCACAGCAAAAAATTGCTTAAACGCTTTTCACCGCCCGTTCTGATTATAAGGTCGGCGTCGGGCAAAAGCGGAATGTCGAAAAAGCGGGGAAGGTCGCCCGATTTCATGGTCGGCGCGGAAGGGTTCGCTTTTTGTGCATGCGACTGTTCTTCGAGCATTTTTTTTACCGCACGCGTTATTTCGTCGCGCGCACCGTAATTTATCGCAAGTACCAGGTTCATGCCGGTAAAACCCGCGCTTTCTTTTTCGACGGTTTCTATTTCGTGCCGCACATCGGCGCTCAGAGCGCTTTTGTCGCCCAAATGAAGTACGCGCACTTGTTCTTTTTTATAAAACTCGAATTCGGCGCGCAAGTGGGCTTTTAAAAGTCCCATTAAAAAAGACACTTCTTCGGCTGTCCGTTTCCAGTTTTCGGTCGAAAAAGTGTAGAGCGTCAGCCAGCGCACGCCGGCATGCGCGGCCGCTTTAATAATTTCGCGTGCGGTATTAACTCCTTCTTTGTGGCCGGCTGTCCGCGGAAGGCCGCGTTTTTGCGCCCAGCGGCCGTTCCCGTCCATAATAACTCCTACATGAACGGGAACGCGGCTTTTATCAATCGCTTCGAAAACCGACGACATCAGCCTTCCATTATTTCCTTTTCTTTGGCTTCAAGAATCTTGTTGATGTCGGCAATAAATTTATCGGTCGATTTTTGCAAAGCGTCTTCGGCAGTCTTCAATTCGTCTTCGGTGAGTTTCGAATCTTTTTGTTGCTTTTTCAAATCTTCGTTGCCGTCGCGGCGGATATTGCGTATTGCAACCCGGCTCGTTTCGGCCGCAGCCTTTGCCTGCTTTACCAATTCTTTGCGCCGTTCGGCCGTCAAAGGCGGAATCGCAATGCGGATGATTTTACCGTCGTTCGACGGGTGCAGCCCCAACTCCGATTTTTGGATCGCTTTTTCGATTTCGCCGATCAGCGTTTTATCGAAAGGCTGAATAACCACCGAACGGGCTTCGGGCACTGAAATGGTCGCAACTTGATTAAGCGGCGTCGGCTGGCCGTAATAGTCGACGCGTACCTTATCGAAAAGCGCGGCCGAAGCGCGGCCCGTTCGTATCGCGTTGAATTCGTCTTTTAAAGCCGCGATGCTTTTTTCCATTCTTTGAATACTTGCTTCATTCATAAAGAATTCCTCAAAGGCGGTTTAAGCGCCCAATTGAAAATTGACAACCTTTAAAAGCGTCAATTTGGTACCGGCTTCTTTTCCGACCTGTTCCATTTTTTTTGCGACGGAAACCTTGTCGTCTTTTACGAACATTTGGTCCATAAAGCAAATATCGGCCAAGTGTTTATTCAGTTTTCCCTGAACGATGCCGGCCTTTACGTTATCCGGTTTGTCCAGTTCGGCCGTTTGCACGGTAAAAATTTCTTTTTGTTCGGCAATGTATGCGGCATCGACGTCTTCGCGTTTTAAATAACGCGGCGTAAAGGCGGCAATGTGCAGACAGCAGTCGAACGCAAATTGCTTGACGGCCGCATCGGCAGAAGCGGGCTCGCAGCCTAAAACCGTTATAACGCCGGTTTTTCCGTCGCTGTGGACGTAGGTTGCGGCAACGGCACCTGCGGGAACGTCGACCAGCTGTATGCGCCGCACGTTCATGTTTTCGCGGATTTTCGTCGCCAAATCAAGAAGCATATTCGACAAAGTTTCGTTTACTTCCGTATAGCCTTTTGCCAATATTTCATCGACAATATTTTCCCCGACCTTTAAAAAGTCGGCGTTTTTTGCGACAAAGTCGGTTTCGCAGGTAAGTTCGGCAATCGCGATTTTCGAACCCTGTTCTTTTATAAAGATGCGTCCTTCGCTCGTCGATCTTCCAGCGCGTTTTTCAACCGCGGCAAGCCCTTTTTCTTTTAAAAGTTTTGCCGCAGCTTCGGCATCGCCCTTGCATTCCACGAGGGCGTTTTTACATTCCATCATTCCGGCGCCCGTTACATCGCGCAGGGCTTTTACATCGGCAGCTTTAATTTCCATGTAATTCTCCTAACCCCTCAATTTATTCGTATAATTTATCTTCGTCTACCAGCGAATTGTCGCCTTCGTCTTCGGAATCCCGATCTTCGTCTTTCGGTTCGGTCGGCGTATAATTGCTGTAATCGATAATTTCTTCATCGTCGGTGCGGATCGACGCCGTGTCGGTAAGGTCTTCATCTTCGTCCTGAAGGTTTTCGATGATTTTAAGACCGGTTTCGTTGTCCGCTTCGATAACGGCATTGGCGATAACCTGTGTGAACAGCGTTATGGCGCGGATGGCGTCGTCGTTTCCGGGAATGGGGTAGTTTATGCCTTCGGGGTTGCAGTTCGTATCGACGACGGCGACGATGGGAATGCCCATGCGGCAGGCTTCGGCAACGGCAATTTGTTCTTTATGCGTGTCGATAATAAACAAAATACCGGGCAGCTCTTTCATTTCTTTAATGCCGCCGAGGTTTTTTTCAAGTTTTGCCTTTTCTTTTTGAATTGAGGCGATTTCTTTTTTCGTCAGATTTTCGAAAGTGCCGTCGATTTCCATCTTTTCAAGCTTTTTAAGCCGTAAAAGGGATTTTTTAATGGTGGTAAAGTTGGTCAGCATGCCGCCGAGCCAGCGGTTGTTTACATAGAACATACCGCATCTTTCGGCTTCTTTTGCAATGGCCTGCTGTGCCTGTTTTTTCGTACCGACGAACAGAACCGATTTTCCTGCCGACGTTACTTTGCGGACTGCTTCATAAGCTTCTTTTATTGAAGCCATGGTTTTTTGCAGATCGATAATGTGGATCCCGTTTCTTTCCGCGAAGATATATTTCTTCATGCGCGGATCCCAACGCTTGACTTGGTGGCCGAAATGCACACCGGATTCAAGCAAACTCTTCATGGTTACTACTGCCACGAAATGCTCCTTCATCGGAAAAGAAAAGTTTCTTTTCCCCAAACTCTGTTTCTCGCTTACGGTAAAGCGGAAGATTTCGCGATTTTATTGTTCAACCGAACAGGCAAAACCGCGGCACAACGCCGCATTAAAAGCGGTACTTATGCTCTTTGAGTATCTCATAAAATTCAAAAATAGGCAAGCCCACGATCGAACTGTACGACCCTTCGATGCGGCATATAAAGCACCGGGCGCCGCCCTGAATTTTATAGGCGCCTGCCGCGTCGCGCCATTCTCCGAGCGAAAGATAGCGCCGTATTTCGTCATCGGAAAGGGGCGCAAAACTTACGCGGCTTAGGCAGGTACGCGAAAGAAGTTGCTGCGTTTCGCGGTTGTAAACGGCGATTCCCGAATACACGGAATGCGTTTTGCCCGAAAAGGTTTTTAAAAACGAAAAGGCTTCTTTTTCGTTTTGCGGCTTTCCGAATACGGTACCCTCATGCATGATAAGCGTGTCCGCCGCCGCGATAAAACGCGCGTCTTCGTACCGCTTTTTGCGTGATGACGTACAGAGCGCCTCAAACGTTTTTTGCGCCTTTTGCACGGCACAATATTCCGCCGCGTGTTCGCCCGCCGTTCCTTCGGGAAGCACTTCGTCGAAAGGCGGCGCAAACGCATAAAAGGGGATGCCGAGACTTTTCAGTATCTGTTTGCGCCGCGGTGAAACCGACGCAAGAATGATTTTTTCCATATCGTTTTTTCCATACGTTTTTCCGGCGGGCGGTTATTTTAAACGTTTTTTCAGCTGTTCTTTTATGTGCTGAATCGAAAAGGGGTGGGCTGCATTTTGCAGCGACGGAAACTTTTTAATAAAGCGCTCGACAGCCGCCTTCCGTTCCGAAAGCGAATCGATCTTGTTCAACAAGCGTTCCGATATTTCGCCCTGTTTTAACTGTGCACGGTGTTTAACCGCGGCGAACATTTCGCTTATAGACTGCGAAGCGAACCATGGTTCGTTTTCGTAGCGCTCTTTTAAGGATTCGGCAAAATCCTGCAAAGCGGCAAGGTATTCGGTAAAATTGACGAGCTTTTTAAGCGTTGCGGCAAGGTCGACGATAAAAAAAATCAAAATACCGAAGGCTGCATATTGCTGTGTGCGCACGGGAATGCCGTCGAGGATCCGTAAAAAAAACGGATGCACAAACATAACCGCAAGTGTTCCGCCCAGAGCGAATAACAGCAAATTGCCCAAACACACGCGTCCTTTTATATTGAATTTCCGCTTGGAATAATCCCACCATTTAGTATTGAACAGCGTTTCCAAAAGCCAGCCGGTTGCGTATTCGACCAAGCCGGTAATCACAAAGGCAGCAGGATACAGTATGTATATATGCGTTTTAAAAGGAGTCAATAAACCGATGATACACAGGGTGCCGAAGCCGTACACCGGACACCACGGGCCGTGCAAAAAGCCGCGGTTTATAAACTTTTTTGCCAAAATGCCGCAGTATATAACTTCGCACATCCAGCCGATTATGCTGTAGGTAATAAATAAAATAAAGACGTATGAAAAAGTAAGCGTAAACATACGAGTGATACAGGATTCGAACCTGCCACCTTCGCCTCCGGAGGGCGACGCTCTATCCAAATGAGCTAATCACTCAAAAAAATAAAAGAACTCAGGCAGCCGAACGAGCTGCCTGGAAGGTTTTAAGTGTTATTTTTTTAGCGAAAAAAGCAATTCTTTTGCTTTTTGGCGCACGGGCATTATATAGTTGTAGTTTGTTGCGATCGATGCAATCGTTTCGGCCAGCCCGGTTGAATTTTTTACCGTCGGGGCAAGCTTTTTGTATGCGTCAAGAATGGAATAGGCAAGACTGTCGGTCGGATTCAAAATCGAAAAGCGTTTATGAATCATCGAGATTTGATCGATAACTTCGTCGTTTTCATTAACGCCGATATTGCCCAGCGCATAAATCGCGGCGGATAAAACCATCGGCTCGTCTTCGTCTTTTATAAGGCGCATCAGCGTGTTTTTGCGCTGAACCAACTGCTCTTTTGAAAGACCGTCGATTTGTCCGAGCATAATGCACGCTTGGCGGCGCACTTCCGGATAATTATTCATTAAACGGCGGCCGGTGCGCGATTGGTTAAAAACACCTTCGCCTGCCATACTCTGCAAAGCCGCTTCGATGGCGGGGGACGAACGCCCTTCGTCAAGGGCTGTTTTTATGTACTGCAGCATAAGAAGCTTTGTTTCATAATCGTCCACTTGGCTCATTTCGCTTATAATTAAATCTTCATTCGTGCCGAAATATTCTTCTTCAACGGTAACTTCGGAACGGGCGTTTTCCTGTGCCGCGGCATTCAAAGCGATAAAGCATAAAGCGGCTGCACACAACGCGACTTTGGATAGTTTCATTCGGATCCTCCTCATTTGTTCCCCACCTTCAATTTGTTTTCAGTATACAGGTATTACGGAAAAAAATCAATATTTTCTTTCTTACCAATCTTATTATAGTGTCGGCAGTTTTACGAGCCAACGATTGTTGATTTTTTCGAATTCGTAATAAATAATATCTTTGTTATCCTGCACTTCTACCGCCTTTACTTCGGTGCGCGAGATATAGCGGATTTCGTTTACGTTCCGTCCCATACGCGAGGGAATAAAAACATTCGTAAAATAATCGCCGAGCGAGCGAAGGGCGATGCCTTTTTTAGGCAGCTTTGTCGCGATAACCTGCAAATTGAGTTTATTGCTCCAATACGAAATCGAACCGGGCGTAAGATAACTGCGCCATAAAGTGTAATCGCGGTTTTTCATGCTTTTATCCAAATCGGCAATGACGGCAAGAATATCCGTTTTGTCGCGCTGAAAATCGTCGAAACTTACGGTCTTGTCGCCCAAGGCGCTCACCGAGCGGCTGTATTCGGCGTTTTCGGCCGATTTTGCGGTTTGCGCTTCGGTTTGCTCGCGGGATGTTTTGCCGTCTGTTTGAAGAGAAGCAGTGTCGGCAGCCGTTTCCGTTGTTTTGCAGGACAGTATAAACAGCGTCGTAAAAATAAGGGCGGCGGCCGTTATTATGTGTATTATTTGTGCGTTTTTCATAAAGCTCATAATAACGGTATTGTTCCGAAATGTCAAATATGCTATAGTGAGTGTGTGGTAAAAGCATTGTTTCCCGGATCCTTCGATCCGCCCACGTACGGACATTTAAACATTCTCGAACGCGCCCGAAATATTTTCAGTGAAATCGATGTTGTTATTGCCGACAATAAATCGAAAAAATATTTGTTTTCCGAAGAAGAACGCCTTGAACTTATGCACGAGCTTACCGCCGGCTGGGATAACGTGAGCGTTCACGTGTGCCGCACGCTCATTGTCGATTACGCGCAAAAAACGGGGGCAAAAGTGCTTATCAGGGGCATCCGCAATACGGCCGATTTTTCATACGAATTCGACCTTTCGCTTTTAAATAAAGCGCTGAACGCTCATATTGAAACGCTGTTTTTCCCGACCGATTCGCGCTTTTTTCTATTGAAGTCGAGTGCCATAAAAGAGCTCGCGTCTTTCGGCGGCGACGTTTCGGGCATGGTTCCCCCCAAAGTTGAAAAAGCGCTCAAGCTGAAATTTAATAGTTGACATAATAGTTGACAAAAAATCGAAAAGTGTTATAATGTTTTTTCGTTATGGACTTGCCATAAGATAGTATTTCGGATATAATCGTTCATATTTTTAGAGAGGTTATATAATGGCAGTACCCAGAGCGAAAACGTCAAAAGCGCGCACAAGAAGACGCCGGGCAATTAATATGCACTTAAATGCCCCGCACTTGATCGAATGCGCCAATTGCGGAAATTTAATCATGCTGCACCGCGTATGTCCCAAATGCGGATTTTACCGCGGCAGGCAGGTAATTATGCCGGAGAGCAACGGCTGACAGGAGTTTAACAATGGAAGATGAATTGTTCAAAAAAATGCAAAAACTGATTGCCGACAAATTGGAAATTGAAGAGTCGAAAGTTACACTGGATGCTTCATTTCGCCAGGACCTCGGCGCCGACAGTCTTGATACGTATGAATTGGTATACGCTATCGAAGAAGAACTGGGCGTAAGCGTCCCCGACGAAAAGGCAAGCGAATTCGAAACGGTCCGCGATGCCTACGAATTTTTAAAAACTCAACAAGCCTAAGACGGCGCGGGTTTTCCCGTGCCGCTTTTATAAGGAACGGAGCCGTCAAAAAACATTTGTTTGAGCCGGCTCCGATTTTTTTATTAAAAAGTGCGTTCTTTTTTTAAAACAAACCGAACTTTATCCTCGCGGCGGAAAGCCTTATTAACCGATTTTCAAAAGCGGATCGGTGTTAAGTTTAAAGACCTGCATCTTTTGGATACGGCGTTTTATCACCGTTCTTTTGCAAACGAAACAGCAGGTGCCGCGGAAAACAACGAGCGTCTTGAATTTTTAGGGGACGCCGTTTTGGGAATAACCGCCGCTTCTTATTTATACGAAACGCTGCACGATGCGCCGGAAGGCGAATTAACTAAAATAAAATCTTTTGTCGTTTCCGAAACCTCGCTTTCCGAAATCGCCCTCGATATCGGTATAGAGCAGTGCCTGTGCTTGGGTAAGGGCGAAGAGCATTCCGGCGGCAGGAGCAAAAAGGCGATTTTGGCCGATACGACCGAAGCCGTTTTCGGCGCCTTGTATCTCGATTCGGGATTTAAGACGGCCGAAAAACTCATATTGAACTTATTGGTGCCGCAAATTCGCAAAGTGCTCGAAAACCGCCACCAAAAAGATTATAAAACGCTCTTGCAGGAATTGTATCAAAAAAAATACAAGCAATGCCCGCACTACGAATTGATTAAAAAAACAGGCCCCGACCACGATCAAGTATTTTGGATAAGCGTGTTTTTGGGCTCAACCGAATACGGGCCCATGCAGGGAAAAAGTAAAAAAGAAGCCGAACAAGCCGCCGCCCGATGCGCATGGGAGCATTTGAGCGGAGAAGAATATCGGTAAAGTCGAATAAATAAATTATTTTTGTATGTTTTTGTATATATCTGTTGACATTTGTTTGGTGTTGTGGCATACTGCATTGCATGAAAAAGATACTGTGCAAAGGGCAGCTTGCCCTTATTTTAGGTTTTGTAAGTTTTTTCCCGCTTGCGGCTTTTGAAGCCGGCCCCCTTTTGTATTTGCGTGCCGATTTCGGCGGCGCTCTGACAACTCCTTTTATTTCCGATAAAAGTTTAAAAAAACTTAATACAAAAGCCGAAAAAATGAGCGGTATGATGAGCGGCTTGCTTATGAGCGGCGAAATTGAAGGCGGTTATGTGTTTTCAAGTAACCGCTTTTTCGGTTTGCCTGAAAATCATCCGTTTAGCGGTATAGGAACTTTTGCTTGTTTGGGAGTAGGACAGGGGAACAGTGCGCAAAAGATTACGGCAAATACCGGCACCGGCAAAGTGGATACTTTTGTAAGTATTAATTTTATGCCTGTCGTTAATTTCGGCGTAGCTGCCAAAGCGTATTTTTTCGGCAATCGATTTGCGCTGGGTTTGGGAATCGGCGGCCGTATGATAGCGGATACAAGACCCTCATACTTATATTATTTTTCGGATCCCAATCTGTCATCTGAAGTCGGCGAAATAGTTATAACCGAACAAATGATGAAAAAAATGAACCCGCTTATGGCTTCGATTAAGGTTTTGCTTGAATACAATATTCCCGTTTTGGACACCACCGATATTGTAATGGGTTGGTATACGCGCTACAATTTCTATCGTCCCAAATATTTAACCGCACCCGGGAAACTTGCAACACAGGCAGATTTAAGTTCCCCCGTTTTTGATTATTGGCTTAATTCACTGGATTTCGGCGTAAATATAGGCCTTGCATTTAAATTGTGAATGTCTTTGAGAGAATGCCCATGAAATTATTTGCCGCCCGAAAATTCGTTGTTGTTTTTGTTGTTGTGATTTTACTAGTTGCCGCATGTACGGCGCCTTTTATGAATTCGTACTATGTGCAGCAACAAAACCGTTCGGCACTGCAAAATGAGCCCGAGGATTGGGGAAATGCCGATATTCCCGTACCCGTATTGCCGGCAGGTTTTTTTAACATGTTTTCGGTTATACGTCCGGGGGGAGTTATAATTGAACCGAAAAAGGAAAATAATGCCGCAGGGGATAAAGCGCACCGCTTTGTAAACAACAGGCTTGTTTTGCTGGATATCGGTCTTACGAAAATGCCGACGTTTTCCGATACGCAGTTTGCCGATTGGAAACTTGAAAGTACGTTTGAATACAATGTCTCGCAAATGAAATACGACGGTACCGTCGAATGGCAAGGAACAGCGGGTGAACAGCAGTACTATCTCGGAGCGGATTCTTGGGCGCTTACCGAAGAAAACGGCAAAAATATCATAAGCGAAATGAAATATTTCCGTTCTTACGGCAAAAACCCCTTCGGCTTATACCGCGACGAAACATATAAAGTGTATGGAGAAGACGGAGAGTTGTCGGCGCAAAGTGAAGAGCTTATGAAACGCTTTGTTTTTTACCGTTTTACCGGTAAAGGCGGCGGACTTGTAGCGCTCGATAATTGTTTGATAGCTGTCGATACGTATTCAAAACTGATATTCGCTTTCGGAAAACCTATCAGGTTTAAGACGGTGCAAAAAGAACAAGTACCGACCGAATGGGCGCCGGTTGATACGGTATGTGAAGGACCGAAAGATAAAATAACGGGCAGGGTACGTTACCGTTTTTACGAATACGATCCGGTCGGTTATGTAAAAGAGGACGGCTCTTTTGTATTAACCGAAACGTATAAAACCAATTCCAAAAATAAACATTACGATCCCGTTTTTACCGGAAAATCTCCCTATGCGTATTGTGCGGGAAACAGCATAAAAACTCCTGCCATTACGGGCACATTAACCGTAACGGCTCTTTATTTGAAGAACATTTCGGCAAAAGACAATTACGACAAAGATGAAAACGGCATACCGCGGGTACAAAAGTTTATTTGGGATATACGCTCACGTGCATACAGCGGAAACTTCAGCAGCCCCGATTGGAATTCTCTTGCGCAAAAAACAGGAGAAAGCGGTGAAGAAATCGATGTCGGCGTACAAAAAGATTTTGTAGAAAATAATACTTACCGCTATCGTTTTGAAAAGCTAAAAGGTCCGCATATACTCGAGCTGGACAGCGAAATTATAAGAAAACCGCGAACGGTTATACCGGGTTTTATAGGTTTTCCGCTTGAGCACGCGCTAACCAAATACGGTAAACCTCTTATCCGCTTTACATATGATCATGAACTGCAGCACTGGAAATTTCTTGCCGAAAATGATATAACTGTTCCTGACGGAAGAAAGGTTGAGTTGGATACGGATTTTATACTTGCTTCCGGCGAAAAAAAGCTGCTTAAAATTATTGTGCCGGTTACTTTTCCCGTAGTAAAAGATAATCATAACGGGCAGATGGAGTTGTGTTATGAAATTGCTTGGCAAAAATAAATACGGGCTTTATGCCCTTATCGTTTTGTGCTTTGTGTGCGCCGCATGTCCGGCTCCGCTTATGAATTCGTATTACATACAGCAGCAAAACAATACGGCGAATAACCAGCCGAATTCTCCCGGTGATTTTGACGATGATACCCCTACTATGCCGCCGCTGCCTGATGGAACGGTAAATGCATTTTGGGTTATTTTACCCGACGGCGTGATAGCCGAGCCGAAAGGCGATAACACAGCACATACTCAATTGGCGGGAAAACTCGGCACCGGCTATGAGTTTTCCACAGCAAAATTCGATAATTGGAAATTTAAAAGCAACTTTTCTTCTTCAAATGTTCCGGAAATGGAATACTCAGGAACGGTAACTTGGGATGCCGATCAATATAACGGCGAAAACGCTCATGCCGGCGGGAATACGATCAGCTCTATGGTTTACTATCGTTACAGAGGGAAGAACCCCTTCGGTTTATATAAGAACGAAAAATACCCCGTCTATAATGCGGAAGGTAAACCGACGGGCAAAAAAGAAGCTTTGATGACCCGTTTTGTATTTTATCGCTTTACAGGTAAAGGGGGCGGGGTTGCCGATTTGGATAATTACATTGTCGTCGTCGATACCTATTCGAAACTTGTTTTTGCATTTGCCAAGCCTATTAAATTTGCAACGCTTGTTGGTCAACAGGTTCCTACGGAATGGGCGCCGCTCGATAAGGTCGAAGATGGGCTGACGGCTCCCGACGGTAGAAAATATCGCTTTTATGAATATGACCCTGCAGGCTATGTAACCGAAGACGGCGCTTTTCATATGACAGACGCATACAAAACGAACATTGCTGCAGGAAATTATATTCCCGCTTGTACGGGAATGTCACCCTATCTCGGCTGCGGAGGTATTGTTTCTTACGAAGAGCCTTTGTCGGGAGCATTGACCGTGTCGGCGAAGTACTTGAAAAATGCTTCAATACCGGATGAGTCTTGGTTGAATCCGCCCGAATTTACATGGGATATCCGTTCCCGTGCATACAGCGGCGATACGGTGCCCGAATGGGATTCTCTTGAAAAACAAGTTACTAATAAAAATTATCACATAAAAAAAGGCAAGCAAGTCGATTTTACGGAAAAGAGCAAAGTTTATGTTTTTACCGGTGCTAAGGGACCCCATATGCTTGAACTCGACAGTGAAATAACGGAGGTTGACAACGGTCCGGTTGCAATCGTCAACCCCGATGATCCGGTAACTAAATACGGAAAACCGATCGTTTATCTTAACTATGACAGTAAAACAAAATACTGGACACTTGCTTCTGATGCGACAAACGGCGTATATACAAACGGTCCCATTTCTTTTACGGAAAACTTTACGCTTACCGCCGGTGAAACGAAAGACTTTATGCTTACTTTACCGGGCGGAAGTCAAAACGGCGGTGATATGGAACTCTGCTACGAACTTTCATGGAAGGTGCAGTAGCAGCACTCTTTGCTGAAGTTTTAATCCGTTACGATTACAAAAAGCCCGCACGTGTTGCGGGCTTTTTTATACACGGCGCGAAGCGCCGCCGTGCGTCAGCGGCTTGCATAAACCTTTTCGAAAACTTCATCTGCCGAGTAAGACTTCGTAAGCTTTGTTTATAAACCAACTGCGGGAACATCCACGTTCGGCTTTGTTATAAACTGTCAATTTTAAACACTTTTGATGGAAGTCTCCGCTTGCCGCAAGTGTTCTTTCGGCAGGGCGGATTCGACGGTTTTGTGGACGAGGGCGGGAAGGGCGGCCTGCTCCTCTTTGGTAAGGCCGGCGGCGGGAATGCTTTTGTGAATGGTGAGCGTCAGGTGCGCACTGCGGATGCGCTTGTGTTCTTCCCACACGTGCCAAGTGCCGTCAATCGTAAAGGGAACAATCGCTGCGTCGGAACGGTAGGCGAGCTTAAAGCTTCCCGGTTTAAACTCGGCAACGGGACCGCCGCGGCTCCTGGTGCCTTCGGGGAAAATAACGAGCGGGTAGCCGTGCTTGACATTTTCGACCGCTTGAGCCATGGCTTCTACCGACTGGCGCCTGTCTTTGCGGTCGATGAACACGCACTGCATGTATTTCATCCAATCGGACAGGATCGGCACTTTTAAGATTTCGATTTTAGCCATGAACGCGATGCTTTTGGGAACATAGCCTAAAAGCAGGGGAATGTCCAAATAGCCTTGGTGATTGCCGACCATAACGAAGGCGCCGTTTTGCGGGATGTTTTCGGTGCCTTTTACTTCGACCGTGCTTCCGGTAAGCTTAATTACAAGCTTGGTCCATTCGGCAACCTTTTCTTTTACAAGCGCATCGCGCTCGGCGATTTTCCCTTCTCGGTCAAGTTTTTTAACGATTTTTAAGTGTTTTTTTGAGCCGATAAGATAGGCGGCAAAGCGTATAAACGCGATTATTGAATGCAACATATAATCAGTATATACGCTTTTTGCCGAAAAGTATAGCGTCAGGCGAGATTATTGTCTTGCAATACCGCTTTGTATGATTTTAAATCAGTGTACAAATCCTGCGTAATCGGGTTGCGCTTTGTTTTTGCAATATGCGCGATTTCGTATGCAAAGACTGCAAGGTTTGAAGCGATCGACAGCACGCTGATAACGAGCAGCGCCGCCGGCTTGTAGCTCGACGTTATGGAAAACAGCGGCGATTTTGCATAGCTCGAAAAAGTAATGGAAAACATTGCCCACAAAGCCAACGTTTGGGCGCGGTGCTGAAGCCATGCGCCTTTTTTAAGAACAAATTCGCTGATCGTGCACGACAACAGCAGGATAAAGCCGGCGTACATCGAGCGCGTCGAAATGCAGTTGTAGCAATAAGACAGGTTCCACAAATCGTAGGCAATAATCCAAAACCACAATTGGTCGGGCCAAATCATATCTTTTGACTTTGTCTTTGCAACCTTTATACCGAATACGCCGGTCAGCGTTAAAATCAGCACAATGCCGGCAATCGCATTCAAAACGTTCCAAATGCCGCCCTGCATAAATAAACCGTCTACACTATTCATAACGGCTTGACCGCGGTAGGCAAAGTACACTTCAAAGTCGCGGTACACGGCTTCGGCAATATTAACCGATAAAATCAAACAGGGAAAAAACAACAGCCATTTTTTTGTATCCGCGCCTTTTATGTAGCGGATCGCCATAAAGCCGATAACGCCTGCGAGCGCCGAGTACGTTTTAACGACGGGAAACCAATCGCCGTTGCCGCGTACCGCCGTTTTGGGCCATACGGTAAAGGTTAGGACGAGCGGCAGCACAATGTATACGGCTAGGGAAAGCCATTTACTGCGCCGCGTAAGGTCGTTTACCAGTATAAGCCCTGCAAGAACGACCAAGCCGATTAAAATATTTTGCCACGTATAATTCGTAAAAAAAAACATAATTATCTCCTATCCTAATAAAAAATTAAAAAGACAGCCGTACATCCGATATAGGATAGGCTTTACACGAATGAATATAGCCGAATTTTTCGTCCGCATAGCGCAGTAAAGCACCGCGTGGCATAAAAACCTTTCCGTTTTCCAGCTTAACGCGGCACAAACTGCATTCTCCGCTTCGGCAGCACACGTTTACCCGTATGCCGGCTCTTTCGAGGCTCGTAAGCAGCGATTCGCTCGACTTTCCTTCGAATGTTTTGCCGCCGATCGAAATTTTAAAGTTTTCTTTACCGCTTAAATTTTCCGGCCAAAAGGGTTCGTTTTGAATATCTTGGCGGCTTCCGAACATTTCGCGCCGGATGTTTTTGGGCTTTATCTTTAATTCTTCAAGCGCCTTGGTGCAAAAGTCGGTCATAATATGCGGGCCGCACAGGTAAAATGTCGCATCGTCCGTTTGCTTAACAAAACTTTTTATGCACTTTGCATCGATAAACCCTTTTTTGCCCTTGTATGCCTTATCGTCGGAAATAACAAGCTGGTAGTGAAAGTTCGGGTACGTTTTGGCAAAAGCGCTTAATTCTTCGTGGTACGAAGATGATTTTTCCGTGCGGTTGCCGTAAATCAAAAAGATTTCTCTGTCTTCGCCGCTTTCGAGTACTTCGCGCGTCATACTCATAAACGGAGTAATACCGCTTCCGCCGGCTAAAAACACGGATTTTTTTGAATGGAACACCGGGTTGTAGTGGAAACGTCCGGACGGGGAAGTAACGGTAAAGCTGTCGCCCTTTTTTACTTTTTTTAAAAAGTAGGCGGACACAAAGCCCTTGGGAACGGCCGCAACCGTAATTTCGTAGTACGAGCGCTGTTTGGGCGAGGACGAAATGCTGTAAGGTCTTGACGTGCATACGCCGTCTATTTCGACGAACACGTTGATATATTGTCCGGCTTCGAAGGGCGGAAGATAACCGTTTTTGGATACAAAGCGGAACACTTTGGCGTCCTGTGCCGCAGGATAGATATCCGAAACTTCCAGCTCCAGTTTGCCCGGGTGCAGTTTGGCAAGGCAGTTTTTTACCGCTTCTTTTTGCACTAAAATATCTTTGCCGCTTTTGCGCGCAAATTCGATTTCGTTCAAAACCTCTGTGCCGTTTTCCATTGTGCCGATAAGAATTTCTTTAATACTGCGCATTTCAGTCCCACTCCTTTAAAATCTTTTTAGCTACACTATTGCCGTACAGGTAGTTCGGGCCGAAACCGCATGTGTTTACCCAACCGCTTGCAAAATCGAGGTTCGGTATAAAAGTGTCGCGCGGATAAAAGAACACGGACGACTTTAAATCCTGCTCGTAACCGTAAATGGCGCCTCCCGGATGGTTTAAATAGCGCATGTGGGTAAGCGGCGTTGCAACTTCCAATTCTTCGATATGGCTTCTAAAACCCGGATAGCGTTTTTCGAGCCGGTCGATAATCGTATTCGCCGCATCGTACTTTGCTTTATAGTACTGCTCCGGCGAAAGTTTTTCCCACGCTTCGCCGTATTTGAGTGTACCGGCCGTAACGATGCTCGTACCTGCCGGAGAAACTTTCGGATCATCAACCGTATAGCAGGTGGAAACGATCGGGTCTATCGCCGTATTCAATTCGTACGAATTCATAAAATCACGGTTTGCGTCCAAGCTGTCGTAGGTTAAATTGAACGAATCGGTAAAGCCGACTTCTTCGGGCGGGCAGTCCAAACCGATAAAGCAAGTGAGCGCAGAAATGCCGACGGTATATGCTTTAAGGTATTCGCGTGCCGCTTTGGGAATGTCTTTTTCGTCGAGTAAGTTTGCATAGGTTGCAGTCGGCGAAATATTGGAAATAACTTTTTCGCAGCGGTATCTTTCACCGTTTTCGTCGATAACGCCTGAGGCTTTACCGTTTTCCAGCAGGATTTTTTGTATGCCGGTATTAAAAAATACCGAGCCGCCGGCTTTTTTTATCGCTTCGGTTAAAGCCTGTGAGATAACTTGCGAGCCGCCGCGAAGATAAAAGGGCTTATCTTCGGTGTAAATATAGGTACAGCGGGCGAGAATCGTAAACGGAAAGCGTTCCGGCGGCATTCCCATAAAGCACCAGTACGCCGAAAGGCACAGCTGCAGTTCTTTGCTTTTAAAGAATTCGTTCAGCACATCGTCGGTGCTTTTGACGGCATATTTTGCAAGCGTCGGATACAGTTTGGGAAAAAGCGCTTTCATAATCAGTTTTTTCAGCGCGGGCGGCTCGCCGGATTTTTTACCTTTGCGCGAACTTTCGCCGCTTTTTTTTGTAAACGCAATAATTTCCCTGTTAAATTCCCACACCGTTTCGTAATATTTATGTATGGCTTCTTTTTCTGCGGGGAAGGCTTTTATAAGGGTTTGTTCGGCTTTTTCTCTATCTGCCGGAAGCGCAACTCCTTTTCCGCCGGGCAAATTGATTTTGTACAGCGATTCTATTTGTATCCAATCGATTTTATCGGTTATGCCGTATTCATCGAAAAGCTTGCGCAAATCTCCGGGGTGTTCCGGCGTTCCCATTGAACTTAATTGGTGCAGGGCAACTTCGAATTCGAACCGGCCGCGGCAAAAGCTTGTTCCGCATCCGCCGGGAATATTGTGTTTTTCGAACACAGCAACTTTCTTTCCGGCGCGAGCCAAGGTAAGAGCCGCCGAAAGGCCGCCGTTTCCCGCGCCTATAATGATTGCATCATATTGGGGCATGGTTTTCCTCTAGTTTAATTTACTCATAATCGCAAAAGCGCAGGGAACTGCCAGCAGCGCAAGGTTAATAATCATTAAAACCGCCTGTACGCCGGTTTTTTGGCTTGTTTTAACAAAAGCCGTCATTTTTTCGTTTTTTAATTTTTCTTCGAAAATTTGTTTGCACGAGATTTGCAAAATACCGCCGCAGGTAAGCGAGTTGGCGCGGAACACAAGCCACAATCCGGGGTTGCGCGTAATGATGCAGCCTAAAAGCGGCATACCGAGAATGGCAAAGTGCAAATACGCGATAGCAGGACTGAATTCGTCGGTTACAAAAATCCAATTCCAAATCGTGTATGCGATAATCCAGCATACCGTACCCCAAAATGCGTACTGCGCCGTCGGTGCGCTGTTGTTCGCTTCGTAGATATATGAAAAGGCAAAACTTTTGCCCGAAAGATTTATCCACGAGGGAGCCAAAGCCAAAACGGAGGCGGCAAGAACGAGGCCGGTTACAAAGTTAAAATATTTTTTGTATTTTAAATCGGTAAAGGTTGCTTCGAGAATGTTGATGCTCAAAAATACCAAGACGACGTACACAAACCATATGCCGCCGATGTTTGCAAAATAATCCATAAATACCGCGACGACGATAACCGTGCGCAGTACAATAAGCGTAGACAGTTTCAGTTTTTCAAAAAAGACTGTTTTCAAAAAAATTAAAACCAAAAAGGGAAGCACGACATTAACGGGAATATTCGCCCAAATGGGAAAATACGACGTTAAAAACGAGACAACCGTAATAACGATTGCCGAGCACAGCCATAGCGCAAAATGCGGCATCTTTTTTGCCAGCATGCGATCCTGAAAACCGTTCATAGATACCTCTTGTGAATAAAACAATATAGATTTATATGGATACTGTATTATATATAAAAAAAGAATAAAAGCAAGCTTTTTTTTGACTTTTTGCAGACTTTATTTGCGATTTTCAGCGCAGTTTGAATGACTTTAAAAATCCGAAAAGGCCTTTTTTAGTTTTTGTATCTGCACTCTCGGAAGCGTTTTCGCTTTTATCCTGCCCGATAATATTTTCGTATATTTGTTTTACGGTTTCGCTTCCGGCCGACATAATCGTATTTTTTTCGACGCCGACAAATAAGCCGCTCACTTCGTTTTTGCGCTCGCTTATCGGGAAAAAATGAAACGTATATTTTTCGCCTTTTTCGGTACGTTCCGAGCGGCTGTGCGATACTTCGGTAAAAATATCGTCATAGTGTATGTCCGGATACAAGTCGGAAAATTGAGCGCCTGCGATGTTTTTTCTTGCGGCTGTGGAATTTTTTTCCGTGCCGTTTTTTTCGAATCCTTTGGATTCGAACCCCTTGGAAACGTATTTTATAAAACCGGAATCGTTGACAATGAGAAAAGGCTCGGATGAAGCGCTGCAAGCCAAACGCAGTGCACGATCGAGGAACACGATTCTGTTCGCGCGCTTTTCGCTTATATCCAAAATGTTTTCAAAAAAACTTTGAAGAAATTTTCCCAGCTTGCCGAATTCACCGAAGCGCTTTAAGGCTGCGCCGCTGTTTACGCGTACGAGCTTGTTTATGCGCTGCAGAGCGCTCCGTTTTTGCCGCGAATAAAAAACGATGCTTAAAAAACAAACACACAGGACAAGCGCGGCGCACAAAAAAACAAACAAAAGTGTTTCCGCAGTTGCTTTATTTTCGGCTATAAAGGCGCGGTAGGCAAAAACGCCCGCTCCGATTGTTATTCCCGTTGAAGACAAAACGATAAAAATAAACAGCGGCAAGGATATAAACAGCATGACAGTTCCCTCTTTTATAAAATCTTTTTAAACTCTTCGATGTCGTTCAGACGTCCGGCCGCCATCAAAATATCCGAAGCTTCAAACACAAAACTTCCGTCGGGGAATATAATCGCTTCTTCGCTGGTCGGGTTGCCCAAATCGTCGATGTTGGTTTTTATGCGTTTTACCATGCATAAATGCAAGCCGAATTTTTCTTCCAGCTCGGTGTCTTTTAATTTTTTGCCGATAAAGGGTTCCGGCGCGTAAAGTTCGGCAAAGCTGTACTCGCTGGAAATCGGGATCGTTTCAAGAATTTCCGGCGCAAGCAAACGCTGGGCGAGGGCTTTGCCGCCGCTTTTTTGCAGATTTATAACTTCGTTGGCTCCGACCTGCTTTAAAATCTTTTCGTGAATGTCGGAAACGGCCCTGCTTATAATGTACGGAACGCCGCGCTGTTTGAGCAAAACCGTTGTGATAATACTTGCTTCGATGTTGTCGCCGACCGTTACGATTGCAACGTCAACGTCGTCGAGCGGCGCTTTTTCGAGCGCTTTTTGGTCGGTCGAATCGATGTGCAAAACGGTCGTAACCTTGTTTTTAAAAGACTCGACCAAGGCCGGATCATTGTCCGCAGCGATAACGTCGCCGCCTTTTTCGGTCAACGATTCGGCGACCGTTTGCCCGAAAATTCCAAGTCCGAAAACCGCGAAAACCTTTTGCTTAATTCTTGCCATAATTCCTCCTGCATTATCCGGCGTTTTCAGCCGATTGCAATATCCGCTTGCGGCAAATTGATGTTTACCTTATCTTTGTTGAAAACGGCGGCCGCCATTATCGTTAAAGCGCCCAACCTTCCGAAAAACATTAAAAGAATGATTATAGCCTTTCCTGCGACGGAAAGAGAAGTCGTTATACCTGCGGTAAGACCGGCCGCCGTAATTGCCGAAACGACTTCAAACAAAAGCCGGCTCAACCGCGCCGACTTTTCGCTTATCGACAGCAAAAAAACGGCCGCACATACGACGATGATTCCCGCAACGAAAATAACCGCCGAACTTTTGATTTTGTTTTCGGACACTTGAAAGCGGCCGAGCGTTATTTTGTCTTCGCCCCTGAAAAAGGCGCGGGCTGTTGCGTACAAAACGCTTAAGGTGCCGACCTTTATGCCGCCTGCCGTTCCTCCCGAATTTCCGCCGATGAACATAAGAACGCACATAAACAAATACGTGGGCAGTACGAAATTCGTAAACGGCACCGACGTAAAGCCAGCAGTGCGCAATGTCGCCGATTGAAAAAACGCCGACAAATACTGCTCGGCAAGTCCGTAGGATGCCATCGTATTGGCGTGTTCAAAAAAATAAAAAAGCAGCGTACCGGCAAGAAGCAGGGCGGCGGTTAAAATCAATACGATGCGCGTGTTTAAACTGAGGCTGCGCTTGTACGGCATTTTTTGTTTGCGGAAAACGGAAGCGATCCGCTCCGTGAAAAACAGGCGCAGATCTTTAAGAACGGCAAAACCGATGCCGCCGAAAATAATCAAAAACGCAATGGTTAAAAGCACGAGCGGATTCAATCTGAAGCTTTCGAGACTGTCGTCGTAGAGCGCAAAACCCGCGTTGCAAAAAGCCGACACGGAATGAAAAATCGAATAATAGACGTTCTTTAAACTGACGCCGAGGGTCGGCATAAAACCGATGAACAGCAATACCGCGCCGATTCCTTCGAATATAAAGGTGGCGGCGACTATTTCCAATACGGTTGAGCGCAAACTCGACGAATCATCTTCGCTGAGCATATAGCTTAAAAGCATTTTGTCTTGAAGCGATATTCTTTTTCCGAAAAGAAAAACCATAAAAAACGATAAAAGCATAATGCCCAAGCCGCCGGCCTGCATAAGTAAAATCAATATCGTTTGACCCCAGAGCGTAAAATCGCCCACGGTTGATTTTACAATTAAACCGTTTACGCATGCGGCCGACGTCGCCGTAAAAAGCGCATCTATAAACGAAATGCCTTTTTCGCCGACGGTGCTGATTTTTACCATGAGCAAAAGCGTTCCCCCTAAAATAAGGAACACAAAGCTGAGCAAAATATTGCGCGCGGGATTTGCCGTAAAGCGTTCAAAATAGTTCGACAGCTTTTTCATGCGCGTATAGGCTTTAAAAATCGTAAACAGATTTCTGAAAAATAAAATAAAAACAGCCCAATTACTCGTTATTATTTTGGAATGCGAAAATTTGCTGAACGCGAACAAAATAATCGTAATTAACGTAAAAATAAGCGAAAAGCGGTTCGAAGCTATATACAGTCCCTTGTATTTTGTCTTTGTGAAGGGAATGATCGTTTCGATGCACAAAATAAGTATAAGCAAGGCATCGACGACGTTTGTGCATATTTTTAATAAAAGATTTTTATCGGGAAGCTGCTCCAAAAACAGCGAAACGATGCTTAAAATAACAAGTATAAAAATAAAGCGCTGGTAGTTTTTCATAGTTTTGTATCCGGATTTATGTCCCGTCGGGATGTGCAGAGAAGGTTTTAACTTCCCGCTCTTGAACCGCTTTTTCTATGAGCGGGCTGCATTCAAGGTTTTCGTATAATTCGTGCGCTTCTTTAATGTGCGCGCGCAGTACCGGGTGCTGCGGAGCGAACAGCACACAGCAGTCTTCATACGGCAAAATAGAAGTTTCGTAGGTACCGATTTTAATCGCCGTTTCGATTATCTCTTCTTTGTCCATGCCGATAAGCGGCCGCAAAAGAGGGAAGGTACCTGCGCTTTCGGTAACACGCAGATTTTCGATCGTTTGGCTTGCAACCTGTCCGAGGCTTTCGCCGCTTATAAGGCAGGCGGCCCGCGTTTCTTTTGCGATCATGCTTGCGGCCTTCATCATGCACATGCGCAAAAGCATCGTCGACCAGTTTGCCGGCCCCTTTTGTTTTATGCGCATTTGAACCTCGGTAAACGAAACGATATGCATAACAAGGCACATGCCGTATTGCGCAAGGATCGCAGCCAAATCTTCAACTTTTTTTTTCGCTTCGTCGGATGTGTACGGGTACGCGTGAAAATACACGCAGTCCACGCTCATGCCGCGCCTCATCATGCGGTAGCCTGCGACCGGCGAATCTATGCCGCCGGAAAGCAAAAGCAGGGCTTTACCGCCCGTTCCGACGGGAAGGCCGCGGTTGGCTTTATGCGGGTTCGCGTACACAAAACAGCGGTCGCGCACTTCGATATAAATGGTCGCATCCGGGTTATGAACATCGACTTTCAGTAAATTTTCGTCGTATACGTCGGACGCGCCTTCGCGGCAAATTTCGTATGAATTGAGCGGGAACTGCTTGTCGCTTCTTCTGGCTTCCAGCTTAAAACTTGCGGCGCCGTTTTGCTTTGCTTCAAGCGCTTTTTTATATACGGCTTTTTTTATCGATTCGATATTCTTTTCGCAAATATCGGCTCTTGCCCAGCCGGCTATGCCGATTACGTGTTTGAGCGCGTATTCGATTTGTGCGGAAAAAGATTCGGGAGCTTCTATGTACATTCGGCTTGCATAGAGCGAAACCTTCGCTTCGGTTTTTCTCAAATATGATTTAATGTTTGCCTGAAGCGCCTTTTCAAAAAGGCGGATGTTCGCTCCTTTTAAAGTCAGTTCGCCGAGTTTTACAAGATAAACGCACGTATTCATACGACATCCATTCTAGCGTTTTTTGCCTTTGTCGTCTATGAATTACGCTTTTTTTTCTGTATACTTTATCTATGCAGATGAACGTCGATAAAAGCCTGCCGGTCAATTTGCCCCTGCTGTTTAAACTCAGAGCAAAAATCTGCCCTGACGTAACCGCTCAAGCCGCAAAAGATAAAAAAGGGATTTTTAAATATTACGGTTTTAAAACGGTGTACGAAAAAATCCTTTTATTCGCCCTTGCGCTTAAAGAACTCGGCATAACAAAGGGAACTCATACGGCGCTTATTTCAGATAACCGGCGTGAATGGCTTATTGCCGATTTTGCCCTGTTGTCGCTGGGAGCGGTGGACGTACCGCGCGGCTGCGATTCGACCGCAACCGAACTGCATTATATTATATCCTTTGCGGATTGTACCTTCGGTATTTTCGAAAACATGATTCAGCTGAATAAGCTTTTGGAAAAACCGGTACCGCGTGCATTAAAAACGGTTATCCTGTTCGACGATGCAAGTGAGGCGGACAAAGATCGTGCGCTTTCTTACGGGCTTAGACTCTACGATTTTCGCAGTCTTATGAAGCGCGGAAAAGAAATCGGTCTTTCCCGCCGTTTTGAAATCGAAAAAACGATGGAAGAAATTGCCGGCTCCGATACCGCGACCATCATATTCACGTCGGGCACGACGAACATTCCCAAAGGTGTTGTTCTTACGCACCGCAATTATATGGCTCAGCTTGAAGTCGTTCACAATGTGCTGACGGTAAAAGAAGGCGACATGTGGTTGAGCGTGCTTCCCGTATGGCACAGCTTTGAACGGATAATGCAGTATATCGCCGTTACGTTAAAAAGCGGCATTGCGTATTCAAAGCCGGCAGCACGCATTATGCTTGCCGATATGGCGCTTATTCGGCCGCAATGGATGTGCGGAGTGCCCCGTTTATGGGAAGCCTTGGCGCAGGGCATATACCGTTCCGTGCGCAAAGACGGCCGAATGTTTTTTGCCGTTTTTTTATTTTTTATTGAAGTCGGCAAATGCTTTGCGTGGGCAAAAGAACATATAAGCGGCCGCGTGTGCCGGTATAAAAACTATCCGCGCTTTTTTGATTTTTTTATCGGCATTGTGCCCTTTATGCTTTTACTGCCCTTATATACGGTCGGCGAATTGATTGTGTACCGACGCGTACGCAAACTCTTCGGAGGCCGCATAACGGCCGCTATTTCCGGCGGAGGGGCGCTTCCTCCCGATGTGGACGCTTTTTACCGCGCAATCGGTTTTAAACTTCTTGAAGGATACGGCATAACCGAAGCCGGCCCCGTATTGTCCGTACGCGACTGCATTAAACCGCGTTCAAACTGTGTAGGCATTGTGTATCCTTCCGCGCAGATAAAAATCGTAAGCGAAAAAAACGGTGCCGTCGTAAAAAGCGATCCGCTGGGCTTCGGTAAAAAAGGCCTTGTTTTTGCGCGCGGCGATCAAATAATGAAGGGCTATTACAAGCGCGACGATTTAACCCGCGCCGTTATAGACGGCGAACTCTGGCTCAATACGGGCGATTTGGGCATCCTCAGTTTCGATAACGAAATTAAAATTATCGGGCGCGCAAAGGACACCATTGTGCTCTTGGGCGGAGAAAACGTCGAACCGGCCGCCGTCGAAAAAGCCCTGTGCATGAGCCCGTTTATGGAAACGGCCTATGTAACCGGTCAGGATCAAAAGTATTTGAGCGCGCTGATTGTCCCCGACAGGGAAGCTTTGTGCGGTTTTGCATCACGCCGAGGCCTTTTGTACTGCGATTATGCCGACTTATTGCATCAGCCCGACATACACGCGCTTATCCGTGCCGAAATCGACAAGACGGTAAACGCCGATACTGGCTTTCGTCCCTGCGAACTCATCCACCGCTTTTGTCTTTTGCCCGACAGCTTTTCCGTCGGGCGCGAGCTTTCGGCAAAGCAGGAATTTATGCGCTATAAAATCGATGAAATATACGCCAAGCAGATACGTTCTCTTTTTTAAGCACCTTTTTGCCGATATTTAAATGTATGAGTTTTTTGCTCCGGCCCGTCATCGTATTTTTGTTTACGTTTCTCTTTGCGCTGATTGCATCGCCCTGCATCGCCCAAACCTCCGATGCGGCACAACCGCGTTCCGACATGGAGCGCCCTTCGCTTGCCGGCATTTGGGAAAATTCCGAACGCATTATACTTTTCCGCGAGAATGATAACGGTGACAACGATGATAACGACGATACCGGCAAAACCGGCACTGACAACACCGGCGCCTCCAAGAGGGCGTTTTCGGCACAAATCGTGCTTAAACCGCTTTACCGCTATTACTATGACGGCATCTATAAGCCGCATTCCGATACGGACGGTATGCCGCTGGCCGTATTTGACGACGGTTTGTATCTGCGGTTTTGGTCTGCCGTTCCGGCTGACGACGGAACGGGCGTGTTTTGGCGTCCGGAAACAAATAGAAACGAGTTTACAATCGACAGTGTTCCCGTTCAAACGGAACTAAAAGCCTATTATACCGATGGGGCGGATGTATACGAAATACGCTATTGGCGCACCAAAGCCGATTACGCCGGCGAAAAAGCCGAATTGGAAACGAAAGATAAAACCGTTTTGGTAGACAAATATATTGCAATAGGCGATACGGTTTACACATGCGCCGTCGGACGAAGAATCCGCATACGCAATCCGCAAAAACTCTCGTCGCTGCCGAACGGTTTTCGTATAAGCGCCGACGGCACACTGCTTGTGTTCGGTAAACCGTATTTGATGCGTTCTACAATCGAAAACCTCGAAGATGAAATTCAAAAACATAATTCCATAGTATACCCGCCGCACGACGGGCGCGCGCACTTTGTCGAACCGTCCATCTATAAAAAATTGGAAAACATGAGCATTGAAGATTTGAGTTTGAATTGGCAAAAGGGTAGGGTGCGGTAAAAGCGGATGATGGGAGTCGAACCCACGTCTTCAGCTTGGAAGGCTGAGATAATAGCCGTTATATGACATCCGCAAAACGCCGCATTTTCAGCGACTTATATATCATACCGAAAACGAGAGCGCGTGTCAAGCATCGCTTTTCGGCAGGTTTTTATGGAGCCATGAACTGAATTTGCCGTAATCGTTTTTCATCGGAACGGAATTATCCGGTAAATTAAGGATCTTTTCCAACCGGTCGGGCATGGGCGGTTCTCTGCCGATTGCCCGCTTAACCGTTTCGCCGAATTTTGCAGGATGCGCCGTTTCGAGTAAAATTCCTACAGCCTTATTGTCGATTACCGCCTGCGCCCAAGAAGGAAGGTTCGGCGTCAAACCCGGGTTTTCCGGATTGTTCGGAAAGCCCGACATAAGTTTGAGCATGGCATTTTTTCTGATATCGTACCACGCTTTCCAGCCTACGGCGCCGTGCGGATCCATAATGTAACCTGTGCGTTCATGGCAGCTTGCTATTCCCTGCAGCGTTCCTTCATCGTCTGTCCAATAGGTGGCAAGCATCTTTTTTATTTCGTCGCATGTATACATCGCGGTTATGCGCTCGTGATTGCTCGGCGCGCCGACGTCCATTGCGTTCGAAAGGGTTAAAACCGAACGGCGCGGTTCGTAGCGCCCCGTAGCCATCCAATCGGGAACCGTTTTATTCGAATTCGTTGCGGCGATAAAACCGGTAATCGGCGCGCCCATTTCTTTTGCGATAAAGCCCGACGTTAAATTGCCGAAATTGCCCGACGGAACGACGGCAATAATTGCCGGATTTTCTATTTTGTTGTCGTGTATGCTTCGGCATGAAACCGACAAAGCGGCGTATACGTAGTAAAAACTTTGCGGCAAAAGCCGTGCGATGTTTATGGAATTCGCCGACGAAAGCCGGAATGCTTTGCGCAGTTTTTGATCGGTAAAAGCCGTTTTTACGAGGCGTTGGCAGTCGTCGAATGTACCTTCGACGGCAAGGGAACGCACGTTGCCCGTAAAGGTCGAAAGCTGCTTTTCCTGCAGCCGGCTTATTTTGCCCTTCGGATATAAAATCGTTACGCTTATACCGTCTATACCCTGAAAAGCGCTTCCGACTGCACTTCCCGTATCGCCTGAGGTTGCGACCAAAATGTGCAGGTTTTCTTTTTCGTCGCGGTTAAAATACGCCATTAAGCGTGCCATAAAACGCGCGCCGAAATCTTTAAAAGCACATGTCGGCCCGTGAAAAAGTTCGAGTACATAGGTAACCGGATCAACCGGCACTACCGGTGCATTAAACGGGTAACAGTCGGCAATGATCGCCTGCAAATCGTTTTCGGGAATTTCACCTGTGCAGTAGAGCTTTGCAATTTCAAAAGCTATGTCGCGGAACGACGGCGAAAAACCGCGTTCGAGCAGGGAAGAGTTCAATTTGGGAATGCGAACCGGAATGTATAAACCGCCCGTAGCCGGATTCATACCGCTTAAAACGGCTTCTTTTAGATTCGTCCGTATCGAATTATCTCTTGTATCGGTATATTCCATAACTGTTTCCCCGGCCTTCAATTAAAAACGGTAATAGATATAATCGACCAGGGCCGGAGCCATCAGCGTATTGCGGATGCGGTCCATAAGCAGCCATTCGTTTTTTTCTTTGGCGGTAAAGCTTTGCGTCGTTTGCAGTACGATTTCCGAATTTGCCATATTCATAATGCGGATATCGGCGCGCAGCGTCGTTTCGTACAGTCCGTCTTCGCCCTTTGTAACCGGCGTTTCGTGCTTTACGGTACCGAATATCAAATAATTGATGCTGCCGCCGAACAAAGCCGAAGCGTGCCGGTACAGCGATTGTACGTTGCCGTTATGTACGTCGTCGACAAAATCCGAATTGCCGGCACTGCGGAAGCCTTTTCTGTACAGCGCTTTCAATATTGCCGAAGAGGAAAGACTGTTTGTTGTAACCGGTTTTCCCGCTTGCGTATAATCGAGTATCGAAAGCGACAGGGATTTATTCGTTTTATCCGTGCGGACCCGGTAGGGAATTTTTACGGCGTGTTCTTCGGCGTATTGCAAAACGCGCTCGTCCTGCACGCTTGCAGCCGGGTAAAACGAAACTTCCGCAATGCAGGAAAATTCGGGAATCGGGCAGGTAAAACTTACGGTTCCGTTTTCATCGCTTTGAATGTCTTCCGTTGCAAACAGGATTCTGTCTTCGATGCGGTTCGAAGGATACTTTACCGTAACGGCAACTCCCGGCACCTTATTGCCCTGTGCATCGGTTACCGACACGGAAAACGCGGATGTAAACGCGTTGCCGTTTTTCGTTTCCGCCGGAGCGTTTTGCGCTTTCAAATGAACGCTTTCGGACAGCGCTTTGTATTCTTCAAGCGGATCGGGAGCTGCGCTTTCTTCGGGGACTTCTTCGATTTGAGGCTGAACCACCGTCAGTTTTTTTGCTTCGGTATTTTCCTGTGCCGGCTTTGCGTTTTTTTCAGGCGTCTGAACTCCGACTTCTTCGGCTGCGGCATCGGCGGGCTTCGGCGAAGATACGCACGAAAAGAAAAGGACTGCACAACAGCACCCCCAAAAACAAACTATATGTTTAAAACATGTGGGCATACAAAACTCCAAAATAAAATATATCTATAATTGTAACCGCGAACCGCATGAATTTCAATATCAAAATCGTTATTTTTTCGTTATTTTCGCTTGCAGTATCCGAGGCTTTTTATTATGATGATACGAATATGAGAGGAACACAGGCGCGCATTCACCTTGCCAACTTGGAACATAATATCCGTCAAATTAAAAAAAATTGCAAAGCAAAACTGTGCGTTTCGGTAAAGGCGAATGCATACGGACACGGAGCCGTATGCGTTGCGCGAAAGGTATTGGAGTGCGGAGCCGATTATCTTGCCGTTGCATCCGTCGATGAAGGGCGTTTACTGCGTGAAGAGGGAATTACGGCCCCGATTTTGTTGTTCAGCCTTACCGTTCCCGAAGAAATTCCCGATATAATCCGCCGGAAGCTGACACCCTTTGTGTTCGATGAAGAATGTATCGATTTATTGGACAAAGCGGCGGGAAAATCTTTTGCCGGCGTACAATATCCCGTTCATTTAAAAATCGACACCGGCATGGCACGCATAGGCTGCAAAAGCGAAGACGCGCCTTCTTTGGCGCGCCGCATATGCGGTTCAAAACATTTGCGCTTGGAAGGCATGTGCACGCACTTTGCCGTTTCGGACTCGCTGAAGCCGGACGATATCGCGTACACGAAAAATCAAATTGCGGTTTTTAAGCAAAGCGCCGATGCCGTTCAAAGAGCGGGCATCGAGGCGGGGATCAGGCATTGCGCGGCGTCCGGCGGTATTCTCATGTATCCCGAAGCGCATTTCGATATGGTGCGTGCGGGTATTATCGCTTACGGTTATTTTCCGTCGGAAGAACTTAAAACGCTGCCTTCAAAACCAGACCTTAAACCGGTTATGGAACTCGTTGCGCCGGTCGTGAGCATCAAGGAGCTTAAAGCGGGACAGTCGGTTTCATACGGGCGCGCGTGGACAGCAAAAAAAGATACGCGCATTGCAACATTGCCCATAGGCTACGGCGACGGGCTTTTGCGGAATTTGTCGCCGGGCTTCAGCGTTGCGATACACGGCGAGCGCTATCCGATTGTCGGACGCATTTGTATGGATCAATGTATGGTCGATATAGGCGCATCTTCGCGCGTTAAAAGGTGGGACGAAGCCGTTATTTTCGGGACAAAACCGAATGAACCGACGGCGGAAGACGCCGCAAAATTACTCCACACGATACACTATGAAATTCTTACCGGAATTTCGGCTCGTGTGCCGCGCGTCGTCTGCTGAAAAATCCTTCGGCAAAAATCTGCCGAAAACGGTATCCGACCTGCAAAAGCGCGGTACGGTTACCGGAATAAAAATCGATAGAGTATTGCGAGTACCGCTCCCAAAAGTACGAAGGTTGCAATGTAAATCCATGCCGGCAGCGGATCATCGTTCCTTTTGTTCCGTTTTTTGTCTTTTGCAGTGTCTGTGCCGCCTCGGCTGTAACCGGCCATTGCATAACCGCAGCGCGGGCAACCCTTGGCAAAGTCCGAATGCTCTCCCGTTTGGCCGCATGCGGGGCAACGCACGGAAGCAAAAAAACGCCCGCATTTAGGGCAGAATTTCGCGTCAAGCGGCACTTCCGTATTGCATGATTCGCAAAAGAATTTCGGACGGTGTTTTGCGTTCATAAAAAAAGCATAACGTAGTTAGCAAAAAAAATCCAGAGGAAAATCAGGTAAAATCGTTTTTTTATGCCCGGAACAAGACTTGAACTTGCACACCCGTGAAGGCTCTAGTACCTGAAACTAGCGTGTCTACCAATTCCACCATCCGGGCAAATCGTTTAATAACGGTAAAATAATAGTAAAAAACGGCACTTATGTCAAGACCTCGGTTACGTGTGGATTTTGAATACTGAAGCCCTATTTTAAAAGGCACAATTCGATGCTGTCGTTTTCAAAGCCTTGTATTTGAACCGAAACGTTCGATGTAAGTCCTTTGTCGTTTATGATGCCCGAAGATTTTTGACCGAAGCGCAGTGTGCGCAGCACAGAAGAATCGTCGGGCTTAAAGTAGAGCAGGGGATGCTTAAAAGAAATCACGCTTCCGTATATTGCGGTTTTTGTGCGCGGATGAAAAAACGTAAACGAAAAGGCCTCATCTTCATTCGACCGTTCGCCGATCGCCGCCGTATGTTCCACTTCCTCCGTATTTTCCGATTCTCCCGGCTGCCGGTCAACAGGCTCCGCCGATTGTTCAGACAGCGGCTGTACGGCTTTAAAGAACGGTTCGTTGTCGATAGGTTCGGGCTCTTCAAATACAGTCTCCGCAGAACCCGGCGCCTCAATCGATTCCGCAAACTCCGCCGGAATTTCAGGGTCTTGTTCCGGCTCAGCCGTCGCGGCGAAAAACGGCAGTGCTTCGGCTGCGCAAGTGTCCTGTCCATCCGTTTCAGGTGGCGGAGCAAAAGTTTCCGGCTCCACGGTTTCCGTCGGTTCGGGAAAGTCGGCCGTTTCAACAGGCTCCGCAGTTTCCGTCGGTTCGGAAAAGTCAGCTGTTTTAGCAAGTTCTTCCGATTCTACAGGCTCCCCGATTTCCGTCTGCTCAGTCGCCGCTATGAGTTCGGCCGATTGTTCCGCCGGCTCAACCTCAGGCTGTACAGGTTCAGCTTCACACTCGGCAAGTTCTTCCGTACTTGCCGAAACGGGTTCGCCGTTGTTCAAAGAGGGTGCCGTCGTTGGCTCCGGATTTGCCGATTCTTCCGACGGTTCCGCGAACTCTACAGGTTCAGCCGTCTGAATAGGGTCGGCAGCCGGCACTTCCGGTTCTTCAATTTCTTCGACAGGTTCGGCGGATACTTCGGGTTCTTGTTCCAGCAGCAAAACAATATCGCGCCGCGTTTGTTCGTCTTCAATCGAGCCGCTTATACAGTGAACGTCCAAACAGTCGGCTTTTTTCGCTTCTTCTTCCGAAAGGTCGGCGGCAAGAAGCACGAGGGGCGCATTTTTAAAACTTGTTTTAATGTGCTGTGCAAGCGTTTTCCAGTGCCGCGGATAACCGAATCCGTCGATAAAGACAATCTGGGGCTCTATTTCTTCCAGATTGTCCATCGCTTTTAAAAGCCAGCGGTAGCATACCGTATCATAGCCGGCTTCTTTAAAAAAAGCTGCATATGAATTGAGTATCTCGTCGGATTCCGAAATCAACAGCGCTTTCATTCCGTCCCCAAATTATCGACCGTGTAATCGTATATGTGCCATATGCCGTCGCGTTTACGAACGTAATAGGTGTAGCGCTTTTTTTCTTTAAAAGTCGGGTATTTGAAAATCTCGATAACGCTGACCGTTCCTTCGTTTACGGTATAGGCAGTTTTCTCGATTGTAAACGTTTCAGGAATGGCGGCTATGTCGGAATCGATAGTTGCCGATGCGAGCATTCTTTTAAAATTCGAAAGCATCGTAATGCGTTCCTGCTCGGATGACGTCGCATATTTACGCTTATTCGTTTCGTTTTTCATGTAGACGGACTCCACATCCATATACAAAAAAAACTGATCCCACAAGCTTTTTTGCCGCGCGATAATCGTGTACTCGATTACCTTATCCGGCGGAATGGCTTCGGGCTTTAAAACTTCAGCCGTCGCATAATCTACAGGAAGCACCGTTGCGGAAGCTATTCCCGGATCGGGACTGACTTCAATACTCAATCTGTTTGAAACGATCGCGGAATTTTTTGATTTATACAAGTCCGGGTAGAATGTCAATTCAAAATAATAGACCGACGGTTTTTCGATAACAAGATAATCTTTTAAATCGACGATAAAAGCGTATTCTTCTTCCGGCTCGATTGCCAGCTCGCGGAAATAAACGGTTCGGCTTGTCGTGCGCTTGCGAATGAGGCTGTCTTTTTGTGCGAGCTTTGTGCTGCGCGCGTCAAATGCTGTAAAATCCATGCTGAACGCGCGGTCGTCGGCAAGTTTAAAACGCAGTGTATTTTGTCCCTTGTTTACGATGCTGACGTGGACGTACACGGGATTGTTTTGTGCGCTGTCGGGGTAGTACATTGTTCTGTCGTACAGTTTTATTGACACTTGCGCCGTTCGGTCGGCGGTTGTTTGCTGTGCGCACAGGTATTGTGCAAAAAAAATAAAAACGGCTATAATGCATGTAAGAATACGTTTCACAACTTGTTCTCCGTACATTTAATATCGGACATTATACATGAATTTGTTAAATCATATCATACATTCGTCAAAAAATATACAGCAAATCATGCAAAATTTTGCAAAAAATACCGTTTCGTTTCCGCGTGAAATTGACGGTATGCAAAAGGGCTTGTACGCCTTTTTTGTAGCTGAATACTTTTTGCGCGATTGTACGACCGCCGTGCTTGTCGTTCCCGAAGAGCAGGATGCAAAGGAGCTGATTGCCGATTTACAAACCGTTTTTGCGGACGGTCAAGGCGGACTTTCGGCCGATATATATTATCTTCCGTGGTGGGGAACGCTTCCGTACCGGCCGGCGGCAAAGGGGGCGCGCATATTCGGCGAGAGAGCCTGCGTGCTTGCAAAATTCCTTAAAACGAATCCGGCTTTCAGCGGATTATTCCCGGAACCGCACAAAAACGCGGCGCGCGAAGATTTTCCAAAACGGGCGGCGGTTTTTATTGCAACGCAGCGTTCTTTTTTAACGCCGGTTCCGCCGCCCGAATATACGGCGTCCTTGCTTTTTTACGTGCATGTCGGTCTTGCCTTCGATCCTGCCGCCTTAGCAGACCGTTTGGTTTCGCAGGGCTATACGCGCGTGCCGCGCGTAACGGTGCGCGGCGAGTTTACCCTGCGCGGCGAAGTGCTCGACATCTTTATGCCCGGCGAAGATTATGCCCAGCGCATTGTATTCGATTTTGACCGCATAGAAAGTATACGTTCTTTTGACTGCGAAACGCAAACCTCGCTCGGAAAAACCGACGGCTTGCTTATTTATCCGATGAAAGAAACCGTATGGACCGACGAATTGGTTCTAAAACTGCAAAGTAAACTTGCAGGCAAACGGGATTCGTGCGCTTCGCTTATCGAAGATTTATTGACCGCAAGAGAAGCGGAGGGCGAAGAATTTTTTTATCCCGTAGTTCACGCGGCGGACGGGCTGAACACGGCCGGTGCTCAAAACGGTTTGTACCCGTGCATGCTCGATTATGCGGGAGAAGATGCGGTCGTTATGTTTTTGGATTACGACCGGCAAGTGAACGCGCAGGACAACTTGGAAAAAGAGTACGCGGGCTTGTATAAAAAAGCCCTTGCTTCGCGTTATGTGCCGCCGCCTGAAACGCAGCTTTTGCGCTTTGACGATGCGGTACAAAAACACGGCAAGCGTATTTTGTTCCGCACAATTAAAACCGAAGATACGCAAGAGCTTTCCCGCTTGCACGTCGACTGCGATCCTGCACGCAGTTTTTTCGGCAATATCAATTATCTAAAAGAAAGCATCGAAGGCCTGCAAAAAGATTTTTGGCGTATTTTTATCTGTGCAGGAAGCGAAAACCAAGCGCTGCGCATCGACGAACTTTTAAAAGATTTTACACGCGTGCAGAAGCTCGCACCGCAAAAGGGCGCGCCGCAGACAGCATTTCCGAAGCTGTCCGCAAAATCGGAATCGGTAAAAATCGAGCCCGTGCATGTGGAACCGTTTTCGATAAGCGCGGGTTTCGCGCTCGCCGATGTAAAGCTTTTGGTAATTCAGGAAAACGAAATTTTCGGCCGGCGCAAACATACGCCCAAATCCGTAAAGCAGGCTAAAAGCGCCGTCCTCGACACCTTTATCGAGCTTAACCCCGGCGATTACGTCGTGCATGTCAATTACGGCATCGGTCTTTTTAAAGGAATCGAGCGCATAAAAGCCCTGGGGCACGAGCGCGATTACGTTAAACTCGAATACGCCGACGAAGAAACCGTTTTTATTCCCATCGAGCAGGTAAACCTTGTGCAGCGCTATATCGGAAACGAAGGAGAAGCGCCGCGCTTGGACAGACTCGGTTCCAAAAGCTGGGAAAACCGAAAAAACCGCGTAAAGCAATCGGTCGAAGATATTGCAAATAAATTGATCGATTTGTATTCGCGGCGTAAAGCGGCGCGCGGTTTTGCCTTCCCGAAAGACAGTGAATTTATGACGGCCTTTGAAGCGGCTTTTCCGTATGTCGAAACGGACGACCAGCTTAGCGTTGCCGCCGAAATAAAAGCCGATATGGAAAAGCCCGTGCCGATGGACCGCCTCATTTGCGGCGATGTCGGCTACGGAAAAACGGAGCTTGCGATGAGGGCGGCTTTTAAAGCCGTTATGGGCGGCAAGCAGGTTGCGTTTTTGGCACCGACAACCATATTGGCCGAACAGCACTACGAAACCTGCGTCGAACGTTTTGAAAATTTTCCCGTACGCATCGCTCATATGTCGCGCTTTGTGTCGAAGGGCGAACAAACGAAGATCTTGCGTTCGCTTGAAAAAGGCGAAATCGATATTTTAATCGGGACGCACCGCATTATTCAAAAAGACGTGCGGTTTAAAGATTTGGGACTTATGATTATCGACGAAGAGCAGCGTTTCGGCGTAAAGGACAAAGAACGGCTCAAACAGCTTCGCACAAACGTCGACGCGCTGGCAATGAGCGCAACGCCCATTCCGCGCACGCTGCATATGAGCCTTTTGAAAATCCGCGATATGAGTTTGCTTAAAACGCCGCCGCAAAACAGACGCGCAATCGAAACGGTTATCGAAGCTTACAGCGACGAGCGTGTTGCCGAAGCGATCAGGCGCGAGGCCGAGCGGGGCGGGCAGGTATTTTACCTTCACAACCGCGTCGAAAGCCTTGAAGAAATCAGAATTAAATTGCAGCAGCTTGTTCCCGAAATGTCGATAGATACCGCCCACGGCCAAATGAGCGCAAGTGAACTCGACGATATTTTCCGCCGATTCAAAATGGGCGGTTTTCACGTATTGATTGCAACGACAATTATAGAAAACGGTATCGATATTCCGAACGTCAATACAATCATTATCGACCGTGCCGACATGTACGGCGTGTCCCAGCTATACCAGTTACGCGGACGGGTAGGGCGCAGCGATCGAAAAGCCTATGCCTATCTTTTGTATCCTGAAAACCGCTCTTTAAGCGAAGTTGCAATGAAGCGTTTGCAGGTTATAAGCGACTTTACCGAATTGGGAAGCGGCTTTAAAATCGCCATGAAAGATATGGAAATCCGCGGGGCCGGTAACCTTTTGGGGCGCGACCAATCCGGCGACGTATACTCGGTCGGTTTCGATATGTATTTACGCCTTTTGGAAGAAGCCGTGCAGCGCTTGAGCGACGAAAACTACCGCGAAGAACAAGAGCCGCTTTTGGAACTCGAATACACTGGTTTTATTCCCGACACCTATATTTCCAACGCGCAGACAAAAATGGAAGTATACAAAAAGATTGCCGCCGCCGGCTCGAGCGAAGACGAAGCCGCCCGCATTTACGCCGAACTGGACGACCGTTTCGGCCCGATTCCGCCCGAAGTATCGAGCCTTTTAGCATTGGTCGAAATCAAAATCATCGCGAAAAAACTGTCCATCTCGGCCCTAAAGGAACGAAACGGCGTCGTTACCGTCGAGTTTTCGCGCGTATCCGACATTGCAGTGGAAAAGGTGCTCCGCCTTATAAAAGAAAACGCCGGCCGAATTACACTCGATGCCCGCAAGCCGAACGTTCTTGTTTTGCAAACGGGCAAAATCGGCTTACAGGAAAAAAGTCAATTCATACGCGAAAAACTCGAAACATTATTATTATGAATACTTTTTACACGGAAAATATATTAACATGTCGATAAAAGTAGACTTATGTAACTTAAAATACGTTTAGCGGTAATTTTCGGGTATATAAAGCTGAAGAAAGCCTCTGTACTTTAATGTAAATATAGGGTAAGCTGTAAAAATGATACGTGCATTGATTTTGGATTACGGAAACGTTATTTCAAAGGCGAATACGGGCGATTGCGCCGTTGAAATGGAAAGGTTGACCGGCGTGAGCGCCGATATTTTTCGCAGTGTATATGATAAGTACCGGTTCGATTTTGACCGCGGCGTGATCGGCGGAGCCGAAATGTACCGCCGGCTGCTGGACGGGGCGGGGTTTCCAAAAATTGCCGCCGATACGGCGTTAATGCAAAAGATTGCCCGCATGGACTTGGAAAGCTGGCGGCCCGTACACGATGATGTGTGCGATTGGGCGCTCGGCGTTCAAAAAGCGGGCTATAAACTCGGTATTTTATCCAATATGCCGTATGAGTTTTTGGATGCATACGAAAAAGATATTCCGCCGTTTACCGCCGCCGATTATGCGTGTTTTTCATGCCGCTTAAAACTTATAAAGCCCGAAGCCGAAATCTATAAAGTGTGTTTGAAAGGGCTCGGCGTTGCACCTGAAGAATCGGTTTTTTTTGACGATGTGCAGCAAAATATCGACGCCGCTTTAAAACTGGGTATAAACGCCTTTGTATGGACGAATCTTGAGCAAGGCAAAAAAGACTGGGAACGCTGCATAGCGACAAAGTAAGGCGCAATCTGCGATTTTTCATTTTTACTCACGTTTATTGTGCAATCAGATTTATTATAGTGCAGTGCAGCTAAAAATCTTTGATGGTAGTCCTAGCACATATTAGTAGACAGAATACACATTATAGGAAGTGACACAGCCAGTGTTTTGGCTTAAAAAATTAAAAGTTGCGTCCTTTAGGGCGCAACTCGACAAGCGAAGCGCGTCAGCGTGTGCAAAGGAGTTTTCATGAAACAGAAGGTGTATTCAGTTTTTGACAAGGTTGCCCTTGAGTTTGGCCCCCCGTTTTGTGCGAAGAATGATGAAGTTGCAAAGAGGCAATTTAATCATCTTGTTCGGTCGCAAGAACTCGCTTTGAACGAGTTTGAGTTATGGGTTCTCGGTAGTTTTGATTCCGAGAAAGGTTTGACGAATGTGCAGCATAATTTGGTTTTTATGTTTCCGCAAGATGGTGAGGTAAAAAATGGCGAGGCAGTTTAATCGTGTGGCCGGTCTTAATCCCGGCCGGTCGGTATTTGATTTGTCGTACGAAAGAAAGTTGACATGTGACATGGGACAACTTATACCGATTGTTGCTGATGAGGTTGTCCCTGGTGACGTGTTGTCGTTTGGTAATCAAATTGTGGTGCGATTTCAGCCGCTTATTGCGCCTATGCTCCATGAGGTGAATGTGTATGTACATTATTTTTTTGTGCCTTATCGAATACTCTGGGACGATTGGGAAGATTTTATTTCAGGCGGTGTGCAAGGTGATTTCTCGGCTCCGCTCCCTCGTTGGACGGTTACTGATCAGGAAATAACCGACGGCGCGACTGCGATAGGTTCCCTTTGGGATTATATTGGTCTTCCTGTTGGTGTTAATTATAAGACAGGAACTCCGCAAGCGGAAAATGCGCCGATTGATTTTCCGCGCAATGCGTATAACTTGATTTATAACGAGTATTACCGCGATGAGAATTTACAGGACGAAATCGATTTGAAAAATAACAAGATTTTGAATCGTTGTTGGGAGAAAGATTATTTTACTTCTTCTCTGCCCTGGCAGCAGCGCGGAACTGCGCCGGCTCTTTCTCTTGCCGGTGATATTTCTATTGATTGGTCTGATGTGTTTGCAAAAAATGCACCTTCTTCTCCTAAACAACCTGATCTTATCGTTGGTCAACGTGTTGGTTTTCCTGGTATGCTTTATGATAACGGTGAGAATCCCATTTTTAATGGGCTTGTTGGTTTTATAGGTGATTCTCATAGGTATTCGCAGGGTTTTACCGACGGAATGAAAGCCTTTTTTGAAAAAGCAAAGATTGATACTACAAAGATTGCGACTTTTGATGTCGCTGATTTACGCCTTGTATTTCAAATTCAAAAATGGCTTGAACGAAATGCGCGCGCGGGTGCGCGCTATACGGAGTTTTTACGCGCGCATTTTGGTGTTGCTCCGCGAGATGAACGGCTTCAACGTCCCGAATATATCGGCGGTATGAAGACGCCATGTGTTGTGTCTGAAGTATTGCAAACATCTGAAACGTCGGCAACGCAGCCGACTGGTAAGCTTGCCGGTAAAGGTATTTCGGTTGACGGTCAATTCTGCGGTAAGTATCGCGCGTCTGAATTTGGCGTTGTGCTTGGTATTATGTCGGTTATGCCGCGTACGTCCTACCAGCAAGGTATCAACCGGCAATGGCTCAAGCAAACAAAGTATGATTTTTATTTCCCGGAGTTTGCAAACCTGTCTGAACAGGCCGTGACGAATCAAGAGATTTATGCGCAAGCTACCGCCGATGACGGTAAGATTTTTGGCTATCAAGGCCGTTACGACGAATTGCGTGTAAAGCAGTCGCTTGTATGTGGTCAAATGCGTAACACCTTTGATTATTGGCATTTAGGTCGTAAGTTTGACAATTTGCCTAAACTTAATTCGGACTTTGTTACGTGTAAACCGTCAAAGAGAATTTATGCGGTGCAGAATGAACCCGGTTTAATTGTTTCGGTTGCAAATCTTATTAAAGCAGTTCGGCCGCTTCCGGTGCAAGCTGAACCCGGTTTGATTGACCATAATTAAGGAGTTGAAGATGAAGATAGTATCGCAACATGATTATCAGCAGTTTGCCGGCGAATTGAACGCCGGGAGATCGTTGGTTGAAAGTGCCGGTTATATTCCGGCGAAACAAAAAATTGAATCGTTTATGCAAGCTGGTATCAATTTGCAGACGGTGCGTAATCAGTTTGATTATCCGGACGGAGTGCCGGACGGAGTAGATCCCGTTGTGGACCCTACCCGTTCAGGAAATTTTGACCTTGCGGACGCGTCCAGATTGGCGGAGAGCGCTCTGAATCGCCTGACTGATGAAAATCTGCAAAAAGATAAAATAAGTGCCTCTACGGGGCAAGGGGAGCCCGTAGAGGTCAAAAAAAAGGAGGCCTCTAAAAATGACGGACATTCAGAAGCTGGTCTTGAGCAAGGTGATTAATGCCGTGCTTGTGTTTTTGGGTTCTTTAGCCGCGATTTTTTTCAAAGGCTAAAGTTCTGTGGTCAACTGGCCATATTCCCCTTACTTGATGTTAATATGGCCAGTTGACACCGATTGGAGGTGTTTTTATGGCATTTTTATCGGCTTTAGCCGGTGGTTTGGATATTGCGAGTAAAGTTGTAAATACTGTTTCTGGGCCGGTGTTTGACGCGCTGAATTATAAGCAGCAAAAAGAGCAATTTGACTACATGAAGCAAATGCAACAGGAAGCGTGGCTTCGTGAGGATAATGCGGTTCAGCGTCGTGTAGCTGATTTAAAAGCTGCCGGTTTGTCTCCTACCCTTGCCGCCGGTTCTGCGGCGTCGTCGTCGGCGCCTATACAGGTAACAGCTCCGCAACATCAAGGATTCGAGGTGCCGAATCTTGCTGACGCGGTGAATACGGCTGTTGGTGTAAAGCAGGCTATAATGCAAATGCGTAAAACTGTTGCCGAGGAACAGAAAGCTTGGTCGGAGAAAGCAGGAGTGGATCTAAACAATGCATTATTGCGGGTTGCTGTTGACAATGCACAAGTTAAATATGATTTGCAGAAAATGCAAATGTCGGAGATTGAAAAAAAACTTGGTCTTATTAGTGCGCAAACAGCAAATACAATACAAGATACATCATTGAAATCGATAAATACTAAAATTAATGAACATGATTATGATATTTTTAGTAAGAATTTTGTTCATGTGCCTATGGCGCATGGTACAAGCGGTGTTTTAGGTGATGTGATGAGGTTTGGTGTTACCATGGATAATGCTATACAGGAAGCAGCGCGGAATATATATCAGCGCGGAAAATCTTTTTTCGGAGGAAAAAAATGAGAAGAGGTTACAGAGGTAAACGGCGTGTATCTCGTGGTTCGCGTCGTCGTCGGCGTATTAAGTCTTACGGCGTAAGTCGTGGAGGAATTCGGCTGTAAAGCCAGCCCGCTTCGGCGGGCTTTTTTTTTGAGGTTGACATGCAGTGTACCAGCCCTTATAATTTGAAATTGGCAGACGGTACCTTTGTCGAGGTGCCGTGTGGACGGTGTGTGTCGTGTAAAATCGCTCATTCCCGTGAATGGGTTATCAGATTGTTACACGAATTGGAATATAGCAAGTCGGCTTATTTTGTGACATTGACCTACAATGATGAACATCTGCCAGCTGACATGTCGCTTGATAAGTCTGAACTTCAACGGTTCTTTAAGCGGTTACGTAAAGAGTTACCGCCGCGAAGTTTTCGTTACTATGCATGTGGAGAATATGGTGAAACATTTAATAGACCGCATTATCACTTTATATGTTATCTTAGTTGTGAGTGTGACAGGTTTGATAGTTTTATTAAATCTGCTTGGCCGTTAGGCTTTGTGTATATCGGCAATGTTACCCCGCAATCTTGCAGGTACGTTGCGCAATATGTACACAAGAAGTATTCGGAGAAGTGGAATCAAAGGATTTACGGAGATAAGCAGCCCCCTTTTCAGTTGCAATCGCAAGGCCTCGGCAAAGAATACATGTATGAAAATGCTGATAGGCTTTTGGCAGATTTATGCGTAACGATGAATGGAAAGCCTGTAGGTTTGCCACGGTATTATCAAAAAAAGTTAATCGATGAACGTTCTAAGTTTGATATGTCGCGTAAGGAATTGAAAGGTGAAATTGAACAAAGAGCGTGCGAGCGAATTTATGAAGTTCATAGTTATTGGCGTGACAGAGGACAGAATCCGTATAAAGCTATAAACGCAGCTCGTAAACAAGCGGATAAGAATGTGTCAGCTCGAATAAGTTTGAAGTCGAAAAAACTTTGAAGCGAAGCGAAAAAAGTAAAAAAGACTTGACAAATAGGACAGAATGACACATTATAGGAAGTGAATAACAGTTAATATTATGATAACTTTATTTAAAGATCGGGTTAATGATGATTATTTTTAAATTGAATTTAAAAATCCAGGCGACGATAATATATGCTCATAAGTAAACCGATCGCCCACATTGAAGTCCACAACGATGAGCCGCCGTATGATAAAAAAAGCAGCGGAATTCCGGTAATCGGCATAATGCCCATAACCATGCCGACGTTGACGACAAAATGGAAAAAAAACATAACCAGGATGCCGACGGCAATATAATAGCCGAAACCGTTTTTGGTATTTCTGATGATAAATACGGTGCGCAGCAAAATAATTAAAAAAAGCACGAATACGAATAAGCTTCCGATAAAGCCGGCTTCTTCCGATAAAATGCTGAAAATAAAGTCCGTGCTTTGCTGCGGCAAAAATCGGTAATGGCTTTGCGTTCCTTTTAAAAATCCCTGTCCCGCAATACCGCCGGAGCCTATCGCAATTTTAGACTGAATGATGTTCCAACCGGAACCGAGCGGATCGGTATACGGATTCAAAAAAACAATCAAGCGTTTTATTTGATAATCTTTAAGAACTTTATTTCCCATAAGGGAGCCGACAAAGGCTGTCAAAAAGCTTCCCGAAAGCCAAGTGATAATGTAATAATATTTATTTTTATAAAACAGATAACCGAGAATTCCGATAAGGCTTATAACCGAAAGCGTAATGATAACGATAATGCGCAGGCGGCTGTCGGTAAATATATTTAAAAGGGCGATCGATTTTTGTAAAATCGACGTCTGCCATACCGGTAAAACCGTAAATATAATGGCCAATACTCCGGTCAGCATAATGAAGCCTAAATAGGCCGCCGGAATTCCTGCAGCAAACAGCATGCCGATAAATACGGGAAAATACACGCTTGCAGTTCCCATGTCGGGCTGTATAAGAATAAGCAAGGCAGGCGCCGCTACAATTAACAGACTGATTAAAAGCCTTTTAAAAGGCGGAGTATTTTCCGAGCGTTCCAAATAGCGGGCAAAAAACATAATATAAACGATTTTACCGAATTCGGAAGGCTGAATGCCGAAGCTGCCGATACCGATCCAGCTGCGCGCACCGTTAACGAATCTGCCGAAAAGCATGGTATATAACAGGATAACAAGCAAGGCAAAAAAAGCCGGCAATACGAAGCGCTCAATGCGGCGGTAATCGAAAACGGCAAAAAATATCATAATCGGTAAGCCCGTGCAGGCGAATATAATCTGCTTGATGTATTCGTTTGATACCGAAACTTGTTCGGAGTTGACGCCCGAAGAATACACAAAGAGTATTCCCATAAGTATGAGTAAAAATACGCAAATAAGCAAAATATAATCGAACATTTCAAAAACGCGGAATTTCATATTTTTCCTCTCATTCCTGCCTGCCGGACGGTTTTACCAAATATCTGAAATGCAGGGCGTCTAAAGCTTCATCGTATGTTTGATCGGCGAAGATACCTTGGAAAATGATTGTCGATGCATAAGGCGCCCACCATTCCCAGATGTTGGAGGCTTCAACGAGTACGCATACGACAACCGTATCTTCCGGTGCTGCGCCGTACGGACCGTAGCCGACGAACCACGAGTGCCAGCTTTTATCGAAGCCGCTTACTTCGGCCGTTCCCGTTTTGCCGGCAATATCGACGGCTTTATTTCGCATTAAAACAACTTGGGCGGAACCGTTTGTAACCATAAAGCGCAAATATTCCTGCATAGTCGTCCACACGTTTTTATCGATGCCGGAGATACGGTGCAAAATTTCGGGCTTTACGCGCTGTACGATTTCCTGCGTAACCGGATCCCGAACTTCTTTTAACAAATGCGGCTTATAAACGGTTCCTTCGTTCACAAACATCGCCATAACGTTTGCAATATGCAGCGGCGTTACGAGCGTGTAGCCCTGCCCTATCGACATACTCATCGTATCTCCGCCGAGCCATTTTTCGTGATAACGCCGTTCTTTCCATTGCGCGCTGGGAATAAAGCCCGTTTCGGAAACCGGTAAATCGATGCCTAATTTTTTGCCCAAGCCGAATTCCGTTGCATAAAAAGAAATTTTATCGACTCCCAAATAGTCGCGGCCGGCAGTCCAAAAGTATATATTACATGACTGTGCAAGCGCGTGTTTTAAATCCATGAGCCCGTGGCCGGGCACGCCGATGTGGCAGCGGAATTTGCGGTCGCCGTATTCCATAATTCCCTTACATTCGATTTTTTTATCGGGCGGCAGGTTGCCTTCGGCTAAAAGCGCGGCAGTCATAATCGTTTTAAATGTTGACGCGGGAGGATACACGGCATTTACCGCACGGTTTATAAGCGGTTTGCGGCTGTCGGTCGCAAGCAGTTTATAAGCTGCGGCGTTATTTACATTGAATATATTCGGGTCGAAATACGGATAAGAAACCATTGCAAGAATCTCGCCGTTTGAAGGTTTTAAAATAACGACGGCCCCTACCCGCTCTCCGAGCGCTTGTTCGGCCAGTTTTTGGATTTTTGTATCGACGGTTAAAATCAAATCGCGCCCGCTTACCGGAGCGTTTATAACGGGCTTTTCAGAGATAAGGCGGCCTTTTGCATCGACTGTGCGGGACTCGGTTCCGTCTTTGCCTTGCAGCAATTCGTCGTATTCTTTTTCAATTCCCGTTTTACCGATAATGCTCGTATTCGTGTAGCCCTTATTGTACAGTTCTTTTAATTCTTCTTTCGTAATATCGCCGACATATCCGACGATGTGCGATACGGATCCCGTTTCGACGTAGTTACGTATGGGCTTTGAGCGCCAGCTTACACCGGGCAAATCGAAGCTGTTTTCGGCTATATTCGATATAATTTGAAAAGGCACATTCGATTGTATTTCTATCGCCGTGTATGAATTTTTTTTGTGGCCGGCAACTTTTGCGTCTATGTCCGTTTTTTTTATGTTCAGATAGCCTGCAAGACGCGCGAATACGCTATCCTGTTTTTCAGGCGGAATGTTGCCGAGAATTATGTCGATTGCAAAAGAATCGTTATTTATAACCATCGGCACGGTTGCATTTCTGTCGAAGATTTCTCCGCGCTGGGCGGGAATCACTCTGACTTGCTGAGAAATCGTACGCGACTGTTTTCGGTACTGCGTTCCTTCGATTACCTGCATGGAAAAAAGTTTTAAAGCATAGACGGCAAAGGTTAGCGTAATCATAAGTGCAAACGTCAAGGTAACGTAATTTTTCGTTTTTGCGCTGCCCGGACGGTTTTTAAGATCGAATGAACGGTTGGTAACCTGCATTATTGCATGTTCTCCGTCGAAAAATCTTTTGACAGAATCGCAAAAAACGATAAAAACCAAAATAAAATCGGCGCGCACAAAGCGTTAAAAGCGCATTCGTACCAAAGTACCGAAGAAAAAATCGAATAGGATAAAACGCTGCCCGGATAAAAAAACGAAATAAAGCGTATGATAAACGATTTGGCAATTGTTGCGGCAAAACCGAGTACGACCGGAATTGCGATGCCGCTTGTTTCAAAGTTGCGGTGCAAAAGACCGCCGAGAAAGCCCATAAGGGTGCGCACCATAGCATTTAAGCCTAAAGGCGAGGCGCTCAAAAAGTCCAGCAAAAGACCGGAACAAAATCCGGAAACTTCGCCGGCTGTGCTTCCGTTATGGAAGCTGATGTATAAAACCGCAAGCAGTAAAATATCGGGAACGACCGGCAGCGCATACCAGTTCGAAAGCACCGCCGTTTGAATAAGTAAAACGGCGGCAATCAGTGCAAAAAAAGCAAAAAAGCGTTTCATTGCTCCTCCCCTTCACCGTTTTTTTCGGCCGTGTTCACAATGATAACTTCTTCCAAGCGGGAAAAATCCACAATCGGCGTAACCGAAATAAGAAGCGACGTATCGTAATCGACAAGCGAAACCGAATGTACCGTTCCGATGGGAATTTCGCGAAGATAATTGCCGTTTTCGCCCGAAGTAACGATAATGTCGCCGAATTGCAGTTGTTCCAAAACCCTCTTTTTGATGTAATCCATTTCGAGCGGAGCGTCCGGTGAGCCGCCTCCGTTTATCAAGCCCAGATCGCGCGTGTGCTGGATGCGCGCCGATACGCTGCACTGAAGGTCGTATATCGGCATAATCATGCTCGTATACGCTCCGACGGTAACGATTTTTCCGACAAGGCCGACGCGTCCCTGTTGTACCGCAATAACCGGCATGTTTTTTTTAACGCCGTGTTTGCTTCCCTTGTCGATTGTAATGGCCGAATACAGGTTGTCCGCATCGCGGCCGATGATGCGCGCGGGAAGATTACCGTATTCGTATTGCTGCGAAAAATTGAGCAGCGTGTTTAAGCGTTCGTTTTCTTTACGGATTTCGGCATTCGTGCGCTGCATGTATTCGTAATTTTTCAGTTTTTCGGTAAGTTCTTCGTATTCTTTTTTTAAATTCGAAAGTTCGTTGATGGCGCTGACCGTATCCTTTATGCCGTTGACGGCCGAATTCAAGCCTTTTTGAGCCGTGGAAACAACGGAAAATCCCGTTTGTTTAAAATCGACGATAAAATTGCCGGTAGACAATCCCAGTATTAAAGCGGATACGATAAACAAAACCGCAAGCAACACGAGAGAAAATTTAAACGTATACGTCAGTTTACGGGCGCTCATAATCGCATCTGCAGCTCTTTACGCGTTTAAGCTGTCGTAAATGCTTTGATCGGTCGACATGTCTTTGAATATTTCGAACGAACGCCCTGCTCCTATTGCGACGCATTCGAGCGGATGATCCACTAAAATAACCGGAACGCCGGTTTCTTTCGAAATAAGCTTGGGAAGCCCTTTTAAAAGCGAGCCGCCTCCTGTCATAACGATTCCGCGCTCGACGATATCCGCGGCGAGTTCCGGCGGCGTTTTTCCCAAAGTAAGCTTTATTTCTTCGACGATTTGGTTGGTCGGCTCTTTTAAAGCTTCGCGCACTTCAACCGAATCTATTTCCAAACGGCGCGGCAGACCGGTAATTGCGTCGGTGCCCTTGATTTCCATTTTTTCGATGTTTTTATCGGGCGAGGCATTGCCGATTTCAATCTTTAAACGCTCGGCCGTTTGCTGACCGATAACCAAACTGTGAACGCTTCTGACATGCTTTATGATCGCTTCATCGAATTCGTCGCCGCCGATTCTGATCGCGTTCGAAACGACCATACCGTTCAGCGAAATAACGGAAACTTCGGTGGTGCCGCCGCCGATATCGCAGACCATATGTCCGGCAGGCTCGTGAATGGGAATGCCCGCTCCGATAGCGGCCGCGCGCGACTCTTCGATAATGCTCACTTCTTTTGCGCCTGCCTTCATTGCGGCTTCTATAACCGCACGGCTTTCCACTTCGGTAATGCAAGTGGGAATGCCTATTTTCATTTTAATCGATTTGATAAGACGGTGTTTCGGAATGGTTTTAGACACAAAATAACGTATCATTTTTTCGGTACTGTCCATATCGGCGATGACGCCGTCGGCAAGGGGACGAATCGCGGTAATGTCGCCCGGCGTTTTCCACAGCATGCGCTTCGCTTCGGCGCCGACGGCGACAATACGCTTTGTTCCGCGCTCTACGGCGACAACGGAAGGTTCGTTTACTACGATATTCCTGCCGGGCACGTAAATCAATGTATTGCAGGTACCCAAGTCCATGCCGATATATGTCGTAAATTTGTCTAAAAAGCTCATTTTTCCTCCGTTTATCTTTTTGAATCCATTTTTTCCAAAGCTCCCGAATGATTTACCTGAGCTTTTAAGGCTTTTCGCCAATACGAGCGGGCTTTTATCAAATCGCCTTCATGCTCATACACGAGTCCCAAACCATAGTACGCATCGGCCGCATTCGGATCTTTTTTTAAAATCGCTTCAAATTCCGCTTTCGCGTCTTCAAAATTTTGTTCACTGATATAAATATCGCCTAAAAGCTGGGCGCAGGTAAGCACAAATACTTCATCGGTACTGGTATTTTTTATCCGGTACAAATAAGGTTTTGCCGCTTCGCTTTGACCGTTTTTATAATATTGACGGGCGATGGCTAAAAGCAAGGTGTCCGATCCGTTTGACGCTAAGGCTTCGGTAAAGGACGCTATGCTTTCGTTTGTCATACCCAAATCCGCATAGCTTAAGCCCATATATTCATATATATCATCAGCAGTGTACCCCGAAGCGAGGGCGTCTGTCAAATACCGTACGGCCAAGTCGGCGTAATAATGATAGGCCGAAAGCACGTTTTTATGAAAATACGCCTTTCCGAGCATGTATGAAAGCTGAGGCTTGAGGCTTTTTTTTGCGTTCATAAGAGATAATCGGAGAGAATTGATTGCCGTATCGATGTATTCCTGCGCTTGCTGCGGATCGGTTTGGGAAAGCGCCAAAAAAAACGACGCGTAGCCGCGGTACGTCAATGCACGGTTTTGAAAGGGGGTTTCGGCCAACACGGTGCCGGCAAGGTCATACACGGCCGGATAATTGTTTGCCCGCCAAAGCCGCTCCAATTCGGCGGAAACGGGCGTACGTGAAGCGTTTTTTACAATTGAACGTATCGTAAAAAAAACAATCAGGCAGAATACGACGGAAAGAGCCGAAACGGCGGCAATACGCGGAAGTTTCGTTTTTCGTTTTACTGTCACCGTGTACCTTTCTTCCATCATTCCCCACCCGAAAAAAAAGAAGAGTATAAGCCGGGTTCTGTAATCCGTAACCATCTGTCTGCAATGCGGATTGCCCCGCATTTTTTGCGGCCTACCTGTAACTATCGATTCGGAATAATCAGTTACCGCTTGACCTTGCTCCGGATGAGGCTTGCAATGCGGTATGCGTTGCCGCATACCCGGTGGGCTCTTACCCCGCCTTTTCACCCTTACCCGCTTTGCGGGCGGTTTGTTTTCTGCTGCGCTGTCTGTATGCCTGCCTGCGGACTTTCGCCCGTACGCCGGCACCCCGGCCGTTAGCCGGCATCCTTTCCGAAGGAGCCCGGACTTTCCTCAAGTATTGCTACCTGCGGTTACGCCTCTTCTTTAAAAATTACTCTTCATACCCCAATTCTTTTAACGTTTCGCGGTCGGCCATCGATTCGCCGGAATCAGAATCTTCGTCTTCGCCGTCGTCGTCAAAGTCGTCTTCAAAATCGGCTAAGCTGCCCGTATCGTCGAGGTGGAAGTATTCGTCGTCTTCGGCTTCCTGATAGTACAAAATACGGCTGCAATACGGACAAAAATTAATATCGTCGCCGCCTCTGACCTTGTTTGCGAATTGGGCCGGCAAAATCATGTGGCAGCCGTCGCATACGTTTCCTTTGACGGCAACAATGCCGGTGTTTTTGCTTTTTATAATGCGCTCGAATTTAAAAATTATTTCAGGATCGATTCCCGGAACGATTTTCGCTTCCTGCTTTGCCAATTTGTCGAGTTTTTTTTGCATGCCGGCCGTTTCTTTGTCCAGCGAAGCTTTTCCGGCATTCAATTCGCTTTCCTGAACGGCGATGAGCTGTTCGTCCTGTTTAAGACTTTCGTTTTGCTCGGCAAGCAGTTTTTCCTGCTTTTGCAGTTCTTTGCGGATATTTTGCTCGGCTTCGGCCGCATCGCGGATTTCCTTTTCGAGCACTTCATATTCTCGGTGCGAGGTAATATTGTCCATGCCTTTTTCGCCTTTTTCGCGGGCGGCTTCGGCTTCGGCCAATTCGGTTTTCAGCTGAACGACTTTTTTTCTCAGCTCTTCATAATTCGCATTTTTTTCGATGAATTCTTTTTTCAAACGCGCGAGCAGTTCGTCCTGCGAAAAAAGTTTTTTCGGCGCTTCTTCAATTTCGCGCTGAATCGCATATTTTTCCGCCAAAATATCCTGTAAATCTTTGAGCTTTTCGAAAATCTCCGTCATCTTGCTTTGCAACCTCTTTCTTTATATTTATATACTATTATCGGTTAAATGTCTATATAATCGCGTAAACCGCTTGAACGGCGCGGATGGCGCAGCCGGCGCAGGGCTTTCGCTTCGATTTGACGTATACGTTCGCGCGTAACGTTAAAATAGAGCCCCACTTCTTCGAGTGTAAGCGAATACCCGTCGTCCAGCCCGAAGCGCATTTTCAGTACTTCCTGCTCCCGGGGCGGCAGCGTCGATAAAACGCCCTGCACTTGTTCCTGCAAAAGCGTATACGCGGTTTTTATAGCCGGATTTTCGACTTCTTTGTCTTCGATAAAATCGCGCAAAAGCGAATCTTCTTCTTCGCCGATAGGTGTTTCGAGCGAAATAGGTTCGCGCGCAACGTTTTTTACCTGTTTTACGCGTGCAACCGGCCAGCTCAGCTGGTTTGCGATTTCTTCGTCGCTGGGTTCCCTGCCCAAACGCTGCATAAGCTGGCGCGATTCGCGCACCACCTTGTTTATTTGTTCGATCATGTGAACGGGAACGCGGATGGTGCGCGCCTGATCCGATATGCTGCGCGTAATGGCTTGACGTATCCACCATGTGGCGTAGGTCGAAAACTTATAACCTTTGCGGTACTCGAATTTTTCAACCGCCTTGATAAGGCCGATATTTCCTTCTTGGATTAAGTCGAAAAGCTGCAAGCCGCGGTTCGTATATTTTTTTGCAATCGAAACCACAAGACGCAGGTTTGCGTTTATAAGCCGGTTTTTCGCTTCTTCCATCATTTTGCGCCCGGCGTTTATTTCCTGCGCCATAGTCATAATATCCTGCACGTTGTTTTCGAATTCGCATTCGAGGCGGCGCAGTTTGCGGTCGATTTTTTGAATTTGTGTGTATACGTCGCGGATTTCGTCGGCGCTCATGCCCAATTCCGCTTCAAGTTTTATGCGCTCCGATTTTATCGCGACCTTTTTCCCCAGCGTGCGCAGTTGGCCGTATTCGCTTATGCGTAAATCTTTTGCTTTTTTTTCCTGACGGTGCCGGTAATCTTGAATACGAAAGGTCGCGTCCATAAAGCGCGCCGAAAAACGTTCGATTTCTTCGGACTGAATGTCGATATTTTGCAAAACCGGCAAAATTTCTTGCCGCAAGCGGACAAGCTCTTCGTCTTCAAAAATATTTTTTGTCGGATCCGCATCGTACAGCTGCTTTTTTAAAGTAACGTATTGGCGCATTTCCGCCAAAATCGGCTTTAAATACTCGCCGTAAGCCGCACGCAGCCGGCGTTTTTCCGCCATTTCTTCGTTGATTTCTTTACGCGGCCGGCCGCTTTCGTGAATATCAATTCTCGTATAGGCTTTTTGCGCAACAAAAAAGAATTCGGGAATCATCATGCCGGAATTCTTTATAACGTTTTTTATAATATTTTCGCCGTCTTCCATCTTTTTGGAAAGCTGCACTTCCTGTTCGGCGGTTAAAAGATGTTCTTTGCCTATTTCGCGCAAATAAAGACGGATGGGATCGTCCGTCCCCGAATCTTTTTCGTTGTTGACCAAATGTTTGCGCCGGCTGTCGTCGATCTTGATTTCGTCGGTAATCGCTTCGTCTTCGATAATGTCGGCATCTTCTTCCGTCGGTTCTTCTTCTATGAGCTGGATATTATGCTTTTCCAACAGTATTAAAATTTCTTCCATACGGTCGGAAATGATTATTTCCTGCGGAAGAAATTCGTTTACGTCTTCCCAGGTAATTATCTGCTTGACTTTTGCATGTTCGAGAAGTTTTGCGACAGCAGGATCCAGTTCCTGTTCTTGATCCATATTCTACCCTTTAATTATTTAATTCCACATCTATGTTCATTTTTTCCGTTAAAAGAGCATTCAATTCCTGCGCCGTATCGAAAGTTCCGCCCCCGTTTTCGAGCGTACGGATTTTATTGACGATGCGGTCGCGCTTGCGTTTTAAACTGTTTTTGCGGATCAGCCGTATACTGTCGTCCACCGCTTGGCGGGAATTAAGGGTAAATTCCCCCGATGTAACCGCTTTGGTTACCAATGCGCGTATTTCACCGCTGCAGCGCTGCAATATACTGTCCGAACTGACCGCATCTTCTCTAAAACACTCTTCCAATGTAACGAACATATCCCGTGCCGTTGCATCTTCAAAATCATCGGCGGTAAGAGAAGAACGCATTAAACTGAAATAATCGGGATTTGCAATCACAGCAAGAACGGAACGCATTTCGGCGTTAGGTTTAAAACCCTTATTTACCCCCCGTACTGTATCCGCTTCCCCGACCTCCAGTCTTCCGCGCGCAGATTCACGGTTTACGTAATCGGCTCTTACTGCTTCAGGTTTTAACTGCAATGCTTGGCATAATTGTTCAAAACACGATTCTCTGTGTATATCCGATTGCAAAGCGTCCAAATACGGAAAATAAGCCAAACATATTTTCGTTTTGCCTTCGGGCGTATGTGCCGGGTATTGACGCATCAAAGCGGATAACAAAAAATCACCATCTAATATAGCATTTTCAACGTGTTTCGTCAATATTTGTGCGCCGGAATTCAACAGAATCTCGGCCGGATCTTTGCCCTCGCTCAATATGATGATTTTGACGGAAATGTTGTTTTTTCGGCACAGCAAAATCGCTTTGTACGTCGCGGTTTGCCCCGCCTGATCCGAATCGAACGAAAGATAAAAGGTGTCGGCAAAAGAAGCGAGCACGTGCACTTGTTCCTGCGTAAGCGCCGTTCCGAGCGGGGCTACCGCATTTTTTATGCCGGCTTGATGATAGGCGATAACGTCCATATAGCCTTCGCATAAAATAACCGATTTTGAAGAGCGTATGTGCTGCTTTGCCAAATTGAACGCGTACAGGGTTTCGCCTTTTTTGTACTGCAGCAGTTCGCCCGAATTGATGTATTTGGGGCCCTCGCCTTCCAAAAGCCGCGCGCCGAATGCGATAACCCTGCCCCGCCTGTCCCAAATGGGAAACATAAGGCGGTTCGAAAAAAACGACATATCCGGATATTTTTTCGACAAAAGGCCCGAGCCGGCAAGGAATTCGTCGCTGTAGTTTTTCGACTTTAAAAAATTTTTTAGCCAGTACCGGTCGGCGGGAGAATAACCGAGCTGAAAGTCTTTTATGCTTTCGTCGGAAACTCCGCGCTGTTTTAAATAGTGCAGAGCGGCCTTTCCCATTTCGGAAGACGTTAAAAAAAAGTGGTAGGTACCGCTTACGCGCCCGTATAAGTCTATATATTGTTCCTTCGGATTTTCCTCTTCAACCGCGGGAAAATTCCCGCTGTCGTATATAACTTCGACGCCGCTTTTTTTTGCCAAAAAAAGAACCGCTTCGGTAAAACTTACCTTTTCCATTTCCATGTAAAAATTGATAAGGCCGCCGCCGACTCCGCAGCCGAAGCAATGATACATTTTGCGTTCCGCCGACACGTGAAACGACGGCGTTTTTTCGTTGTGGAAGGGACAGCAGCCCCACCACTCTTCCCCTCGCCGCTCCAAGCGCGTGTATTCGCCGACGAGGGCGACAATATCGGTACGCGCGTTGATTTCGTCTATCGTCTGCGATGAAATCTTCGGCATACGCTTATTGTCCGTCCGTTTGATTTGTTTGAGCGCGCGCGGAAGGAACCGCTTTAATCGGTACGGAAGCGGCGTCTTTGTGGCTGCCGAAATTTTCGGTAAAAACGTGGCTACCTTTTGCATTGTCGGCAACGCGGAAATAATAATACGAGGTTTTTGCAGGCGCGGCGGCGGCGGAAAGCGCAACCAAGCCCGGATTCGAAATGGGACCGGGCGGCAAGCCCGCCCACTTGTAAGTATTATACGGATTGTTTATTTTGGTGTCTTCAATCTTTATTACTTCCGGATGTGGCCGCCCTTCGATTTCCGTCAATACATAGACGATTGTCGCGCACGAATACAAACCGATGTTCTTTTTAAGCCGGTTGGAAAACACGCTTGCGATAAGCGGCGCTTCTTCGGGCAAGCGGTACTCGCGCTCGACGATGGAAGCTAAAATAACGACATTGTGCAGTTCTTCGCTTGTTTTGCCCTTAAGTTCGGCTATGCTTTCGATTTTTGAAAAAAAGTTGTGCACGAAAATCCGAACGACCGTTTCTGCCTGCATGCCGAAATCCAAGTTGTACGTGTCGGGGAAAAGATAGCCTTCAAACGAAGATGCGGGAATGTTGAATTCGGCAAGAAGTTCTTTATCGCGGCATGCTTTTATAAAATCGTCCGCACTTGTAATGCCGTTTTTTTCGAGAACGGCCGCGATTTTGCTTGCGGTAAGACCTTCGCCGAATGATACGCTGATGTATTCCTGTTTACCCGATGCAAAAACGGCGCAAATTGCCGCAGGCGACATCGCCGAAGAAACTTTGTAAATGCCCGCTTTTAAAAACAAGCGCGTAAGTCTTCCGTATGCGTATAAAAATTCCGCCGAGCGGATAATGCCGCGTTTTTTTAAATCCCGGGCGACGGTACGCAACGTTGCGCCGCTTGCAACAACGACGCGGTATTCCTCGGGCGAATGTGCCTTTCCTGCCGGTAAAGATGCGTATATGATAAGAGCCGCGCCGGCACATATAACTGCGGCAAGCAGTATAAGAGCGATACGCGGCAAAAGTTTAGTTTTCATTAAAAAACCTTTCAGCTTCTTCGATGCTCATTGCATCGTAAATGCTCGATTCAAGATACGAAAAAAAAGACTGCAAATCGTCGGGTATATCGTCTTCGTATTTTCTCATCAATAAGGCCAGCTGTTTTATTTCTTGCAGCGAAAAGCGGTATTCGCCGTTCATAGACAAATTTCCTGTCCTTCGATTGCCAAATGAACGGCAACCTTTCCGCCGCAAACGTAATCGGAATACCACTGCGCCGATTTTAATATCGTGTATATTTTTTTATCGTCATACATCGGCTCATGATGGAACAAATACAAATGCTTTATATTCCAAAACACCGCAAAGTCGATGGCGTAACAAAAAGCCGAATGTCCCCAGCCTTCTTTTTGGGCGGTTTCTTCAACCGTATACTGAGCATCGAGCACCAAAACGTCGGTATTTTCAAAAAATGCAATGTTTTCTTCGGTGCGTTCAAAATCGATTTGGCGCAGCTCGACATCGGTTGCGTGAATAAAGCGTTTGCCGTTTTCCATAAGCAAATACGAATGAGAGTCGCCCGGATGGAACATAAGTTTTGTAATAATCTGCATGCCGCCTATTTTAAAGGGAACGGTGTCGGTTATATCGTGCCAAAAAATATTTTTTGTAAAGGTGTTCATTCTGACCGGAAAATACGGCGGCTCCATTTGTGCTTCCAAAAAGCGGCGCATATCCGGATAGTTCGAATAAATATGAAACACGGTGTCGCTTTTATATGCGGGATCAAAAAACGGCAAGCCCTGTATATGGTCCCAGTGAAAGTGCGAAAATAACAGATGGAATACTTGATTGTTTTTCTTTGCGTACTGTTTGCCGCACATGCGGATGCCGGTTCCCGCATCGATGATTATATGATCGCCGTTTTCATTTTCGATTTCCAAGCATGCAGTATTGCCGCCGATGGTACCGTATAAATATTCGGGAAGACTCGCAATGAAATTCTGCCGTGCGTTTTCGGATTCCAAATCGCGCACCGAAATTCTTGAAACGGCTGCAACTATTTTCGATTGTATTTGTTCGGCGGATATGGGGGTAGCGATAGAACCTCTAACGCCCCAAAAACGTATTTTCATAGTTCCGTTCCTTCCAAAATGCGGCTTACTTCCTCATATTCCAGAGGTCTGTTGCTGCAGTATTCGTTCAGCGCCCCTTCGATTTCTTCGGTGCCGTGAAGTTTACCCTTGTTTATGCCGGGACAGGACAACGATTCTTCATTCCATGCCTGCCGGTTTCGCAGTATAAAGGGCCAAAACGGATAGGTCGAACACTGCACGGGTCTTGCCCCGTATGCAGTACAGCCGTCCTTCCATAAAATGCAGTCGTAATTCGCCTTTTCCCGCAGCGAAAGAAGGCGCTTTCCGTCGGCATTGTACACAAAACGGCAGTAAAGGTGTATAAATTCCGCTTCTTTTAAATTAAACCATTTACAAAGATTTGTCAAATCGCTTCGGGAAAGATATACAAGTCCGGGTTCGATGCGGCAGCAATGAGAACAGCGCGCACAGGAAAAGCGCAAACCCTGTGAATAAAACGTATCGTTCATGCGTTTAAGCCATTTTTATACAAAAAGGGCTATTCCACTGCAATACAATGAAATAGCCCTTTGGGGAGAGAAGGATTCGAACCTTCGAAGGCGGAGCCAACAGATTTACAGTCTGCCCCCTTTGACCGCTCGGGAACCTCCCCGTTTTTCGTCGCTCAGCATAAGCCAACTCAGGGATTCGAACCCTGGACCCCGAGATTACAAATCACGTGCTCTGGACCAGCTGAGCTAAGTTGGCAAAGC